>NZ_JACCQB010000008.1:0-182738 GCF_015712265.1 Burkholderia sp. 9777_1386 | reverse complement strand
CGACAGCACCTGCCCGCCCGGCCCCACGTCGGTGTCGAGACCGTCCGGCAGGCGCTCGGCGTCGCGCAGCAGGCCGACCGCGTCCAGCGCGGCGCGCAGCTCGGCATCGGTCGCGTCCGGTCGCCCCATCCGCACGTTCCACGCGAGGCTGCCGCGAAACAGCCCGTTGTCCTGGAACACGAGGTTGCGCGTCGCGGCGAGCGTCGCCTCGCTCAGGTGCCGCACGTCGGCGCGGCCGAGCAGCACGCGCCCGGCGCACGGATCGTCGAGCCGCGCGAGCAGGCCGAGCAGCGTGCTCTTGCCCGCGCCCGTGGGGCCGACGATCGCGACGAAGCCGCCCGCCGGGCAATGCAGGTCGATCCCGTCGAGCAGCGTCGCGCCGCCGGCCGACCGATAGCCGACGCGCAGCGCGTCGACGCTCGCGTCGTGTACCGGCGTGCCGCGCTCGGGGCTGTCGAAGCGCGGCGCGTGCAGCACCGCGAGCACCGTGTCGAGCGCGCGCCAGCCGCCGCGCAGCGCCTGATCGAGCTGCGTGAGTTGCGCGAGCGGCTCGATGAAGCGCACGAGCAGCACGAGCACCGCGACGGCCGTCGCCGCGTCGAGTCGGCCGGCCGCGACGGCCCACGCGCCGCCGATCAGCATCGCGACGAACACGCCCTGCACCGCGGCCGCGAATCCGAGCTCGATCGGCAGCGAGCGCCGCATCAGCGCCCGCGTGCGGCGATGCTGTTCGTCGCACGCGCGCTGCAACGCCGCGCGTGCTTCGCCGTCCTGGCCCGCGAAGCGCAGCAGCCCCTGATGCGCGGCGAAGGTCTGAAGCTGCACGGCCATCTCGCGATCGCCCGCGGCGCGCGCCTGTTCGAACCCGAGCGTGCGGGCGCCGCCGCGCTGCAGCAGCGCGAACAGCAGCACGGCCGCCGCCGCGAGGCACAGCGCGATGCGCCAGTCGATCCATGCAAGGCCCGCGACCACCGCGAGCGGCGTGACGACCGCGCCGATCAACGGCCCGAGCAGGTGCGCGGGAATCCCCATCGCCTGCATCACCGGCCCGCGCAGCAACCCGGCCGGATGACTGTCGCGCACGGTCTGCCACGACGCGATGCGCGGCAGGTGTTGCACGAGGCGTTCGACGAGGCCCACGGCCAGCGCGCCGCCCGCGCGATAGCCGCCGCGTTGCGCGACGTACAGCACGAGCGCATGGCCCAGCGTCAGCGCGCCGAGCACGATCGTCCAGTGCAGCGCGGCCGTATGCGCGCCGGCGAACCATGCGCGGATCAACGGCACGAGCAGCAGCCCGCACGCGCCGTCGAGCAACGCGGCGGCCACCGCCCAGCCCAGCCCGCGCCACAGCGCGCGGCGCGTGTCGCGCGGCAGGCACTGCAAACGTTTGAGCGATTTCGTCATCATGCGGCCTCCCCGCCTGCGGCGCCGCGTTCGCGCCAGAGCCGCGCATACAGCCCACCCGCGGCCAGCAGCGCCGCATGCGTGCCGCGTTCGACGAGGCGGCCGCGTTCCATCACGAGAATCTGGTCCGCGTGCCGGATCGCGTCGAGATCGTGGCTGACGATCACACGGGTACGCGTGTCGGTGCGCAGCGCGTTGCGCAACGCGCGCCCGGTTTGCGGATCGAGCGCCGACGCCGGTTCGTCGAGCAGCAGCAACGGCGCACGCGACAGCAGCGCACGCGCGATCGACAGCCGCTGCAGTTCGCCGCCGGACAGGCGCACGTCGCGCCCGCATACGCAGTCGTAACCGCCCGGCAATGCGTCGATGCGTGCGTCGAGACACGCCGCGCGCGCGGCGGCGCGAATCGCGTCGCGATCGGCGTCGGGTCGATAAAGCGCGATGTTCGCGGCAATCGACACGTCGAGCGCGCTCGCCTGCTGGAACACCATCGCGATCTGTTCGCGGCGCGTCTGCGAACTGACCAATCGCAGATCGGCGCCGCCGAGCCGCACCGTGCCGCGATCCGGGTCCATGAAGCGCGCGAGCAGCATCAGCAGCGTGCTCTTGCCCGCGCCGGACGGCCCGACGATCGCGGTGGTCGCGCCGGCCACGAGCGTCGCGTCGATGTCGCGCAGGATCGGCTCGCCGTCGATGTCGACCTGCACGCCGCGCAGTTCGATCGACGCATCGCGCGGCGCCTGTGCCGCGCCGTCGGCGGGTTCCTGCAGGCCGGGCTGCGCAAGCAACGCATCGAGCCGCGCGGCGGCCGCGCGCGCGTCGCGCAGCGCATCGGCGCCATGACCGAGCGCACGCACCGGCGCCGCGACCGCCCAGATCAGCAACGCGAACGCGCACAGCGTGCCGACCGGCAACTGTCCGGCCGTCAGCCACGTCGCGCCGAACACGACCCACGCGAGCAGCAACGGCGTGCCGAGCAGCACCTGCGTGCACGCGCCGAGGCCGCCGATGCGGCCGACCCACGCCGAGAACGCCCGCAAGAACTGCCCGCTCGACGCGAGCGCGGCCGCCTCGATGCCGGCGCCCGGATACTGCCGCACCAGCGCCGGGTTCTGCGCGAGCTGCGCGTAGTCGCCCATCAACCGTTCGAGCGCCGCGTTGCGTGCGGCGAAGGCCGGCGCGAAGCGTGCCGAGCGCATCCAGCGGAACAGCGCCGCGCCGGCGACGAGCGGCACGAGCGCGAACGCGAGCAGCGCGGGATTCAGGTAAAGCAGGCACGCGAGCGCCGCGCACGGCACGACCACGAGCTGCGTGAGATCGGCCGGCGCATGCGCGACGAGCTGGTGCAGCGCGCGCACGTCCTGGTCGACGTGGCGCGCGACGCGGTCGCTGCCCGCGCGCGCGAACCAGCCGAGCGGCAAACGCTGCAGATGATCGGCGAGGCGCTTGCGCAGGCGATCGCCGAGATCGGCGTCGACGCGGTGCGTCAGGTGCAGCGCGACCGTCTGGCCGGCCAGCCAGAACGCACCGGCCGCCACGGCCGCGACGAGCCAGCCGCGCGCCGCCGTGTCGAGCTGCGCGCTCGCGCGCCATGCGTCGGCGAGATGCGCGAGCGCGAGCCACGGCACGAGCGACGCGATGCCGGCCAGCGCCTGCAACGCCACCGCCGCGACGAGCGGCACCGCGAACGGTCGCAACATCGAAAGCAACGGCGCCTTCATGCAGCACGCTCCAGCAGCATGCCGAGCGTCGCGGCGCGCGCATCGCCCGGCGGCTGCGCCGGAAAACCGAGTTGCGCGGTCAACTGCTGCCACACGCGCGCCACGTCGATGCTGCGCTGGTTGCACGCGTGCAGCCCTTCGCCGGACACGAGGCGATCGACGGCGCGCACGGCCGCCTGCGGCCAGCTGCGCGCATGAATCTCGCCCCACGTGTCCTGCGCGTCGTCGCAGATCTGGAGGCTCGGCAGGTCGTCGCCGGCCGGCTCGCCGAAGATCGGGAACAGGCCGTCCTCGTCCTGCGCCGGCTCGCGCAGCGCGGGCGCCCACCACAGCGGGCCGTGCGGCGACGCGAGCGTCCACGTGCCGGCGTCGGTCGTCAGCGTGATGCCGAACAGCATGCTCATCCGGCCGTCGTCGGCCGCCGCCATCTCGTTGTGCACGCGCAGCGACACCGGCGTTTCGGCGAGCACCATCGCGCATTCGCGCATCGACGACAACGCCGGCCCGATCGGTTCGACCGACCACGGCCCGACGCCCTGCAACGCGGCCGCGAGCACGTCGAGCGCCGCGTAGCTCGCCTGCACCGAGCACACCACGTCCGCATGCACCGGCGCGCTCGTCTCGCGCAGCCGCCGCGCGACCGCGATGAAGCGCGCGACGACCGGCAGGTTCGGATAGAAGCTGTTGAGCAGGCAACGGCGGCCCTGGCGCGACGCGGTACGAAGCACGCCGGCCCATTCGTCGGGCAGCAGCGGATGCTCGATCACGACGTCGATCCCGCGTTCGAGCAGCCGGCAGGCCAGCGCGGCGCCCTCCGCGCCGCGGGCCGCGCCGCCGACGGCGACGCACGCGATGCGCACGTCGTCCGGCAACGCGTCGACGCGGTCGAACACCGGCGCCCCGACGCGCGCGGCCAATGCGGCCGTGCGCGCGCTGCCCTGGCCGAGGATGCCGGCGACGTGATACGAACCGGACGCCGCGAGGCCCGCCGCATAGAACTGACCGAAACGGGAGCCGGCCACGACGACCGGCAGCGGATGGACCTTCATCGTGCCTCCTTCAGGCGGGTATCGACGAACGCGGCGTTCAGGCAGTCGAAATGACCGCCGGGGATATCGACGGCCGTGATGCCGCCGAGCGCCTGCGCCGTCCAGTAATCGGTGAGCGCCGCGCGCTGCTGCGGAATCAGCGGATTGCAGCGCTCCGGCACGAACAGCCGCAGCGCGCCCGCATACGGCGCATCGCCGGCCCAGTGGCACGCCTGCACCGAATGCATGAAGAGCCGGTAGAGCCGCTCGCGCTCGTCGAGCAGCGGATGCGCGATCGCATCCTGCATCGACAGGCCGGCCGCCGCGCGCAACACGCGGCCGCGCAGCACGTCGAGCGGCTCGCAGCGATCGCCGAAGATCTCGAGCTGCGCCTGCAGGCTGCCCGGCGCGAGCCGCGTGGGGTCGGCCTTCAATGCGTCGGCGAGCGCGTCGGCCAGCACGTACGTTTCCGGAAACCCGAGTGCGTCGAGCGGCAGCCCGAGCGTCGCCGCGAAGTTGAACAGCACGAGCCGTTCATCCTCGATCAGGTACGGAATCCGGTAGCTCGACACGATGTCGAGCGTGCGCACCGCGACGCCGAGCTGCACCAGCGACTTCGCCATTTCGAGCGCGACCAGCCCGCCCGAGCAGTAGCCGAGCACGTCGACCTCGCGCACGCCGCTGCGCCACAGCGCATCCGCGTAACGCCGGCCCAGCGTCGCGTTCAGGTGACGCGCCGGCAGGTCGAGATAATCCTGCGCGTCGCGCACCGCGAAGCCGAGCACCGGGCCGAGCCGCGCGAGCGCCGGAAGCACCGGACGATACGCATGCACGGTGCCGAGCCCTTCGTGCACGATCACGCGCGGCACGCCGTCGCCGGGCGCGAGCGGAATCGGCCGCACGCCGGTGCGCACGCGCGGCGCCGGCGCATGGACGACCGCCGACCCATGCGCCGTGCGCGACGCGGCGGGCGCGGCCGTCGGCGTCGCGCTCGCCGGCTGTTCGCCCGCGTCGCGCAGGCATTGCGCGAACGCGGCGGGCGTCGGCTGCGCGAGCACCCAGCGCAACAACCGGTCGAACGGATGCGCGTGCGCGAGCGGTTCCTCGCCACGCAGCCGCGACACGAGTTGCGCGATCAGCAGCGAATCGCCGCCCGCAGCGAAGAAGTCCTGGTCCGGCGAGACGTTGCGCGTATCGAGCACGGTCTCCCACAAGCCGATCAGCCGCGCCAGCAACGGATCGGCTGCCGGTGCGGGCACCGCTCGCACCACGGCCGGCGCCGGCTCGCGGATATCGGCGATGCCGGCCAGCGTACGGCGGTCGATCTTGCCGTTCGCGGTCACCGGCAAACGTTCGAGCACGCGCAGTTGCGACGGCACCATGTAGCCCGGCACACGCTCGGCCACGAACGCCAGCAGCGTATCCGGCGCGATGCGCGCCGCGCCGCGCTTCACGTGGGCGAGCAGGATGTCGTAGCCGAGCGCGGCGAGCGGCGTGTCGGGCGCGACGCACCCGAGCGCGCGATCGCCCGCTTCCGCCTGCAGCCAGTCGAGCCACTGCGCATGCGGCACGAACAACCGCGCCGATGCGGCCCGCGCATCGTCCGGCGTCTCCATCATCAGCCCCTGGCTGATGCTGATTTCCGGATGCTCGGCCGTCAGTTCCTGGATCACCCACCACGCGTCGGGCGCCGACAGTGCGCGCAAGCCGGCAATCAGCGCGACCGTGTCGCGCGCATTGTTCAGCGCGCCGGAGCTGATCGTCATGTCGACCGAATGCGGTGCAATGCCCTGCGCGTCGCACGCCGCATTCATGTCGAAACGCACGAAGCGCATCCACGGATACGCAGCGAAACGCTCGCGCGCGGCCGCGAGGAAGTAGCTCGACACGTCGCTGAACAGGTAATCGATGCGCGTCCCGGCTTCCACCAGCGGCGCGAGCGCCTCGACGATCGCCCGCGTCGCGGCGGCCGTGCCCGCGCCGATTTCGAGGATGCGCCACGCGCGCCGCGGTTCGCGTGCGACGACGGCGTGCACGGCCTGCGCCATCCCGCGATGCAGCGCGCGGGCGTGTTCGCCGTCGCTGTACATCGCTTCGGCGATATGCGAAGCCCCTTCCGGGAACATCAGGCCGGCCGGCGATACGCGGCCGTCGATCTGCGCGTCGAGGCATCCGGCGCTGGCGCGGAAGTAATCGACGAGGACGGCCGGCCACAGCG
Source organism: Burkholderia sp. 9777_1386 (assembly GCF_015712265.1). NCBI lineage: Bacteria > Pseudomonadati > Pseudomonadota > Betaproteobacteria > Burkholderiales > Burkholderiaceae > Burkholderia > Burkholderia sp. 9777_1386. Next base: position 176,367 of record NZ_JACCQB010000008.1, on the reverse strand, counting down.
CGGGCGATGCGTGCTGCGCGAATGCGTCCCAGCATGCACGCGCGTCGACGATGCTGACGTCGGGCCGCCTGCGCCAGCCGTCGTCCGCGTCCGCGTCCAGCACGCCATGTGTGACCAGCATCGCGAGCCAGTGGCGCAGCAGATGTCGTCGCGCCGCCGGCACACGCAGCCGCTCGCACAGCGTCGCGAAACCGGTCACGCCATCGGTCGTCAAGCCGCCGGCCGGCACGATCCACGCGGCGAGCGACGCCACGCACGCTGCGTCGAGCTGCGCGACCGAACGCGACACGTCCGCCTGCGCGGGCCAGCGCGCGGCGTCGAACGCCGTGCGCACGTGCGTTGCAATCTCGTGCAGCGCGTCGTCCTGCGCCGGCGGGGGCGCTTCCGCGCCCTGCAGCGACACGAAGCTCGCAAGCCGGCGCTCCGCGCCCTCGCCGAGCACGATCGTGGCCGCCGCGCCGACGAGCGGATGCGCGGTCAGCGCCGCATCGATCTCGGCGAGCTCGATCCGGTAGCCGCGAATCTTCACCTGATCGTCCTGCCGCCCGAGGAATTCGAGCGAGCCGTCGGCGCGCACGCGCCCGAGATCGCCGGTGCGATAAAGCCTGCGCCCGTCCGGATGACGAATGAAACGCGCGTCCGTCCGCACGGGATCATTCGCGTAGCCCGTCGCAAGCCCGACGCCGCCGATATGGATCTCGCCGCGCACGCCCGGCGGGCACGGCCGGCCGAGTGCGTCGAGCACTTCCATCGTCTGCCCGGTCAGCGCGCGGCCGTACGGAATGCTCGCGAGCTGCGTATCTTCCGGACGGATCGGATGTTCGATCGACCAGATCGACGCTTCGGTCGCGCCGCCGAGGCTGAACAGCGCGCTGTCGGGCCAGCGACGCCACCAGCGGGCCGGCAGCGTCACCGGAATCCAGTCGCCCGACCACAGCACGCGGCGCGGGCCTGGCACGTCGAGCGCCGGTTCGCCTTCGAGGTAGTCGATCAGCATCTGCCCCTGTGCGGGCACCGAATTCCACAGCGTCACGCGATGGCGCGCCATCAGTTCGGCCCAGTGCGACGGATCGTTGCCGCGCGCCGGATCGGGCAGCACGATGCACGCGCCGCGCGCGGTCGCCCCGAAAAAATCGTAGACGGACAGGTCGAAGCTCAGTTCGGCCAGGCCCAGCACCACGTCGCCCGCGCCGACCGCATGCCGCGCGCTGATGTCGGCGAGCGTGTTGCACACCGCCGCGTGGCTCAGCATCACGCCCTTCGGCTCGCCGGTGGAGCCCGACGTATAGATCACGTAAGCCAATGCATCGGGAGCGATGCCGCATGCGGCGCGCGGCGGCCATTGCGGATCGATCGGCAACGCATCGATATCGATGCGCACGCAACCGTCATGGTCGAATGCGAGCGCCTGCACGCTGACGACCGCGCGTACCCGTGCATTGCGCAGAATGGCCTGCTGCCGCAGCGCCGGCTGGCGGCTGTCGACCGGCACGTACGCGGCGCCCGCCTGGACGATCGCGAGCACGGCCGCGAGCTGGTGCGCGCACTTCGGCATCAGTACCGCGACGGTATCGCCCACGCCGACGCCCGCCTGTTCGAGCGCGGTACGCAGCGCCGCCGCCTGTTGCGCGACCTCGCGGTACGTGCGTGCCCCCCGCGCATCGATCACGACCGGCGCATCGGGCGTGCGCAGCGCCTGCGCGGCGAAACCGGCCGCGATATGCGTATCGGCATCCGGATGCACGTCGGCGACGGGCGCCGCGGACGGCAGCACGATGTCACCCTCACGCGACCACCATGCGGCATCGTCGGCCAGATGACCCAGCAGTGCGACATACGCGTCGAACATCGCGGCCGGCATGCCGTCCGGAAACAGGTCGTCGCGCACGTCCCAGCCGATTTCCAGCCCGCCGAACTGGTCGGTCACCTGGCAGTCGAGCCACACCTGCGGCGTCTGGCTGATCATGGTGCGCGGCGGCGCGGCGCGCGCCGCGTGCCCCGCGTGCTCGCCGAGCAGGCGCTCGACACTGCCGATCCCGCTCGTGAACACCACCGGCATCAGCGCCGCATCCTTGCCGCGCCGCCGTGCGAGTTCGCGCATCACGTCGACGCCGGTGAACGCGCGATGGTCGAGATCGTCGAACATCCGCGCGCCGATCGTGCGGGCACGCTCGACGAAATCGCGCCCGTGCGTCGCGTCGACGGCGAGCAGGCTCAGCGCGGTGAAATCGCCGAGCACCGCATCGATGCGCGGATGCACGGGCGGACGGTTCAGCACCGTCAGGTTCAGGCAGAACGCCGGCGTCTGGCTCCAGCGGCCGACGACCTCGGCGAACGCGGCCAGCGCGACGCTCGCCGCGCTCAGCCCGAAACGGCTCGCCTGGCCGCTCAGCGCGGCCCATTGCGCGCGATCGAGCCGCGCATGCCGATGCGTGAAGCGCGGCCGCCCGTCGGTGCGCCTCGCGGGCACGACCGGCAGATCGGGACGCGCGGGCAACTCGTCGAGTCGAGCGAGCCACCATGCCTTGTCGCGCGCATGATCGGCACGCGTGCCGGCCTGCGCTTCATGCAGCACATAGTCGCGAAACGTCGCGTCGAGCGGCGCGGGCTGCCATTGCGGATCGTCGTAACGGCGCCGCCATTCGGCGAGCAGCAATTGCAGGCTCGCGTAGTCGATCAGCGTGAAATCCACGGACAGGTGCAGCACCGCGGCCTCCTGGCCGAGGCTCACTTCCGGCTGCAGCACCGGCCAGCGGTCGAGCGCATGCACCGCATGGTCGAGGCGCTCGCGCACGCGGCTCAGGTGCGCGTCGAAGGCGTTCGCGTCGGCCTCGCGAAGGTCGTGCACGGTGAGCGGCTGCCAGGGCACGTCGGGCAGCACGCGTTGCCATGCGTTGTCCTCGACGATCGCGCGCAGCATCGGATGGCGCGCGACGCACGCATTCCACGCGGCTTCGAAGCGCACGCAGTCGAGATCCTGCGGTTCGTCGTATTCGACGTACAGGTGGCATGCGCTGCCGCCGAACTCGAACGATTCGTGGCGACCGAGCACATACGCGGCCTGCACCGGCGTCAGCGCGAACCGTTCGTGCCGGTGCGCCGGATCGTCGCGCCATGCGCCGTTCTGAAGGAAGCGGACGAACGCATCGCGTTCGGCCTTGATGCGCGCGGCGAGATCCGCATCGAGCGCGCCGGCCGGCGCGCGATAGCGCAACTGGCCGCCGTCGTCGCACCACAGTTCGATCCGCCGTTCGCGGCAGAGGTCGAGCACGTCGTCGAAACTCACAGCACGCCCTCCTCGATCGTCGCGACCGCTGCGTCGCCGTCGGCCGGCGCCGCCGGCGTCAGTTCGTCGAGCTGCGCCGCGAGACCGGCGAGCGTCGGCTGCCGGTAGAACGCGGCCATCCCGATCCGCACGCCGAGCCGCTCGCGCAGTTGCGCGAGCAGGCGCGTCGCGAGCAGGCTGTCGCCGCCGAGCGCGAAGAACGTCGCGTCGCGCGCGTTCGCCGCGCGGCCGAGCGCCTGTTCCCAGCAGGCGAGCAATATCGCGTGCCGCTCGCCGGCCGGCACGAATGCGTCGTGCGCGGCCGGCGCGTCGCCGAGTGCGCGCGCGAGCGCCTCCCCGACTGTCCGGCGATCGATCTTGCCGTTCGCGTTGAGCGGCCAGCGCGGCACGCACCACAGCGCATCGGGACGCATCGCGTCGGGCAAGCGATCGCGCAACCAGTCGGCCAGCGCCGCCTGCGCGATCGGCTCGCCGACCCGGCGCGCGTCGAGGCAGGCGAACGCCGTCGAGCGCCAGCTGCGCGCATCGAGCGCAAAGCCGCACGCGTGGGCGGCCGCCGCGAGCGCGTCGTCGGCGAACGGCCGCGGCGGCGACGTATCGCCCGCGACGCTCGCGACGAGTTCACGCAGCGGCGAATCGCGCAGCACGTCGGCGAGCAGCAGGCGGCCGTCCCGCGCGAGCAGCGCGGCCGCGATCCGGAACGTGTCGCGCGGATCGTCGCGCAGGTGCGCGGCCGCGAAACTGATCACGCAATCGAATGCGCCGAGATGACGTGCGGGCAGCAAGCCGTCCTGCATCGTCTGCAATGCGGGCAGCGTTCGCGTGAAGCGTGCCTGCGCGTTGTGCAGCAGGCCCGGCGACACGTCGAACAGCGTGACGTCGAAGCGCGGATCGTCGAGCACGCCGAGCCCCGCATCGAGCGCCTGGCCCGCGCGTGCATCGAGCACCGCGATGCGCAGCGCACCCGTGTGCGCCGCGGCCTGCGCGTCCAGCGCGGCGGCGAACTCGCGCAGCGCACGAACGCCGTCCGGCAAGCGCGTCGCGAACGCGAGCGGCGCCACGCACGGGTCCAGCGGCACGCGTTGCGCGGCGGTCTCCGGATCGGCGGCGAGCGCGCGCAGCGCGGCCGTCAGAGCGTCGAGATCGGTTGCCTGCCAGGCGAGCCGGTCGAGCGCGTCGTCGATCGGGATCGATGCGGCGCCCTTTGCGCGCCCGTGCGCGAGCGGCGGCGGCAGGCCCGCGTCGCCGTCGAGCAGCCGGGCGGCGACGGCGTGCGCGACGGCCGTTTCCGCCGGCATCGTGTCGACCATGTCGACTGCCGCGAGCAACGATGGCGCGGTGTCCGCCGCCGCGCAGTCGGCCGGCACGAACGCCGCGACGATGCGCGCGGCCTCGCCGTGGACGACGCTCGCACATGCGCCGTCGATCAACGGATGCGCGGCGAGCGCCGCTTCGATCTCGCCGAGTTCGATCCGGTGCCCGCGCACCTTCACCTGTCGATCCTCGCGGCCGAGGAATTCGAGCGTCCCGTCCGGCCAGTAGCGGCCGCGGTCGCCGGTGCGATACCAGCGGCCCGACGCGTGCTGCACGAAACGCTGCGCGGTCAGCTCGGGATCGTTCCGGTAGCCGCGCGCGAGACTGTCGCCACCGATCAGCAATTCGCCCGGCACGTAATCGGGCACATCGCGTCCGTCGCCATCGACGACGCGATACGCCTGCCCCGGCAACGGCCGGCCGTACGGAATCGAACGCCAGTGCGGCGGCACGTCGCGCACCGTCTGCACGTTCGACCAGATGCCGGCCTCGGTCGCGCCGCCGAGCGCGTGGAACGCACAGGCGTCGCCGCAGCGCTCGCGCAGGCGCGCCGGCAGGTCGAGCGCGATCCAGTCGCCGGACAGCAGCGCCGCGCGCACGCTGCGGCACGCGTCGCGCGCCGCCGGCACGGCCAGCGCCATTTCCAGCAGCGCGGGCGCCGAGTTCCACAGCGTCACGCGGTGCTGCGCGATCAGTTCGATCCAGCGTGCCGCATCGCGCGCTTCGTCCTGCGTCGGCAGCACGAGCTGCGCACCGGCGCCCAGCGCGCCGAACAGGTCGTACACCGACAGATCGAAATCGAGCGCCGACACCGCCAGCAGCCGGTCGTGCGCGCGCACGCCGAGCAGCGCATCGATCGCATCGATCGTGTTGACGGCCGCCGCGTGCGTCATCTCGACGCCCTTCGGCACGCCCGTCGAACCGGACGTGTAGATCACGTAAGCCGTCGCCCGCGGCGCGACCTCGAGCGGCGCGGCCAGCGGCGCATGCCGCAGCAGCGCGGCGATGCCGACATGTGGCAGCGGCCCGTCCGCGCAGGCGGTGTCGACGATCGCAGCCTTCACGCCCGCCGCGCGCTCGATCAGCGCCTTGCGCGCGACCGGCTGCGCGATGTCGAGCGGCACGTAGCACGCGCCGGCCGCCAGCACGCCGAATACGGCCGCGACCTGCTCGGGCCCGCGCGGCAAGCTGATCTCGACGGCATCGCCGTGCCCGATCCCGGCCGCGCGCAACCCGCCCGCGATCGCGAGCGCCTGCGCGGCCAGTTCGCCGCGCGTCACCGCGCGATCGCCGCACCGCACGGCGACGGCGGCCGGCTCGCGTGCGGCCAGCGCGAAGAAATCGTGATGCAGCGTGCGCGCACGGCCGGGGGCCGGCAACGCGTTGAGCGCATCGCGCACGCGCCGCTGCGCGGACGGCAACTCGACCGCGATCGGCAGCCGCCAGTCGCGATCGCACAGCGCCTGCACGAACGCGACATACGCGCCGAACATCGCGTCGATCATCCCGTCCGGGAACAGGCCGTCGACGCTGTCCCACGCAAGCAGCGCGCCGCCCGGCACGCGATAGAGCTGATGATCGAGCCATACCTGCGGCGTCTGCGAAATCATGTCGTGCAGATCGCCGAACACCTGCGCGAACGCAGCGGGCACGAACGGCTCGTCGCCGAGATTGCACGAGAACACGACCGGCGCCGCGCGCGGCGTGCCCTGCCGACGCGCATCGCGCAGCACGTCGAGCGCCGGATACGCGGCCTGCGCGATCGCACCGTGCAGCCGCTGCTGGAACGCGCGCACCGTGTCGGCCGCGCTCGCATCGGCGTGCACGTCGCATTCGACGAGCAACAGCGTCGTGAAATCGGCGATCACGCGGCCCAGATCGGGCGCATCGCCGTGCCGGTCGAACAGCGGCACGTTGAGCAGGAACGCCTGCCGGCCGCTCCAGCGCGCGAGCACCGCCGCGAATGCCGCACCGAACACCGACGACAACGTGACGCCATGCTGCGCGGCCCGCGCCTGCAGGCGCGTCAACTCGTCCGTGCTCAGCGTATGCGCGACGCGGCTGAAACGCGGCGCACGGATCGTTTCCGGCGCACGGGCGAGCGGCAGCGCCGGCCCTTCCGGCAGCGTCGCGAGCCGCGCCTGCCATGCGTCGCGCGCCGCGGCCCGCGCATCGCGCGCATCGGCCGCGCGACGCGCGAGCCAGGCCGGGAACCACGTCGACGGCGCAGCCGGCAGCGCCGACGGCTCGGCATAGGCGACGCCGATCTCCTGCATCAGCAGCCGCACGCTGTCCACGTCGGCCGCGAGCAGGTCGACGCTCAGCCACACGCGATCCTCGCCGCCGGGCATCTGCGCGAGCCCCATCATGAACACTTGCGCGTGCTCGACGTCGAGACATTCGTGCGAGCGGAATGCGCGCAGCGACGCCCATTCGGCTTCCGCTTCGGCCGCCGTCCGGTCGCGCCAGTCCGCGTGCGCGAACACCGGCGCGTCCGGCGCCGCGACGATCTGCTGGCGGCCGCCGTCGAAGCGCGCGCGCAGCATCGGATGACGCTCGCGCACGCGCCGGCACGCGGTGTCCAGCCGAACCGGATCGATCGCGCGGCTGCGGAATTCGAGAAACGCGTGGCAACTTACGTTGCCGAGCACCTCGCCGTCGCCGCGGCCGAGCCAGTACGCCTGCTGCACCGCGGACAACTCGAACGGCGCGTGCACGTCGACGGCTTCGGCCGCGACGACGGCTTCCGCCCGCGCGATGCGCGGCGCAGTCGCGAGCAACGCGGTCCACGCGCCGAGCGTCGGCGTACGCGCGAGCGCGTCGAAGGTCAGCGCATGACCGAGCCGGTTCAAGCGCGTCTGCAGATACATCAACCGGATCGAATCGAGGCCGCAGCTCAGCAGGTCCTCGTCATCGTCGAGCGACGCGATCTCGTCGACGGCTTCGTCGAGCAGCTCGGCGATCAGCGCAACGAGCCGCGCGCGACAGTCAGTGGGAGAACAACAGGAAGGATCGGAATGGTCGGTAGTGGAATCGACAACGGTCTGGCTCATGGGCACGCCTTGTATGGGTCGTTCGACGGCGGGTCCGCGCGGCGGCGGCCACCTGTGAATGAGAATCTATCTCATTAACACCCATGAGCCCGGTCGATTCCTTTAGGCGGCCGGTCAGTTGTTTTAGATCGCCGCGCCCGTCAATTCCTCATGATCCATTGCGTTGGGCGACACGCGAATATCGCTCGGCGAAATGCCGTAGCGCTTGCGGAACGCGATCGAAAAATGCGCGGGGCTGTAGCCGACGCGGTACGCGACGGTCGACACGTTCGCATCCTCCGCGCACAGCATCGCGTGCGCGGTCCGCAGCCGGTATTCCTGCAGATACGCGTACACGCTCGTGCCGAACACCTTGCGGAAGCCGGCCGTCAGCTTGCGCGAATTCATCCCGACGCGGCCCGCGAGCGCGTCGAGCGTCGGCGGGTGCTGGAGCTCGCGCGTCAGGATGTCGCTCGCCGCATACACGCGCTCGACATCCGACGACGTGACCCGCACGTCGGCCGGCGCGGACTGCCGCTGCGTGGCCAGCAACTGCGCGCTCAGCGCGGTCAGCTCGAACGCCTTCGCCTTCAGGTAGTACTCGCGCACCGCGCCCTCGAACGGGCAGGTGGCGATCTGCACGGCGAGCGCCTGCAGCGCCTTCGACGCCGGGCAACTGACGATGCGCGGATCGCCGCCCGTCGGCGCGAGCATCTTCTCCGGCAGCAGGCTCAGGTTGCGGTCGAGCGCATCGAGGCCGAGTTGCACGATCGTGTAGCGCAGCGGCACGTCGCGGTCGTAGATCTGGTGGGTCGTGAATTCGCCGTCGTTGGCGATCACGCACAGGCCCGGCCCCTTGATGCATTGCTCGGGCTGGCCCGGCACGCGGCAGCGCAACTGCCCGCTCTGCACGAGGACGAGCTTCAGCCCTTTTTCGAGCGGCTCCTCGTACCAGTCGCGGCTATCCGAGCACAGCGTGCCGCTCATGAGTTTCATGCCCGTGTCGATGTGCACCACACCCGGATGATTGCCGGGCACGAGCACCGGCGGGTGACGTCGTGACGAAGCGAAGGAGGTCGATCTCATCGGAGGTCCGTTGGTTAGGCGGCACGCGCGGACCGGCGCGCGCCGGCGGCAACCGGCCGATTGTCCGGCCGGACCGGGCGGGTGCCGCGCGACCAGCGCCCGATCGAACGAAATTGCCGCGATATCGAAAGAAACGGCGCTATCGCAGCACCTGTTACAAATGATAATACCTCTCATTTACATTTTCTGACAACTTGCCGGAACCCAAGGTCAGCGCATGCAATCCTCCCCTTCCTCCCTGGCGGCGGCCGTGCCGGCCGACGCGCCCGACTGGCCCGACGACTTCGCGCGCCGCTACCGCGACGCCGGCTACTGGCAGGACACGACGTTCTTCGACGCGCTCGATGCCTGCGCGCAGCGCCATCCCGACGCGCTCGCCGTCGTCGACGGCGCGCTGCGGCTGTGCTATCGCGATCTGCTCGCGCGCATTCGCCGCCTCGCGGGCGGCCTCGCGCGCCTCGGCCTGGTACGCGGCGACGCGGTCGTCGTCCAGTTGCCGAACGGCGCGCGCTTCATCGAGACGTGCTTCGCGCTGTTCCAGCTCGGCGTGCGGCCGGTGCTCGCGCTGCCCGCGCACCGTCACTACGAGATCGGCGCGTTCTGCCGCTTCGCCGGCGCGCGTGCTTATCTCGGCGCGTCGCAGCTCGGCGATTTCGACTGCCGGCCGCTCGCGGCCGCCTTGCAGGCCGAGTGCCCGACGCTCGAGCACATCGTGATGGCCGGCGACGACCACGCATTCACGTCGTTCGACGCGCTGTACGACGCGGCGCCCATGCTCGACTGCGCGGCGCGCGCCGACGATATCGCGTGCTTCCAGTTGTCAGGCGGCACGACCGGCACGCCGAAGCTGATTCCGCGCCGCCATCGCGAATACCTGCACAACGTGCGCGCGTGCAGCGCCGCGAGCGGGTTCGATGCCGACACCGTCTATCTGGCCGCGCTGCCGATGGCGCACAACTTCACGCTGTGCTGCCCCGGCACGATCGGCGCATTGCTCGCGGGCGGCCGGGTGGTGACGACCGCGCGGCCCGAGCCCGACCAGAGCTTCGCGCTGATTGCGCAGGAACGTGTCACGCATACCGCGCTCGTGCCGCCGCTCGCGCTGCTGTGGCTCGACGAGCAGCCGCAACGGCAGGCCGACCTGTCGAGCCTGCGCGTGCTGCAGGTCGGCGGCGCGCGGCTGATGGACCACGCGGCCGAACGCGTGACGCCCGTGCTCGGCTGCCGGTTGCAGCAGGTGTTCGGCATGGCCGAAGGGCTGATCTGCTGCACGCGGCTCGACGACGCGCCCGAACGGATCGCGCACACGCAGGGCCGCCCGGTCTCGGACGGCGACGAAGTGCGCATCGTCGACGCAACCGGCGCACCGGTCGCGCCCGGCGAGATCGGCGAACTGCAGGTACGCGGCCCGTACACGATCCGCGGCTACTACCGGCTCGCGGCGCACGACGCGACGGCATTCACGGCCGATGGCTTCTATCGCAGCGGCGACCGCGTGCGGCGCACCGCGGACGGCGACCTGGTCGTCGAAGGCCGCGACAAGGACCAGATCAACCGCGGCGGCGAGAAAGTCTCGGCCGAGGAAGTGGAAAACCTGCTGCTCGCGCATCCGCAGGTGCACGACGCGGCGGTCGTCGCGATGCCCGATCCGATGCTCGGCGAACGGACCTGCGCGTTCGTCGTCGCGCGCGCGCCTGCCCCGTCCCGACTCGTGCTGAAACGCTACCTGCGCGACTGCGGGCTCGCGGCGTTCAAGATCCCCGACCGCATCGAATTCATGCCGCGCTTTCCCGAAACCGGCATCGGCAAGACCAGCAAGAAATCGCTGCGCGACCTGTTGCGCCGCCAGTTGCAGGCGGCCGCATGAGCGCGCACCCGACCGATTCGAACTGGATTCGCGAGTTGCGGCTGTCGCCGTGCCCGCGTGCGCAGCTCGTCTGCTTCCCGCACGCGGGCGGCACCGCGAATTTCTTTCGCGGCTGGAGCCATGCGCTGCCGTGGGACGTCGATCTGCTCGCGCTGCAGTATCCGGGCCGCGAGGAACGCTTCGGCGAGCCGTGCCTGCCCTCGATCGAAGCGCTCGCCGGCCCCGCCGCCGACGCGCTGCAACGCTATGCGCACGCGCCGCTCGTGCTGTTCGGGCACAGCCTCGGCGCGGCGCTCGCGTACGAGGTCGCGGTACGGCTCGAGGCGCGCGGCGCCGCGCCGCTTTACGTGGCGGTGTCCGCACTGCCGCCGCCGCATCGCCAGCGCGCATCGGATCTGCACCTGCAATCCGACGACGCGCTCGTCGGCGACGTCGCCCGGCTGTCCGGCGATCACGCCGCGCTGCTCGCCGATCCGGAAATGCGCGCGATCTACCTGCCGATGATCCGCCACGACTACCGCGCGATCGAAACGTATCGGCGCGAGCGGCCGCCGCGCATCGATGCGCCGCTCGGCGTGATGCTGCCGCTCGCCGATACCGAGCTCGACAGCGATGAGGCGCATGCGTGGCAGGACGTCGCGGCGCGCCCGATCCGCGTCGAGACGTTCAACGGCGACCACTTCTACCTGCGGCACCAATACCCGGCGGTGATCGCACATCTGGTCGAACGGATCGACCAATCCCTTCGTTACGGAAAGGAGTACACATGAAAACACCGGACGCCTGCACGGGGCTTCCCGACATTCGCGAAGCCATCGATCGTCTGGACGCCGACATCATCGACGCGCTCGGCCGGCGCATGCAGTACGTGAAAGCCGCGTCGCGCTTCAAGCCGGACGAAGCGAGCATCGCCGCGCCGGAACGGGTGGCCGCGATGCTGCCCGACCGGCGCCGCTGGGCCGAGCAGGCCGGCCTCGACGCCGACTACGTCGAGACGCTGTTCGCCCAGCTCATCGCGTGGTACATCGCGCAGCAAACGCAATACTGGCGACAACAGCGGGGGCTCGCATGAACGCCGGCCTTCCGCTGCTGCACGACACGTTCGCGCGTGCGGCCCGCCGCGCCGCCGCCACCGGCACGCCGACGCTCGCGTCGGTCTCGGTGCCGCTGCGCCCGCTCGACTTCTGCGACCTGATCGCCGCGTGGGACGACGGCGCGACGCCATGGTGCTTCCACGAAGCCGGCGATGCGTCCGTCACGCTCTACGGCTGGGACTGCGCGGCCGAACTGAGCGCCACCGGCGACACGCGCTTCGCGCAGATCGATGCGCGCTGGCGCGCCCTCGTGCGCGACGCGGTCACGGCGGGCCCGCAGCCGCCGCGGCTGGTCGGCGGCTTCCGGTTCGATGCGCAAGGCCCGCGCAGCGCGCACTGGGCATCGTTTCCCGATGCGAGCATGATGCTGGCGAAGCTGCTGATCGTGCGCGAAGGCGATGCGCACTGGGCCGTCTGCCAGCAGGTCGTCGCCGCTCACGACGATCCGGCCGCGCTCACGCATGCGTGCCTCGCGCGGATCGAGTCGCTCGGCACGCTTGCGCCGGCCGCGGAAGACGACGCGCCGCAACTGCTGCACACGCAGGCGCTGCAGGCCAGCGAATGGCAGCACGAAGTCCGCCGTGCGGTGGATGCGATCCACGACGGCGCGTTCGGCAAGGTCGTGCTCGCCCGCGACGTGCTCGAACAGTACGCGCGGCCCGTCGCGGTCGCGCCGCTGCTGCGCCGGTTGCGACGGCGCGACGCGCATGCGCACCTGTTCGCGGTCCGTCGCGACGGGGCGTGCTTCGTCGGCGCGACGCCGGAACGGCTCGCGCGTGTCGCGGCCGGCGACGTGCGCACGCATGCGCTGGCCGGTACGATCCGGCGCGGCGCCACGCCCGACGACGATCGCGCACTCGGCGCCGCGCTCATGGCGTCCGCGAAGGAACGGCTCGAGCATGCGCTCGTCGTCGACGCCATCCGTGCCGCGCTCGCGCCGCTGTCGCGTGAGCTCGACGTGCCCGATCAACCGTCGCTGCACCGCTTGCCGAAGCTTCAGCACCTGAGCACGCCGATTCGCGCGACGCTGAATGCCGAGGCGACGCTGTTGCAGGTCGTCGCGGCGCTGCACCCGACGCCGGCGGTCGCCGGCCATCCGCGCGCGCCGGCGCTCGACCATATCCGTGCGCACGAAGGCTTCGATCGCGGCTGGTATGCGGCGCCGATCGGCTGGATCGACGCGCACGGCAACGGCGATTTCATCGTCGCGCTGCGTTCGGCGTTGATCGCGGGCGGCGCGTGCCGGCTGTTCGCGGGCTGCGGCATCGTCGCCGATTCCGAGCCGGTCAACGAATATCAGGAAACCGAACTGAAGCTGTCCGGCATGCGGGCGGCGATCCGCGTGCGCGAGGCGGCGGCGGAGCGTCCGGGCCGCACGCAGGCGTCGGCTTCGTCGATGGTCGACTGATCGCGTCGACGATCAAAGCAACGGCAGCGTTTGCCGGATATGCTCGGCGAATGCTGCCGTCAGATGCGACGGCCGCTTCCGGTCGAACCTCAGCGTAATGCCCACCGCCGGCAACGGCGGCAAGCGCGGATCGCCGTGGACGATCGCGAGGTCGGCCGGCACGGCCGTCTGCGTCATCACCGCGAACGCCTGCCCCGAGCGCACCAGCGCGATCAGCCCGGCGAGACTGCTGCTCGCATACGCGACGCGGTAGTCGCGGCCGGCGCGATTCAACGCGTCGCAGGCCGCGAGGTGATCGAGCGTGTCGCGATCGGACAGCGCGAGCGGCAACGGATCGAAATGCGCGGGTTCGAGCCCCGGATAACCGATCCAGACCAGCGGCTCGCGGCGAATGACGTCGTCGGTCGCGCCGTCGTCCGGCACGGAAATCATCGCCAGATCGACCGCGCGCTTCTCCAGGTGTTCGACGAGCCGCGGCGTCGGCCCGCAGACGACTTCGACGATCGCCTGCGGATGCTGGCTCGAAAACTGCCGCAGCAGCGACGGCAGCCACACTTCGGCGTAATCATCGGGGCACCCGAACCGGATCGTCCCCGACAGCCCCGTGCCGCACAGGTCGGCCATCGCCTCGTCGTGCAGCCGCAGGATGCGCTGCGCGTGCACGAGCAGCCGCTCGCCCGGATGCGTCAGCACGACGCCACGGCCGGTGCGCTGGAACAACGGCTGGTCGACCGCTTCCTCGAGCCGCTTCATCTGCTGGCTGAGCGCGGATTGCGTGCGGCCGACGCGCGCGGCCGCGCGGCTCAGCGCGCGCACCTCGGCGATCACGACGAACGAGCGCAGCAGGTCGATGTCGAGCGAAAGCGCCAAGGTATTAGCTCCTTTTCTACCTTGCATTAGGACTATTCGTTTCCATCAAACCAGACCCGCGCCTAGACTGCAAGCGATCCCTGCCCTTTTGCCGGAGCCGCCCGATGTCCCTGAACGACGATGCAACCTTCTGGCGCAGCGCCAGGCAGCACCTGGTCCGCTACGGCGGCACGTTCGAACCGGTGATCATCGAGCGCGCGAAAGGCAGCTTCGTCTACGACGCCGACGGCCGCGCGATCCTCGATTTCACGTCGGGCCAGATGAGCGCGGTGCTCGGCCACAGCCATCCGGAGATCGTCTCCGTGATCGGCGAATACGCGGGCAAGCTCGACCATCTGTTCAGCGGGATGCTGTCGCGGCCGGTCGTCGACCTCGCGACGCGCCTCGCCGACCTCACGCCCGCCGGCCTCGACCGCGCGCTGCTGCTCAGCACCGGCGCGGAATCGAACGAGGCGGCGATCCGGATGGCGAAGCTCGTCACCGGCAAGTACGAGATCGTCGGCTTCGCGCAGTCGTGGCACGGGATGACGGGCGCCGCCGCGTCGGCCACGTACAGCGCCGGCCGCAAGGGCGTCGGCCCCGCGTCGGTCGGCTCGTTCGCGATTCCGGCGCCGTTCGCGTACCGGCCGCGCTTCGAGCGCAACGGTGCGTACGATCCGCTCGCCGAACTCGACTACGCGTTCGACCTGATCGACCGCCAGTCGAGCGGCAACCTCGCCGCGTTCATCGCGGAGCCGATCCTCAGTTCGGGCGGGATCATCGAATTGCCGGAAGGCTATATGGCCGCGCTCAAGCGCAAGTGCGAGGAACGCGGGATGCTGCTGATCCTCGACGAGGCGCAGACGGGCGTCGGCCGCACCGGCACGATGTTCGCGTGCCAGCGCGACGGCGTGACGCCCGACATCCTGACGCTGTCGAAGACGCTCGGCGCGGGGCTGCCGCTCGCGGCGATGGTCACGTCCGCGGCCATCGAGGAGCGCGCGCACGCGCTCGGTTACCTGTTCTACACGACGCACGTGTCCGACCCGCTGCCGGCGGCGGTCGGCCTGCGCGTGCTCGACGTCGTGCAGCGCGACGGTCTCGTCGCGCGCGCCAACACGATGGGCGAGCGGCTGCGGCGCGGCCTGCTCGACCTGATGGAGCGCTTCGACTGCATCGGCGACGTACGCGGGCGCGGGCTGCTGCTCGGCGTCGAGATCGTCAAGGATCGCCGCACCAGGGAGCCGGCGGACGGGCTCGGCGCGAAGATCACGCGCGAGTGCATGAACCTCGGGCTCAGCATGAACATCGTGCAGTTGCCCGGCATGGGCGGCGTGTTCCGGATCGCGCCGCCGCTGACCGTCAGCGACGAAGAGATCGACCTCGGGCTGTCGCTGCTGGAGCAGGCGATCACGCGCGCGCTGTAACGCCCGCCGCCCCCCAGCCTCACACGCGCCGTCGCACCGGCTCGACCGGCCGGTGCGACGGACTCCCGATCGATCACGCCGCTTGCGCCGCCCATGCTTCGGCGTCGGCGCCGGCCGGCAGCCGCAGCGGGCTCGACGGATCGGTCGCCGCGCGCCACACGGCTTCGGCAACATCCTGCGCATGGGTGATCGGCCCCGATGCATCGAGCATCCGCGCGACGGCCTGGCCGACGAATTCCGCATACGCTTCGTGGTCGAAGCCGTGCATGTTGGCCCGCGCGTTGTCCGCGAAACGCGTGTCGGGCGCGCGGCCCGGCAGCACCAGATGCGCGCGCACGCCGAACGGCTCGAGTTCGACCGCCATCGATTCGGTGAACGCATTCACCGCCGCCTTGCTCGCGCGGTACGCGCTGACGAGCGGCAATGCCTTCAGCGTGACGCTCGACGTGACGTTCACGACCACGCCGGCGCCGCGCGCGCGAAACTGCGGCAGCACCGCCTGCGTCATCGCGATCGTGCCGATCGTGTTGGTGTCGAACAGCGCGCGCACCGTGTCGAGCGGCGTGAGCTCGGCCGGGGCGGCCGCGCCGAAGCCCGCGTTGTTGACGAGCACGTCGATCGGGCCGGCGGCCTCGATCGCGGTGCGAATGCTGTCCGCGTTCGTCACGTCGAGCGGCAGCACGCGCAAGCGCTCCGACGGCGGCAGCACGTCGTCGCCCGGCTTGCGCATCGTCGCGACGACCCGCCAGTCGCGGGCCAGGAAATGGCGCGCGATTTCGAGGCCGAAGCCGGAAGAACAGCCGGTAATCAGTACGGTCTTCATGCGAACTCCTGGGGTGTGTTGAGCATGTGTCCGTACGATAGATGGCCGGAACCGTATTCGCTACAATCGAAAATCCGCTTTTCTTTTGCGAGAGTCCGGCAATGAGCGACCCGCTGACCGAAGTCGTGACGCTGCTGCAACCCGGCGCGCGGCACGCCAAGTACGTGCGCGGCGCGAGCCCGTGGGCGATCAATCGCGTGGTCGCCGGCGAGCCGTTCTACTGTGCGGTCCTCGACGGCGGGTGCCGGATCGCGATCGACGGGCACGCGCCGATCGAGCTGCTGCCCGGCGATTTCGTGCTGATTCCGGCGGCCTACGGCGTGGCGCTGTCGAGCCTCGACGCGCCGGCGCCGGGCGTCGAAACCGCGCCGCCCGTCCCGCTCGCCCCTGGCGAGTACCGGATCGGCGACCCGACCAACCCGATCGATACGCGGATGATGGTCGGCAACTGCAGTTTCGGTTCGCCCGATGCATCGCTGCTGGTGTCGTTGCTGCCCCGCTTCGTGCACGTACGCGGCGAGCCGCGGCTGACCACGCTCGTGCAACTGGTGCGCGACGAGTCGCACGCACAGCGGCCGGCCCGCGAGATCGTGCTCGCGCGCCTGCTGGAAGTGCTGCTGATCGAGGCGCTGCGGTTCACGACCGGCACCCACGCATCTCCCGGCCTCGTGCGCGGGCTCGCCGACAGCCGCCTCGCGGCCGCGCTCCGCCGGATGCACGAACGCCCCGCGCACCCGTGGACGATCGTCGAGCTCGCGAAGGAGGCCGCGTTGTCGCGCTCGACGTTCTTCGAGCGCTTCAGCCGCGCGGTCGGCGTCGCGCCGATGGAGTACCTGCTGACGTGGCGCATGGCGCTCGCGAAGGATCTGCTCCGCCGCAACGAAGGCCGCATCGCGGAAATCGCGGCGCGCGTCGGCTACCGCTCCGCGAGCACCTTCAGCGTCGCGTTCACGCGGCATGTCGGCCGCCCGCCCGCGCAATACGCGCGCGACGAACAGATAGCGATCGAACCATGAACCGCACCGCCCGCCCCCGTCGCCTCGCCGGCTGCGGACTCATCCCGTCACGCGATGACGACGTGCGAGGAACCCGATGACGACCGCGACGAACCGAACCGGCACGACCGACCACTGGCTCGTCGCACGCCGCGATGCGGACACCGGCATCGAAAGCCTGCACGCGCATTTCACCGGCCATGCGTACGATGCGCACGACCACGACGACATGCTGGTGGGCTTCACCGAACAGGGCGTGCAGCGCTTCCAGTGCCACCGCTCGCTGCATACCAGCGTGCCGGGCCGCGCGATCCTGATCGAGCCGGGCGCGATGCACGATGGCCACGCGCCCGAAGCCGGCGGCTTCACGTACGGGATGCTGTACCTGCCGCAGGCATGGGTCGAGCGCGCCGCGCGCCGGCTCGACCTGCCGGGCCTCGGCAGCGTCGAAACGACGTTCGGCCATACGCTCGTCGACGATCGCGGCCTCGTCGACGCGATCCGGAACGCGTTCTTCGCGATCCACGACAACGAAGGCCGGCTCGCACGCGACCAGACGCTCGACCGCTTGCTGATGCGGCTCGGCAGCCAGCTGGGCGGCCCGCTCGCGCTGGAAAGCGCCGTCGTGCCGCCCGCGATCGCGCGCGTGCGCGACCTGCTGCACGCACACATGGACGGCAACCTCGGCCTCGACGAACTCGCGAGCGTCGCCGGCATCGACCGGTTCCGGCTGACGCGGATGTTCCAGCGTGCGTTCGGCACGTCGCCGCACGCGTATCTCGTGCGCCTGCGGCTGCGTGCCGCGCGCAAGCTGCTCGCCGCCGGCCGCACGCCCGCGCAGGCGGCCGCCGACGTCGGCTTCGCCGACCAGAGCCACCTCGGCCGCTGGTTCCGCCGCGCGTACCGGATCACGCCGGCCGCGTACCGGCAACTTTGCACAAACGTTCCAGACTGATCGCGCGCGCCGTCCGATCATGAGCGCTCCAACCAGGAGCAAGCATGTTCGATACCAAAGTAGCGCTGATCGTGCGCGACGATCTAGCGGCGTGGCAGAAACTCAACGTGGTCGCGTTTCTCGCGACGGGTGTCGCGGCCGGTGCGCCGGACGCCCTCGGCGAGCCTTACGAGGATGCGGCCGGGCGCCGTTACAGCCGGATGCTGGGCCAGCCGATGCTGGTGTTCGCGGCCGACCTGAACGGCTTGCAGGCCGCGCACCGGCAGGCGCTGTCGCGCGAACTGACGATCGTGCCCTACGTGCGCGCGATGTTTTCGACCGGGCACGACGCGGCCAACCGCGCGGCGTTCCGCGCCGAGGATGCGGACAATCCCGATCTGGTCGGCCTGGCGCTGCACGGGCCGAAGAAGGCCGTCGACAAGGCGGTGAAGGGGCTGGCGCTGCATGCGTGAACGCCGGCGTACCCGACTCCCGTCGCCGGCTCAGCGATGCGCAAGCACGTTGACGAGCTTGCCGAACGGGTCGCGCACGTAAAACCGCCGTACGCCCCACGGTTCGTCGGCCGGCCCGTATTCGACGGACATGCCGGCCGCCCGAACCCGCGCGAGCGCTTCATCGACATCGTCGACCTCGATCGACAGATCGGGCGTCGGCGTGCCCGATCCGCCGTGCGACGCGAAGCTGATCTGCACGTCCATCTGCTCGGCGTTGCCGTAGGTCGCGATCCAGCCGTGGTCCATCAGCAGGTCGAGACCGAAGATCCGTTGGTAGAAGCGCCTGGCGTCGTCGATCGAGCGTGTATCGACGTTGGCGACGATCCGTTTGACTTTCATCGGGTTCCTTCACGAGTCGGGCAGTCTCGCGAAGCTACACCGGAATCGCGCGCGCAACCAGTGCGTCAGCGGCCGGCCGTCTCCATGTCCGCGCAGCGCGGCCGCGCGGGCCGCGCGCCGTGCTTGCCGGCCAGCCAGACGCCGATCGCGACGACGACGATGCCGACGTAGGTCGTCACCTCGATCCGGTCGCCGAACATCCATGCGGCCCACAGCAGCGTCACCGGCGGTTCGAGATAGACGAGCGTCGCCACGCGCGTCGCGGGCATGCGCTTGAGGAGCGCCCACAGCGACAGGTAAGCGATGAAAGTCGAGAACACCGTCAGCCACACGACCGACACCCACACGTTCGGCTGCGTCGGCACATGCAGGTCGCCGGTGACGAGCCCGCACGCCGCGAACAGCACGAGGCTCACGCAACCCTGCACGAACAGCGGCAGGAACAGCCCGTCCTCGTTGCTGCGCGCGGCCGTCAGCGCGCGGCGGCGCTGATAGATCGTCGCGATCGACAGTCCGAACGCGGACACCAGCGGCAGCAGGTACATCACGATCCCGACCGACCCGGCCGGCAGCGCATATTGCCCGCCGATCACGATGCCTACGCCGACGAACCCGACGACGAGCCCGGCCCACTGGCGCGCCCCGCTGCGCTCGCTGCCGCCGAACGACGTCATCGCCGCCGTGATGAGCGGCTGCAACGCCGCGACGATCGCGGCGATGCCCGGCGGCAGGCCATGCTGGATCGCGACGTACACACAGGCCAGATAGAGGAACTGCGACAGGAAGCCGATCACCGCGTGATAGCGGATTTTTTCGAGCGTCAGACGCGCGAGCTGGCGATTGAGGACGATCGCAAGGCACAGCGTGACGAGCAGGAACCGCCAGAACAGCAGATTGAACGCGCCGGCCGTCTCCGCGCCGAGCTTGGCGCCGATGAACCCGGAACTCCACGACAGGACGAAAACGAGTTGGAGCAGGAAAAGCTGCATGGCGCGACGGTTCTCAGAAAGTGGCCGGAGCCAGACGCTGGTCGCCCAGGTCTTCCGGCCGGATCGGTTCGAGCCCCAGGCGCAGGTACTGCAATTCGGCGTCGTCCCGAAGGGCACGCTGCAGCGCCAGCCAGTTGACGACGGTGCGCGGAATACCGTCGTCCGACGCGAGATGCCAGAACCCGTTGTCGTCCTCGCGCGTGGTCGGGCAATGAAACGACAGCACCAGCGACATGCGACGCCCGCCCTGAACCGGTTCGACGCCATGAAACAGCTTGCTGCCGTAGATCAGCAGCGCATCACCCGCGTTGTCCAGATTCGCGGTCTTGACGTGCCGGCGTTCGCGATCGTAGCGATCGAACGTCTCCGCCATCGATTCGTAGAACAGAAAGTTGCCGCCTTCGTACTCGGCGCGATCCGACAACACGATGTTCAGCACGAAACTGGTGCCGTCGGTATGCCACATGCCCAGTTGTTCCTTGCCGTCGCGCTGGTCCGTCGGATAGTAGTAATTGAACTGCGAGCGCGCATTGGCCATCGGGTACGGAATCAACGGCACGCCGGCGAGGCGCGACACCCGCAGCAGGAACACGCGATCGTGCATCATGTCGTCAATGAACCGCGAGCGGTTCGTCACCGCACGCACGCGCTTCGAGATGATCCAGTTGCTGCTCGACGCACTGCGCTCCAGCGCGCGGCCGATCTCGCGCAACGCGTCGACCGCTTCGTCGGAAAACAAGCCGCGCAGGTGACACACCGCGTTCAGCGCATCCGAGCGCGTACCGCGCATCGGCACGTCGCGATAGCCGAGATCGTCGAGGTTGCGGCGGTAGCGCACCTCGTAGCCGTCGCGCAGGCACGCGCTGGACCAGCGCATCGGTTCCGTCGATGCGTCGAGCCTGCCGCCGACGTTCGCGCCGACGGACAGCGACGTCCGCAGCGCCAGCCTCACCCGGCCGAACCCGCGCGCAAACACCGGCAATGCATTTCCCTTGTTCATCGCGTGCCTCGCTGTCGACGTTTCGCCATTCAGCCCTTGAACTGCGCAATCTGGTACACGACGCTGCCATCCCCGCTGCGCAGCTCGTCGATCACGCGGCAATTGCCGTGGCTCAGGCGAACGTGGCGGAATTGCTCCGGCGTGTATTTCAGGCAGACGTTGGTGATCAGATGCCCGTCGGCCCCCGCTTTCGACACCGGCTGCAGCGTGACCGCCACATGGAACTGGTCGCCCAGCAGATTGAGCCGCACGATCGATACGTGATGCTTGCCGAGCGGCTCGAAACCCTGCTGCCGGCTGACGATTTCGGAGAACCGCACCATGTTCTCGTTCTGGTAGAAGTTGTAGATGGGCTCTTCGCGCCCTTCCACGAGCAACTGCATCTCCGACACGACGTAAGTCGACTTGCCGCCGAGATTGCGAATCAGCCGGCCGATCGTCACCGGCAGCTCGTTGCCTTCCTGGAATCCGAGCATCGTGATGAACGTCACGTCCTGGCCCAGGTCGATATGGTTCCACTGCACGTTCCGGTAATCGTCGGCGATGTAGTTGAAACAGCCCGGCGTTTTCAGGAACGGCATGATCGCGTGCCGCATCGCGTCTTCCGACGACTCGTTGATGTCGACGGCCGTGTAACGCAGATGGTTCGGGCCGCCGCCGCTGACCGCCTTCATCAGCTCGGTCGTCTTGACGGGCTCGGGCCCGAGCTCGATGTAATGCACATGGCGGCCGCGCGACAACGTCGCGAGCCGCTCGCTCAATGCGCCGATCGCTTCGCGTAACGACCCGTTACCGTCGCGATCCGCGCACAACGCCGGGCTTCGCACGCCCAGCTCGTTCAGGTTGCGCATCAGCGCAAAGACTTCGCGCCCCGCTTCCCGCCGCCGCGCATCATCGTCCGTGCGATGCAACGTCGAATATTTTTCGTGATTCTCGACCGTCCATACCGACTCCGCCTTCAGCTTCCTGTCCCGCACCAATGCATCTACGACAAAATCATTGATCGACATGAATCGTTCCCCGGATGCGTGCAACGCCCGACCGGCTGCCTGCCGTTGTCTGCCTGTTGACCCGAGAATATGGGATGCTCAATAATTCCGTCAATCGACATTACCTGAATCACTGATTCGGAAAAACCAAATCATGCCGCGTACCCTGGACGTCGACCTGCTGCGTACCTTCCACGCCGTCGCGAAGCTCGGCCGCTTCAAGGATGCGGCCGTTCATGTGAACCGCAGCCCGTCGTCGGTCACCGCGCAGATTCAGAAGCTGGAAGAGATGGTCGCGCAGCGGCTGTTCACGCGAAACAACCAGGCGGTCGAACTCACGCAGTTCGGCCACAAGCTGCTGAGCGACACCACCGAGTTCCTGCTGAGCCACGACCGGCTCGTCGAATCGCTGTCGCCGCAGATGCTGACCGGCAAGCTGCGGCTCGGCATCCCCGATTCCTACGCCGCGCACTTCATGGCCGAATTCCTGCCGCGCTTCGCCGCCGACCGGCCGCTGCTGGAACTGACGGTCGAAGCGCGCTCCAGCGAAGAGTTGCAACTGCTGTTCTCGCGTGGCCAGCTGGACATCACGATCGCCGTGGTGCCGAAAGCGCTGCCGCACGCCGAACTGCTCAGCAAGACGCATCCGGTGTGGGTCGCCGCGCGCACCTTCAAGTTCAATCCCGATGCGCCGCTACCGATCGCGGTGCAACTGCAGGGCTGCCCGTACCGCGACACCGCGCTGAATGCGCTGAAGAAGGCGAAGATCGCGCACCGGATGCTGCTCGAAAGCGCCAGCTCTCCCGCCGTGGAAGCGTGTATCGCGAACGGGCTGGCGGTCGGCCTGATCGAGCACGATCGCGTGTCGGGCAACCTGACGAGCCACGTCGCCGGCATCGTGCTGCCCGATCTGCCGCCGCACCTGATCACGGTGCTGACGGACGACAGCAATCGCGCCGCGCTGCATCTGCGCGACGTATTGAAAAGCACGTTCAGGATCGGATAACGAAGACAAGGCCGGGAACCCGGCCTTGCAAGCAGAAGTGAACCGCCGGAAAAACTGCCGCCGGCCCGTTGCAGGCCGGCGGGCTTTCTCTCGTCAACCGCCGAGATACGCCTGCTTGATGCGGTCGTTCGCGAGCAGGTTCGCGCCCGTGTCGGCCAGCACCACGCGCCCCGTTTCGAGCACGTAGCCGCGGTCGGCCACACCGAGCGCCTTGTTCGCATTCTGCTCGACGAGGAACACCGTGACGCCTTCGTCGCGGATCGTGCGGATGATGTCGAAGATCTGCGCGATCACGAGCGGCGCGAGGCCGAGCGTCGGCTCGTCGAGCAGCAGCAAACGCGGCTTGCTCATCAGCGCGCGGCCGATCGCGAGCATCTGCTGCTCGCCGCCCGACATCGTGCCGGCCCGCTGCGCCGCGCGTTCCTTCAGGCGCGGAAACAGCTTGAACACGTGCTCGATGCCGTCGTCGATCTCGTGACGGCTCGCGAAGAAGCCGCCCATCTTCAGGTTCTCGAGCACCGTCAGGCTCGGGAACACGCGCCGCCCTTCCGGCGAAATCGCCATTCCCTGCCGCATGATCTGGTGCGTCGACATCGGGGTGATGTCGTTGCCCTCGAACAGCACGCGGCCCGACGACGCGCGCGGCGTGCCGCACACGGTCATCATCAGCGTCGTCTTGCCGGCGCCGTTGCTGCCGATCAGCGTGACGATCTCGCCCTTGTTCACTTCGATCGACACGCCCGCGAGCGCTTCGACCGCGCCGTAGTGCGTATGGACCTGTTCCAGCTTCAGCATCACTCTTCCCCCAGATACGCCTTGATCACGCGCGGGTCGTTGCGGACCGCTTCCGGCGTGCCGATCACGATCGGCCGGCCGTGCTCCATCACGAGGATGCGGTCGGACACGCCCATCACGAGGCTCATGTCGTGTTCGATCAGCAGCACCGACACGCCGAATTCACGGCGCAGCTTGTCGATCAGGTGCTGCAGCTCGATCTTTTCCTGCGGGTTGAGGCCCGCCGCCGGCTCGTCGAGCATCAGCAGGCGCGGCTCGGTGATCATGCAGCGCGCGATCTCCAGACGCCGCTGGTGCCCGTACGACAGCGTGCCGGCCGGCCGGTTGGCGACCGACGTCAGCCCCATCCGGTCGAGCCACACGGCCGCGCGTTCGAGCGCTGCCTGCTCGGCATGACGATACGCGGGCGTCGCGAACAGGCCGTGCAGCAGCCCGGCCTTCACCTTGCGATGCTGCGCGACGAGCAGGTTCTCGACGACGGTCAGCGACTTGAACAGCCGGATGTTCTGGAACGTCCGCACCAAACCCTTCAACGCGATCTTGTGGCTCGGCAGCCCGCCAATCGCGTGGCCGTCGAGCACCACGTCGCCGCCGGTCGGCTTGTAGAAGCCGCCGACGCAGTTGAACACCGTGGTCTTGCCCGCGCCGTTCGGCCCGATGATCGCGAATACCTCGTCGCGGCGCACGTCGAAATCGATGCCGTCCACCGCGAGCAACCCGCCGAAGCGCATCTGCAGCCCGGCGACCTTCAACAGTTCTGCATTCGCGCTCATTGCGGCAGCTCCACGTGGGGACGGCTCGCGGGCAGCAGGCCCTGCGGACGCCACATCATCATCAACACCATCACGAGACCGAAGATCAGCATCCGGTATTCGGCGAAGCCGCGCGCGACTTCCGGCAGCACGGTCAGCAGGATCGCCGCGAGAATCACGCCGAGCTGCGAGCCCATCCCGCCGAGCACGACGATCGCGAGGATCAGCGCCGATTCGATGAAGGTGAACGATTCGGGATTCACGAGGCCCTGACGCGCCGCGAAGAACGCGCCGCCGATCCCCGCGAACGCCGCGCCGAGCGTGAACGCCGACAGCTTGATGCGCGTCGGGTTGAGACCCAGCGAACGGCATGCGATCTCGTCGTCGCGCAGCGCTTCCCACGCGCGGCCCATCGGCATGCGGATCAGGCGGCTCGTCACGAACAGCGTGAAGCCCACCAGCAGCAGCGCGATCAGGTACAGGAAGATCACCATGTGCTCGCCGCTGTATTCCAGCCCGATCAGTTCATGGAAGGTCTTCGCACCTTCGACGCTCGCCGAGCGCGCCATCTCGAAGCCGAACACCGTCGGCTTCGGAATGCTCGAGATGCCGTCCGGGCCGCCGGTGAGGCTCGTCAGGTTGTTCGCGAGCAGGCGGATGATTTCGCCGAAGCCGAGCGTGACGATCGCCAGATAGTCGCCGCGCAACCGCAGCACCGGGAAGCCGAGCAGGAAGCCGAACGTCGCCGCGGCGATCGCCGCGATCGGCAGGCATTCCCAGAACGACAGCCCGAAATACTGGTTGAGCATCGCGTACGTATAGCCGCCGACCGCGTAGAACCCGACGTAGCCGAGATCCAGCAGCCCCGCGAAACCGACCACGATGTTCAGCCCGAGGCCGAGGATCACGTAGATCAGCGCGAGCGTGGCGACGTCCACCGCGCCGCGCGAACCGAAGAACGGCCACACGAGGCCGACCGCGAGCAGCACCCAGATGATCACGCGCTGCTGCCGCGCGCCCATCGTCGGCGCCGCCGGCAGCTTCACGGCCGCTTTCGCGCGCATCAGCCACGGCTTGAACAACTGGAACAGGAACACGGCCGCGACCGCGATCCACACCGGGCGCCAGTGCGGCGTCAGCACCACCTGATAGCCGTCGAGCTTCAGTTGCAGCCCGAGCACCGGAATCGTGAGGATCGCCGTCAGGATCGCGGCGGCCACGGCGTTCTTCAGCGCCTGGCCGAACGACGCGTCGGCGGCCGGGCGGCGAACGGAAATGACTTGACTCATCTGCGTCTCCCTCAAACCTTTTCGATGTCCGACTTGCCGAGCAGGCCGGTCGGGCGGAAGAGCAGGATCAGCACGAGCAGGCCGAACGCGACCACGTCCTTGTACTCGGCCGGCATGTAGCCCGCGGCGAAGGTTTCGGCGAGGCCCAGCAGCACGCCGCCGAGCATCGCGCCCGGAATGCTGCCGATCCCGCCGAGCACCGCGGCGGTGAACGCCTTGATGCCCGCGACGAAGCCGATATACGGATTCAGCTTGCCGATCGTCAGCCCGATCAGCACGCCGCCGACGGCCGCCAGCATCGCGCCGAGCACGAACGTGAACGAGATCACGCGGTTCGTGTCGATGCCGAGCAGGTTCGCCATCTTCATGTCTTCCGCGCACGCACGGCACGCACGCCCCATCCGCGAATGCGAGATGAACAGCGTGAGCGCGATCATCAGCACGATCGTCACGCAGACGATCAGCAGACGCGCATACGGAATCGTCACGTCGTAGTCGCCGCCGAGATGGATGTCGAATGCGCCGGAGATCAGCACGGGCACCGACACGTCGCGCGCGCCCTGGCCGATCTGCACGTAGTTCTGCAGGAAGATCGACATGCCGATCGCGGAGATCAGCGGCACGAGGCGCGGGCCGCCGCGCAGCGGACGATACGCGACGCGCTCGACCGCGAAGCCGTACAGGCCGGTGACGATCACCGACACGATCAGCGCGGCGCCGAGCACGAGCGGCAGCGGATAGCCGGCGGAGATGCCGATGGCCGTCAGGGTCACGAGGCCCACGTACGCGCCGATCATGTAGATCTCGCCGTGGGCGAAGTTGATCATGCCGATGATGCCGTAGACCATCGAATAGCCGATGGCGATCAACGCATAGATCGCACCCAGCGTCAGGCCGTTGACCAGCTGCTGGGCGAATTGAGGAAAGAAGTCAGTCATGTGCGGGAAGCTCCCGTTGGCGCTGGGTCGCATGCCGTCGCCGGATCACGGCGCTCGGCCGCGCGCAACGCACGGTGTCGTCTCGGGCCGCCCGCTGGCGCGCATGGGGCAGATGCGCGGCCAATACGCACCCGCCCCGTCCGGGTTTCGGACAGGGCGGGTGCGCGGGCGGGTACTCCGTTGTTACTTGGCGGCGGTCTTCGTCGCGTCCTTGTGCCACGTGTACACGACGAACTTGAACGCCTTCAGGTCGCCCTGTGCGTCATACGCGACCTTGCCGATCGGCGTGTCGAACGTCGTCTTGTGCATGTACGCGGCCACCTTCGTCGGGTCGGTCGTCTTCGCGCCCGCGATCGAGTCGGCGATGATCTTCACCGCGGCGTACGACGGCATCTGGAACGGACCGTTCGGGTCGCGCTTCTTGTCCGCGAACGCCTTTACGAGCGCCGCGTTGGCCGGATCGGCCGAGAAGTCGGCCGGCAGCGTCACGAGCATGCCTTCCGAAGCCGGGCCGGCGATCGCCGTCACGTCCTTGTTGCCCACGCCCTCAGGCCCCATGAACGTCGCCTTCACGCCCTGCTCGCGCGCCTGGCGCATCAGCAGGCCCATTTCCGGGTGGTAGCCGCCGAAGTAGACGAAATCGACGCCTTGCGACTTCAGCTTCGTGATGATCGCCGAGTAGTCCGAATCGCCGGCGTTGATGCCTTCGAACAGCACGACCGGGATCTTCGCGGCTTCGAGGTCCTTCTTCACCGACGACGCGATGCCCTGGCCGTACGACTGCTTGTCGTGCAGGACCGCGACCTTCTTCGGCTTCACGTTGTTGATGATGTAGTGCGCGGCGGCCGGGCCTTGCTGGTCGTCACGGCCGATCGTGCGGAAAATGAAGTGGCGCTTCTTGCCTTCCGTCAGTTGCGGCGCGGTGGCCGACGGCGTGACCATCACGATGCCTTCGTTCTCGTAGATGTCCGACGCGGGAATCGTCGAACCCGAGCACACGTGACCGATCACGTACTTGATCTTCTGGCTGACGATCTTGTTGGCGACGGCGACGGCCTGCTTCGGTTCGCACGCGTCGTCCATCATCACCACTTCGAACTTGTTGCCGCCCGCACCGCCTGCCGCGTTGATCTGTTCGATCGCGGTCAGCGCGCCGGCCTTCACCATGTCGCCGTACTGGGCGACCGAGCCGCTCATCGGACCAGCGATGGCGATCTTCACGGTTTCCGCTTGCGCGGCGGCGGCGCCGGCGGCGAACAGCACGGCGGCGACGGAAATGGACGTAAGACGGGACAGCGTCATCTGGGAGCTCCTCGATGTTGTTTAGTCATACGGGCAAAGGCGGCATGACTTGCGCAATCGAACAGCACCCGGGGCGAGGACATGGGACACGCCCGAGACACATAGAAGACGGAACTCCGGCGGAATGTTGCGTAGCGGGGCCCGGCTCTTGCAGTCCCCGAAGGGGACGTCTGGTTCGGAAAGACATCGTGATGCGTCTTGCATTGCGCAAGCGTTTCGCCTGCCCCGCTTGCCAAATCGCTCGTTCGGAGGGATGGTCCGACAGCCATTGGCAAGGCAGTCGAAATTATATGGGCGTTTTTCAATCGTCTGTCAAAAATGCCTGTCGATTGAGGGAAAACACGTACGTTTTTGAGATGGGTGGGTGGCGATGGGGGCGCAACCGCGACGCGGCGACAACGTTTGCTTCGGGTGCAATCGGGTTGCTATTTTGGCAAGAAGGTGGGAGCGGGTTCCTTGCTGGGCTTGGCGTTCGGCGACGGGGATTTCCCGGTGATGCATTTTTTGGGTTGCCAAGAGCCCTGGTCGCTGGGGATCAATCGACTGATGATTGTGTTGGCACGCACCAGGACGGGGCGCCCAGTGAGGCGGCAAATATTACTGTTTATCTGCGAAACTAAACAATCTGAAAGCTTTTTGATATTTTCATGAAATAATACGAGCTCGCTTCTGCAATCCAGCCAGCCTCCCTGCAAGTCGCGTTCGCCGCGCCTCGCAGTCGCTTCAGGGCCGCTTCGACGCCCCCTCGTCGCTCAGCCGCCAGCCAGTGATCTGCCGTTTTTGTTCAATGCACATCACCTGCTTCGGATCGCCCATGAATTGCCCAGTCCGCCTCTCTTCCGCCGCCGCGATCGCGTGCGCGCTTTCTGTTTCTGCTGCCCATGCTTCGGGACGCGATACGCTGACCGATCGGTCGGCCGGTGCCAATGTGTTTCGCTCGGAGCGGCGTGCGGCTGCTCGGGATGACGGGCGCGCGGTGAGGATGAGCCGCCCACGCGTACAGTTCGCCGCGCCTGCCGAACGTAGCCCGTTCGATACGCCGGATACGCGGCCATTGCGGGTAACGAGTGATGCGCTGGTGGCGCCGCTGCCCGCGTCTTCCGGGCGTGAACCCGATTTCGTCTTGCCGCCGAACCGCGTCGCGCTCGGCGCGGGCGGGAACGATAGTCTAGGTCGCGCAGTGCCCGGGTACGAGCAGCGCGAGCAAAACTGGAATGAATACCTGCGCGCGAATGGTTCTCGGCCTGCTGGTCGTGGCGGCTCGTATGCGCCGCAGCGGCCGTACGATGCGCCGCGTGGTCCTCACGGGGCGCCGAATCCGTTCGATCCGTCGGTGCCGCAGCCAGAGACGCGGACGTTTTATGACAATGGATCGGGGACGAAGTGCACGGCTACCGGTGGTGCGAGGACGTCGCGGTCGTCTTGCGATATTGCTTGGTGAGGTGGGGTTTTGGGGTAGCGGCCGCTTACGGCTGGTCTACCCTGCCCGGCGCGCTGCGCGACGTTGCGCAGCGCGGTCGCATTTCGCGGCGTTGCCTTTTACATCTGTGTGATGATCACGTCTACCCGGCTCAATATCAATCCGCGCCTTGCGCGCCCGGGACAAAACACGCATCGTTGATCAGCCGCATTCCACCAATCTTCATGTCCGGATAAAACGTCTCAGGCTTGGGATTTATGGTTTGGATTCCTCCTTTGTTGATGAATCGATGGGAGCGATGCGTCGGTAGAGGATCAGCGCGTTTGGCACGTCAGTTCACGTGCATTGCCGGCAACAGGATCGCCGTCAATTGAACATTGCCTATTAAACCATCGTTGGTGCGCATTTGAGCGTACGTTAGCCATTGGGTATAGGTACACGGCTTGGTCAGTTTTCTGGTTATTGTGCGCGTTGACGGTAATGGCGAACACATCGACGCCTGCGCCATCTATTCGGAACACGATAGCATCCGAACG
Organism: Burkholderia sp. 9777_1386; assembly: GCF_015712265.1. Taxonomy (NCBI): domain Bacteria; kingdom Pseudomonadati; phylum Pseudomonadota; class Betaproteobacteria; order Burkholderiales; family Burkholderiaceae; genus Burkholderia; species Burkholderia sp. 9777_1386. Next base: position 146,382 of record NZ_JACCQB010000008.1, on the reverse strand, counting down.
TGACGATTTGAAACAGTTCTACGAGTTCTGACTCAACGATGTGCGCCGGTCTCGATACTCGTGTAGCCGATGCAAGGTCTTTTGAGCGCGCACGCAGTGGATGCCACTTGTGATGAGCGTGCGAATCCAGCAACGTCATACCGTTCGGTCGATCATCTGTCGATATTGGACCTGTGGTTTTACTGCAGGCCTCTCAAATGGCCACATTCTCTCGACGCTTAGGGTCAGGGGGACAGCGCGAAGCTCTCACCGCGCTGCGTTACGTTCGAGATATGCTTCCCTCAACTCCGACGAGCACTTCACCGAGTATCGGGGCTTCGATCTGACGTCATGCGTAAGCGTCATCTCCCGCTCACCGGCAAGTACTTGACATCCGCTATCAGCCCTTATGATTTCGACGACCCCTTTGATCGGCATCATATATATTTTAATCCCTTCAGCATTCTCGGAAAAAGAAAATATACCCTCTTTCGCGAGCGAAGGTGAAAGCAGTCGACCTACTTAAAATCCGCACCGTTCGGGAAATAAGCTCACGGTAATTTACGCACCGCCCTATCCGTAGACGCCTTTTTCCAGGCAATCAATATTCCCGCCTCTCCACAAGCATTGTTTATTTCGGCCAAGTCCGTCTCCTTGAGGGACCAGAGCCACATCCCGTTTGAAATGCTCTTTAGATATCCCCGACATGAATCTGCCGTAATCCACTCCCTCAACGAAAGATCGCCGACACGAATTTCCAGGTGTTCCTCGTTGAGTACATTCAGGGGATAAATCATCCTGAGCATCACTCTTTCATAGCTCGCCGCTCCTGGCGCTCGGCCCGGGAGTTCCCTTGTAAAGAGCGATGTGTTCTCGAATGGAAAAATTCTGATCAGATTGACGCCAGTCGAATATTTGTAGGCCGTTGAAGAATCTTTCGCATCGTAAGCAATTGCATATTTACAACCCAAACGCGCCACAAAATTTTCAAAAAAACGCTCTATCTCGGCCCTTATTTTATAAATCGGCTCTTCGATCTGGACATCCACAAATGATATCCCGCCGAACTTCTGATTATTGCACCCCAATGAAATTACGGGAACCCCACCATCTTTCCCATTACTGCATATCTGAAATGCAACGATCCCACCATCGGAAACACCTTTCCTTAAATCACTGATGGAAATTTTATGATCCTCAATGATCTTTGCGCCATCTCGAGCACCGAATTCAATAAAGATCACCTCAGACACCTCCTCCCCAAGTCGACGGAAGAGGCTTTCAGCTATTTCCAGAATGGCCGCGACCCGAGTCGGGTCTATCCCATAAATTGCGATTCCCGTGCTCATATCTTCTCGGTTGGACAACCATGTACTTCATGTCAGACAACGCAACAGAATTCGTTGCAGCAAGCAGTCGCAGCGGCAATGACGCTCACTACAGTCTTGCACATCCAACACCACGGAGGCATGACTGTCTTTGGTCACCACGCCCTTCTTTCATACGGGACTATATCGAATTCAATTTAAATGATTCTATTCCATAAGCCATTTTACGCCCTCTCAGGTTCCATGAATGCCAAAATCGAAGCCACTGAGAGCAACGATAGTGCATTGCAGATGCCTGCCGGGCATGTTCCCTCGAAATCAAGAAGCGAAGGAACGATTTACACGAGAATCCCGCTCGCAATAGCAGCATCACAGCGTTGTGAATATTGCTGGTACTCCATGCGCGACACGAACTGCTTCGGCAATTCTGACCCAAAGCGGCGCTACCCGACCACGCCATTTTCAAGCACTTGTACAAATCGCGTCGATAGACTACCGAACTGCACTATTGCACAGTCAGCGAAGTATTGCCACGACTGCGAAGAGGGCTGCCGCACTTAAACACCTCGACTCGCCCAGTGCTCCGAGTTTTAAAAACACGTGAAGCGAGAGCTATCCATCACCCTCGTTCAGCAGGGAAAGCCCCCCTTTTTATAGACGTCCCATAGAACCTTAATCGGCCAACTATCCGATTTGCCAGCCAAAATACTTTTTGAGATTAATTCGATATCGTCAGAAACTCTTCCCGCGATATCGGAATTTCCTGATGCCCGAAATGAGAGCTTGAACACCTTCTCTCTAATATAATCCAGAAAATTCTTATCGTCGGCTGAAAGAGCGAGCCCGTCGACATCGTTAAACGACTGCATCCAAAGATCATCGAACGATGCGGCGTCCCTTTTATCAAGCACATCATCGGAGTCTAGACCAGTAAAAAAATCGAAAAATCCTGGCTTAGATATCTCCGAATCGATATCAGTCAAAATCTTATTTACCATTCCACAACCCCTGTTCCTTAAACCAATTCTGGATCACGTCGACTGCTTGGCGAGGTGTCACACCTTCGGCAAGAGTGTACGTCCCGTTGGGTGATTTTACGTCAACCTTGATATCATCCAAGCCGGAATAGGCCTTTCGATACGCGTCAAAGAGCTGGTCGTCTGTTCCCGGGAAACTCCCTTGCCGGGGCCCGATAGTTTCCCGTTCGGCATCATGTAGGCGCCAATGATCATGCTCCGGATCGGCCCCTCTCGGGAAGAGCGTCGGCCGTGTTTTGTCCGAGCGTGCAACTTCAAACGGGCGCCCGACTGACTTCCGGACAGCTGGTACATGGTGCCCTGATTCGTTAACGCCCATCCTCTTCTTTTCGCATTCCTGCAGTCCATCTGGGTCACACCACGCTAATGGATCGTGCACATACGATTGTGTACGGGAGCCGCCCTTCAGCCCAAGCGGATCTGGACTCAAGTACTGCCCCGAATCTGGATCGTAGTAACGATTCAGGTTATAGCTAAGTCCTGTCTCTTCGTCTGACCACTGGCCCGGAAATCGCAGCGTCGTATCGATCGAACTGCTGTGTGCATCGTTGGCCGCTCGCTTAGTCGGCAGCAATTTTCCCCACAACGAGTGCGCGGCCTTCCACACGGGTTTTCCCGTTTTGTCGAACACCGCCTTCGGCAAACCTACCTGGTCTGTTAGAACCGGATACAGCCCGTCATCGGTCTCTTGCGCGAGCGGCGAAAAACTGCTCGGCTCAATATGCCAGGTCACGACCTGACCAGTCGTACCGTCTCGCTGCTCGATCCAGCGCTCGGCCAGCGTCGGACCGTCCCACAGGAACTTCACGGCTTCGCGGCTGCCGAGTTGCTGCTTCTCGACTCGGCGGTTGAAAGCATCGTAGCGGTACAGCCACACGCCGCGTTCGGGCGTCGTAACCTTCACGAGCCGATTGAGCCCATCCCACGCGTATTGCCACGTCTTTGGCCTGAACCCGGGCTGTTCGACCGTCTTCTCGATCGTGCGGCCACGTGCGTCATACCGATAGCGCGCATGGCCGATCCGTTCCGGCAGGCCGCCTCGATGGTAATGGTGAGCGTCCACGGGAGCCTGACGCCCGTGCGCGGCAATGTTCATTGCCGCGTCGTAGCGGAAGTGCTCAGTCGGCTGCAACAGACTTTCTGCGGTCACGATCTGGCCACGTGCATCGCGCCGATACGTAAGCGTATCTATGTCGGTGTCGACTCGCTCCAGTTGCCCGGCTGCGTCGTAGTGATAGACCTGCCGCGTCAATTGCTCCAGCGCCCGGGCCGGATCGGCTTGCAAGGCATCGAAGGCTACGGCAGGCCCCGCAATCTGCCGGCGTATCCGGCCGAGCGCATCGTACTGTTGCTGCGCGACAAAATCTCCCGCCTCGCGGCCAATCTCGCGCCCTAACCCATCACGCCGGATCGTCAGTTGCCCGACTTGCGTCAAAGCCCCGGATACATCGTACGCATAGGTGGTCTCGCGCCTAGGTGTCATCCGCAGACGGCGTTGTCCATCGGCGTCGTAGACGTGCCGCAACAGTTCGCCATGCTGATCTTCGCCTATCAAGCGGCCATTCCTGTCGTAGGCAAAGCGCGTCACATGACCGTGCTCACCCTGGACCTCCGCCGACGCCAATCGGCTGCTCGCATCGTAGCGGTAGGCAAGCTTCACGTCGCCGGCATCGATCTCGATGAGTCGGTCGGATGCATCGTACGTATAGCGCCACTGGCCACCGTCGGGCAGTGTCTTCGTCAGCAGGCGACCGACGGCATCGCGCTCGTATTCGGTCGCGCGGCCTCCCCAGTCAATTTCGGCCGCGAGACGTCCGGCCGCGTCGTAGCGGTATGTGTAAGTCTCTCCCAGCGCATTGATAACCTTCGTCAGCCGGGTCGCATGGTCGTACTCAAAACGCGTTGCATGTCCGGCCGCGTCGATCGACGCAGTAAGCAGGTCGAATGGACCGTAGGTTCGCTGGATCGTACGTCCTAGCGGATCGATCCACTCGACGGGCAGGCTCTCGCTGTTATAGCGTGCCCTCGATACCGAGCCATCAGGGCGCGTAACCGCACTCAGCAGACCGCGCGGATTTGCCGGGCCGTCAGCATAGTCGTAACGCGTCACATGCCCGTCGGGCGACGTTTCCTCCAGCAGCCGGCCCAGCGCGTCTATCTTGCGCCTAAAGCGCGCACCCGTTGGCAATTCGATGTCGGTCAGCCGCAGCCGGTCATCGTAGTCCAGGCGTGTCTCGCGATCACCTTGAACCACTCGCAGCAGTTCACCACGGGGCCCATAGCGATAGGTCGTTTTGTTGCCGTCCGGCTCGGTCCGTGCAATCAACCGAGACAGATGGTCGTACTCGAGCTTGATCGTGCCGCCGTTCGGCAAGCGCGCCCCGGTTAGGCGCTGCTCGTCGTCATAGTCAAAGTCAACCGTCCTCCCCGAGCTTTCGACGACCGAAGTCAGTTGGCCTCGCTCGTCGTATCGATAGTCCGTCCGTCGGCCAAGCGGATCAATCCGGGCCATCAAACGACCAAGCTCCCATTCGGAGTAAGTGCAATGACCGAGCGGATCAGTTTCGGCCGTTACAAGGCCTTCGTCGTTATAGGCGTAGGTCCATTCGCCATCGACGTCAATCACGCGTGTGCAGCCGGCTTCGTAGATGAATCGGCCCGTGTGATAGCCCTGCCGTGTACCTGTTTCGACTACACGACCAGCGGTGTCGTACCGATATCGAACATCGGTCTGGTCTGTATCCCGCCATTGGGTCATCCAGCCGTGTTCGTCGTACGCGTAATAGAACTGCCCAAACTGGAAGCTCGCCACATGGGTAAGCATGCCGTTCTGGTAGTCGTAGCCCACAAGCGTTCTGGAACCACCGTCCGCATCATGGAGAACGATCCGTTGCAGCTGACGGTCGCGGCCAGGATAGGCAATCTCGAGCCGATAGCCATCGCTATGGACCATGCCGCTCAAACGGCCAGCAGTATCGTAGGAAAGAACGATCGCGTTGCCGTCGAGGTCCTCGATCCGTTCGAGGCGAGACGAGCGCCCGTCGACGAGCGGCGCGAAAATACGCAGTTGCCGCGCGTCACGATCGAAGATGCGCGGTTCGAGTCGGCTTCCGACCAGCCGATAACGCGGCTCACGCAGGTTGATGCCGTTGAGCGCCATATCCGGCGCGTCAAAGCCGATCACCAGGCCAGCGCCGTCGTGAAATCTCACGAAGCGGTCACCATCGAACGTCAATCGCTGCGACCAGTTGTCCGACCAGCGGTGACCGAGCAATCCATGATCGTCCGATCGAGTCCGATAGCGTCGTTTGAACTCAAGGGGCAAGATTCCGGGAATGGCCAGATCCGTACGGATCTCCAGCATTTCTCCGGATACCGGATCAACCGGGTCCTTGCACTTCGGTCGATTCTCGTCCTTGATACCCCTCTGCTCCGCCGATCGGGTGGGTTCGGGCCGGAATTTTTCGCGCACCGCCCGCAGCCCCTTGCCGCCAACTTTTCCAACTCCGCCGCCTACAATCCCGCCGATCAAGCCCGCCAGGAATTCCTGCGTCGCGGACAGCTCCGGGTTCTTCGGGCCATAATTTCCGGTCGTCTTGTCGATCCAGATACTGTTGCGCCCCGAATTGACTTTGCCGCTGCAGTGGGTCTCGTGGCCGATCCGCACCAGCGGCAGCCCGTTGACGAACACGGTTTTGCTGCCGTCGACGAGCGCCTGCGGCGCGCCGGAATGGTGATCGCATTTCACCAGGTCCGTGACACGCGCCACCTGTTTGCCTTCAAAATATACGTTGCTCGAACCGGTGACGATCTCGCCACAGTTGCTGCCCATACTTTGGCTGGCCGACGCGAGCGCACCACCAAGCGTCAGGCCGCCGGCCATGCAAGCGCCAACGATCAGCGCCCCGGCGAGTCCACCTGTTGCCACAGTCGCCGCCACTGCCACGCCAATCGCAACCCCCACGGCAATGCCGGCGAGAATCCCCATAAAACCTGACGAGTGCGCGATCCGATCGCCAATGCATGCGGGGTGTGGATCGCCTCGGCCGATGGTGAGGCCCAGTGCGTCGCCAACCTGTGTGAACTCCTTCGACAGCCAGCCGGTCACGCCAACCTTGTCGAGCGCCCAAGCTCCCCCGACTGCAATCGCGAGCGGAAGCATGACGGTGCCCGCCGCAACCGCGCCCGCACCCAGTGCCGCCCCGCCGGTCGCGCCACCCGCCAGCGCTGTACCGGCCGCACTCAGCCCGGCGGCCGTCCCCTCAACGGCGGTCAGGCCCGCATCGGCGCCAAGCATCCCATAGTTGAGGTGCTCGTAAAACGGCTGCTCGGCCGCTTTCGCGGCTTCACCGTCCTCCAGCTTGGCGATCTGATCGAGACGTTCCTGTGCGCTGCCGCTCGGTTCGTCGTAACTCGGCGTGTCCGACATTGCAGCCTCAGATCGGATCGCGCAACTGAAGGCTCTGAATCACCGCCCGGATTTGTTCGCGCTGTGTGTCACTCAGCGTACCGGGCGCAGTGAAGGTGAGCATCAGGACAACCTGCCCGTATTCCACCATCGTCAGCCGCTGGTGAATGGGCGCCTGGTTGTTCGTCCAGGTAAACTCGTGCACATGCGCGGCGCGCCCGGAAACCGTGGCGTCTTCATTTGCCACCTCGGCATAATCCGGAACCTGCTTCGCCACCTTCCTGATTTCGCTTGACACATATTCGGCGAACTTCATGCCCCACGGCAGCCGCTCGCGCGTGATCACGAAACTCACACCCTCCGTGCCAGTCGCTGCCGACACAAATACGTTCATCGTTTTGTCCTGCCACTCCACGGGCAGCGCCAACGTGCCTTCCTGCATCTGGTACATGCTTTGTTATCCTTATCGGTGTTAGCCGTTCTTCGGATTGATGTCGGTCCGAGCCGCCTGAATATTGATGTTGCTGTCATCCAGGTGGATCACCGAATCGCCCTTATAGATGTCGATCGAGTCGGCTGTCATATGGATCCGCGTGCCGCCATCGCCGCCGATCTTGATCCAGAGTTCCTTGGCTTCCAGTGTGTGCACACCCTGCGGAGTCTGGTGCAGCGTATTGCCCTGCACGACAACGTCCGACAGGTTGCCAACTGCGACGGCCGTCGTATGGTTGCCCTTGCCAACCTCGACGGTCCGGTCGCCTTTGAGAACTTGAGTCCACTGCGCGTCCTCGACAACGGTATGCATGTCCTTCTGCGCATGCATGTAGAGCATCTGTGCGCCATTGACGTCGCTCATCAGCAACTCGTTCGACCCCTGCCCCTTGTGCGTCTGGCTCTTGATCCCCATCGTCTGGCCGGCCGCGCCGTGATACGGGTTGCCCTGCTCGCCGTTGAACACGCGGCCGACGATCACGGGGTTATCCGGATCGCCCTGATTGAACGCCACCAGCACTTCCTGCTTGATCCGCGGAATCGCGGCCGCGCCCCAGCCGTCGCCCGCCCACGGCTGCGACACGCGCACCCACATCGAATCGGAGCCGTCCTTCTTGCCGCGCCGGTCCCACGGAAAATGCACTTTCACCGCGCTGCCGTTCGTATAGATTTCCTCGCCCTTCGGCCCGACGACGATCGCCGATTGCGTGCCGTGAATCACCGGCTTCGGCGTCGCGCGCGGCGCACGGTACGGAATCTTCTTCGGCAGCAGCGCGAAGCTGTTGCGGTACGGCAGCTTCGCGCTGTGCTGCGTATAGTCGTTCACCGCCTCGTGACGCACGTGCAGGATCACGTACTCCTGGTTGTTCTCGAGGACGGGGTGATTCGCGAAGGTCACGGCGCCGGCCGTCGTCATACGCCACGCGTAGCCGCCGCCGGTATAGCGATGGGCTTGCGCCTCCTCGGCCTCCATCGCGAAACGGGCGTAGCGGTGGCCGTCGTCGCCGTGGTCGTACAGCGACTGGTGCTCGAAGCGCTCGGTCGCATCGAGCCGCGCATGCTTGAGGTTTTGCGGCCCGGCCTCGACCAGCATCAGCGGCGACGACGGATTCTGGTGATTGAAGTCGCGGAACGTGACCTTGCCGACGCCGAAGCGCCGACCTTCGTGCAACTGGTCGATGCCGCTGTCCTCGCTGGCCTCGGTCGCAGCGAACGGCACGGTGGCGAGCCCGTCGATCGGGCGGAACAGCAGGTTCGTGTCGCCGATCACGAGAAAGTGCTTGTCCTTCTCGTAGCGGTGCGTCCACACGAGCCCTTCCTGCTCCATCAGCCGCGCGCTGAAGTTGTAGTAGCTCTCCTGGTACATCACGACGTACTCGAGCGGCTTCTGGCTGGTCCGGATGTCGAACGTGAAATCGGAAAAACCGTGTTCGTGGAAGATCTCGGTGAGGATGTCCTGCGCGGTCTTGTTCTGGAAGATCCGGCAGTCGGTCGAGCGCGTGAGGAACCAGAACCACGGCACGGCCGTCAGGTGGTATTGCGTGACGTTCCCGGGATTGCCGGCCCGGTCGAACGACGCGACGTAGCCGTCGAAGTAGCGGTCGCCCTCGACTGCCCCCGACGCGACGACGCGTTCGAGCGTCGACAGGCGCGCCTGCTGATCGAAGCGGATCTTGACCTGCTGGCCGATCAGGTCCTCCGGGCGCAGGTCGTGGCGATGCGACAGCAGGTCGAGGTGGATTTCCGGCAACCGGTTCACGTGCTCGTCGACGACGGCCGCGCTGACCAGCAGCACATCCGGGCCGAGCGGCGTATCGAGCGTCACGTAACGGTTGAGCTGGGTCAGGCGTGCCGGGTTGGCGGCGCCGTTGATCGCTTCGGCGATCGCGCCGGGCGTCTTGTCCATCAGCGAGAAGCCGGTCTGCGCGAGCTGCATCGCGCGCTGGACGGTGTCGACGTGCCCGGCCAGCCCGGCGAGCGGCCCGAGGCTGCCGGCCACGCTCGACGCCACCGGGCCGGCGAGGCCCCCGAGTGCGCTCAACGAGCCGAGCGCACCACCACCCAATCCACTGGGAATACCCCCGTTCGGAGCGAAACTCATTCTTGTTCCTTGCGTGTGATCTCAGGTTCCATGAGCCGGCTCGCCGGCCCGAAGCCCCGATAATGTAGGGTAAAACCCGACTGCGCGAAAGTCTCGCGCAAACGTTTGCTTTCCGACCCTAAAACCGAAAGAACTGAGCCAGCAGTGAAGCTGACTGAAGGCTATCGCCCACGGCTGCGCAGTACGACGGTCTGCAATGAAAACCGTGTCAGCGCGCGTGTCGATAACCTGGACCGCCCGGAACACCGTGACGATCAACGGATGCTCGGGTGTCTGCGTGACAATGGTAAGAAACCGTCCAGACCGACCGCACCAAGGCATTCCCGGGTCGGTGTTTGAACAAACATACTAGGCAACCTGCTGGTCGGCAGGCGTGCAATCGCCATCACGGCGCACTTCCCTCACCGCGGCGAAACCACGATCGCGGCCCGCCGATTCTGCGCCCTCCCCACCGGCGTCTTGTTGTCCCCCACCGGATCGCTCTTCCCTCGCCCCACGACCGCGATCCGCTTCGCATCCAGCCCGACGTCGGCCAGTTCGACGGCAACGACTTCAGCCCGCCGTCTCGACAACTCGAGATCGTAAGCCGCCGTCCCCTCGTCATCCGAGTACCCGTACACCCGCACCCCGTTGATCCCCGCCGACCGCAACGTCCGCCCGATCCTTTCGACGATCCGCCGCACGTCCGGCTTGAGGTTGTACCGGTCGAAATCGAACAGAATCGGCCCGGTCGATCCGAACTCGAATCCCTGTCCGGTCTCCTGGAATCCGGCCGACTTCAGCGCCGTGACCTGCGTCTGCGTCAGCCCGCGATGAAGCGGCGGCGTCTTGCAGCCCCCCAGCAGCATGCACAGCAGCAGTGCGCTCCCGACGCACATCCGCCCCATGCTCACAGGAAACGAGTGGTTCATTTCGCATCCCCTTCCGTTGCGCCCGCCCGGCAAGCGCTTCTTTTAACCGCCGCCGCGGCCTCGCCCGCAGCGCGAGTCGATCGACCTCACACCGGCCCTGCAACGCTCTCCGCCAGTTGCCACGATCCCGGCCGCGCGCGCTTGGCGCGGTACATCGCGATATCCGCCGCGCGCAGCAAGCCGCTCGCGTCCGACGCGTGATCGGGATACAGCGCAACGCCGGCACTCATCATGGTGGCCACCACGCGGCCGTCGGACAACTCGATCGACGGCGCCATGCCGGACAAAATCTCGTCGGCGATCCGGCACACGCTGCCCGCTTCAGGCACCGCCGCCAGCATCACCGCAAATTCGTCGCCGCCCAGGCGCGCGACGAGATCGGTCTCGCGCACCCGCGTGCGCAACCGCGACGCGATGCCGATCAGCACCGCATCCCCGGCGTCGTGGCCGAGACAATCGTTGATCTCCTTGAAGCGGTCGCAGTCGAGATACAGCACGGCGACCCGCTGCCCGGTCAACGTGGCGTCGCAAAGCGCAAGCGCGAGGCGCGATTCGAACTGCACGCGGTTGGGCAACCCGGTGAGCGCATCATGCGTGGCCTTGTGTTCGAGCGATGCGTTCTCGTCGCGCAGCGTGTTCTGCCAGTCTTCGAATTCGTCGAGCAGCGCGTTGAAGTCGTCGCCGAGCTGGTTCAGTTCGGCGATCGCCGCCGGCTCGACACGCCGCGCGAACGCACGCTCGCGTCGCACCGCATGCGCGACGCCCGCCAGCGCGCGCAGCGGCGACACGATGTTGCGCAGCAGGCGCTTCGAGCTGACATACGCACCGAATACGCTGACGGCCAGGCAGCCGAGAATGCCGCCGACGCCCCCGAGCAGGAATCCGAAGAACTGATGCCCGCGGCCACGCACGACGACGTGGCCGACGATGATGCCGTCATGCATCACCGGGACGGTCACCGGCCCCGGCAGCGCCACATCGGCGACGGCGCGCTCGAGCCGCGCGACCCCGTTTCGGGCCGGTAACTGCCACGTGGCGAACAGTTGCCCGTTGCTGTCGGTGACGACCACCTGCGCGACGTCCTCGTCGCCGGCGATCATGCCGATCGCCTCGTTCGCCGCGACGCGATCGCCGAACACGAGGGCCGCCTCGACCGTGTAACCGAGCGAGCGCGCCAGCAGGTTCAGGTTGTTGCCGGCATACGCGCGCAGCGCGATCACGGCGACGACGATCAACGACACGGCGGCCATCGTCACGGCGACGAACGCGAGGCGCAGGTGCGCACGACGCAACACGCTTTGCAGCGTCGGGCGCGGCAGGCGCGAAGCGGGAACGGGGAGCGCGGAGCGTGTCATGGCGTCACCGGCCGTCGTGCGAGATTGAGAACATTCGGATGCACGCGCACGCCGCTGCGCGCGACGGCATCGAGATTGATGTCGAACGACACGCGGTCGCCGTCGACGTTGAGACAGAACATGCCGCCCGCGGTGCAGGACGGATCGTGTTCCGCGATCGTCAGCACCGGATGGCCGGCCAATGCGGCTCTCACCCGCGCGCGCTCGTCGTTGCTCAACGTGCCGAGATAGACGACGTCGCACGCGATGCCGAGCGACGGATCGTCGAAGCGGACGCGTTGCACGTCGAGCAACGTCGAGCCGGCCTGCAGCGTGTCGGTCAGGCCACGCGCGTAGTCGGGCCGCCCGGTGACGCACAGATGCAGACGAACGGGCGTCGTCGGCCAGCGCGTGAAGCTGATGATGCCGAGCACGACCTGACGCACGGCCGTGTCGTGTGACGACATGCCCGAATCGACGGGGTTCGCGGCGGGGACGATGTGCGCGTTGTCGGGCGGGCCGTCGGCATCGGTCGGTGCCCCGGCAAGTACGGCCGGCGCGGCCCCCAGAACGCAAACGATTGCGAGCAACGCGTGGCGCAGCGAAGTGATCCGGCCGGGCCGGCTCGTGGTCCGTGCGGCGATCTCCGCCGCGCCCGTTGGCGTCGCCGCCGTCGCAAGACAGGCAGCCGCCGCGCACACTTTCGCTTCCATGATGGCAACATCCGCTGGCATCGCTCCGGCGCTGCCTCCTGCCTCCCTCCATGCGCATGCAAGCACCGAATGACGCGCACGATTTCTTCATCTTAGGTAAAAATTCGGATGACCAAGCAGTGGGAAACACCCGAGAAAACGTCGGAAAGTATGCGGATTCGATGCCACCGCCCGGGGAGGCGGCCGAACGCGCGGGCCGACGTCGATTCATCATCGACGTCGACGGATTGATCAGCGGATTGGATGCCGGTGCGCGGCAAACGTCAGACGTTCGTCAACGCTGCGACGGCTCGTGCGTCAGTACGCGGGCCACTCGTCGCCGACCCGGCCGGCAATGCATGTACGCTTGCGACGATCATCAAGCGAGACCGGCGAGAATATCCGCGGGGCCTGCCGCGATACGTCGGCATGCCGGAGTCGGTCAACTACTGGAACGCCATGAAAGTCGAAAACTCGGAACTCGAAGCCTTCGTCGCCGTTGCGGAACTCGGCACGTTCCATCGCGCGGCGGAAAAGCTGAACCTGACCCAGCCGGGACTGTCGCGCCGCATCCAGAAACTCGAACAGACGCTCGGTGTCGAGTTGTTCCAGCGCACCACCCGCAGCGTGACGCTGACGGGTGTCGGCCGCCAGTTCCTGCCGATGGCGCGCGAGCAGATCGCGCAGCTCGGGATGATGTTGTCGTCGATCCAGGACATCGCGCAAAAGCGATACGGCAAGGTACGGCTCGCGTCGATCCCGACGGTCGTCGCTCAGGCGTTGCCCGACGTGCTGCGTCGCTACGCCGCCAAGTATCCGCACGTCGCCGTGCAGATCCTCGACGGCAATCACGACTTCGTGCTGTCGCAAGTGCGCGCGGGCATCGCCGAATTCGGCGTGAGCCTGCATCCCGGCGACGACGACGATCTCGTGTTCGAACCGCTCTTCACCGACCGCTACGTGCTCGCGGCCCACGACGCCGATCCGCTGGCGCACGCCGACGCCGTCACGCTCGGTGAACTGCGGCACGCCAAGCTGATCATCGGCGGTCGCGACAGCGGCAATCGTCTGCTGCTCGAAATGCTGATGGGCCAGGAAGCGGTGCGAACCCGCTGGTTCTATGAGGTCGAGCACATCTCGTGCGTTGCCGCACTGGTAGCGGCCGGGGTCGGTTGCGCGATCCTGCCGGAGAGTGCGCTGCGTGCTTACGGTTCGCCCGCGGTACGCACGGTGCCGATCGCGAGCCCGACGATCGAGCGCCGGGTCGGCATCGTGCGGCATCGCGCCATCTCGATGTCCAGCTTCGCGAGCGACCTCCTTGTGCTGGTGCAGGCGTCGTTCGCATAACGCCGCGGGCCACACGGCGGCGCGACAGCGCCCGCATTGATGCCGGTTTCGCATGAATCGCGAGCCGAACGGCATTGGACTCGCGAAAAATGGCTGGAGACGATGGTGGCGAACATGAACGACGGAAACGGGCGCGGCCCGGCTCCGCGCGGATTCTGGAGGAACCACCATGCATTTCGACGTGATCCTGCGTCGCGGCGAGCTGATCGACGGCACCGGGGCCGCACGCTTCGAGGCCGATCTCGGCGTAACGGGCGAGCGCATCGCCGCGATCGGCGATCTGGGCGGCGCGACGGCCTCGCACACGCTCGATGCGGGCGGCCTCGTCGTCGCGCCGGGTTTCATCGACAGTCACACGCACGATGACGCATTCGTGCTGACCGATCCCGACGTCGAGCCGAAAGTTGCGCAGGGTGTCACCACGGTGATCGCCGGCAATTGCGGAATCAGTCTCGCCCCGCTGCTCGCCAACCGCGAGGTGCCGCAGCCGCTCGACCTGCTGGGCGCGTGGCAGGCGTTCCGCTTCCCGTCCTTTCGCGCCTATCTCGACGCACTCGACGCGACGCCCGCCGCCGTCAATACGGCGGCCCTGATCGGCCACTCGACGCTGCGCGTGCGGCACATGGCCGATCTCGACCGCGCGGCCAGCGCAGCCGAAATCGCGGCGATGGCGGCCGACGTACGCGAAGCGATGGCGGCCGGTGCGTTCGGCGTCTCGTCGGGCACCTTCTATCCGCCCGCGGCAGGCGCGCCGACGGAAGAACTGATCGACGTGTGCGCGCCGCTGCGCGAGACGGGCGGCGTATTCGCGACGCACCTGCGCGACGAAACCGATGCGATCATCGCATCGCTCGACGAAGCGTTCTCGATCGGCCGCGCGCTCGACGTGCGCGTCGTGCTGTCGCATCACAAGGTGGCCGGCAAGGCCAACCACGGCCGCTCGGTCGAAACGCTCGCGCATATCGACGCGCGGCGCAAGCTGCAACCGCTGTGTCTCGACTGTCATCCGTATCCGGCCACGTCGACGATGCTGCGCGCGGATCGCGTCCGTCAGTCGTCCCGCGTGATTCTCGGCTGGTCGAAGCCGCATCCCGAACTCGCGGGCCGCGATTTCCACGAACTGCTGCCGCTGTTCGGCAATTCGGTGGACGCCACAATCGACGCGCTACGCCCCGCCGGCGCGATTTACTTCGTCATGGACGAGGCGGATGTCGAGCGCATCATTCGGCACGAGCTGACGATGGTCGGCTCGGATGGACTGCCCAACGACAAGCGCCCCCATCCGCGGTTGTGGGGCACGTTCCCGCGAGTGCTCGGCGAATTCTCCCGCGAGCGCGGCCTGTTCCCGCTGGAAACCGCCGTGCGCAAGATGACGGGCCTCACAGCCGAGCAGTTCGGCATCGCACGGCGCGGACGGCTCGCGGTCGGTCACTACGCCGATCTCGTCGTGTTCGATCCGGCACGCGTGATCGATCGCGCGACGTTCGCGAGCCCGACGCTACGCCCCGAAGGCATCGAACACGTCTTCGTCAACGGACGGGCCGTGCTCGAACATGGCCGTCACACCGGCGCGCGTCCCGGCCGGGCGCTGCGCCGCGACGTCCAGGATCGCCTGGCGGCGACGCGCGCTCGCGCGATCGCGACAACCGGCCCCGAGTCAACCTGCACGGAGTCACCATGACGAATCCCAACGGCGCCGCCACGCCGCGCGGCTTGCACCGCGGCTCGAGGCCGCACGCCGAATCCGCCACGCCCGGGCTCGACGCACTTTATGCGCGCCTGAGCCGACGCATCATTCCGCTGATCCTGGTCTGCTATTTCTTCGGCTATCTCGACCGTGTCAACGTCGGCTTCGCGAAGCTTCAGATGGTGACCGACCTGCATCTCACCGACGCGGCCTACGGCGTCGGCGCGGGCCTGTTCTTCGTCGGCTACCTGCTGCTGCAGGTGCCGGCCGGCTGGCTCGTGCGGCGGATCGGCGTGAAGCGCTGTCTCGCCGGATCGATGCTGACGTGGGGCGTCGTGTCGGTCGCCACGCTCGCGACCCGCGACACCGCGAGCTTCTATGCGTTGCGCTTCCTGCTCGGCGTGACCGAAGCAAGCTTCTTTCCGGCCGTGATCGCGTACTTCAGCGTGTGGTTTCCGTCGCACCGGCTCGCGAAGGTCATGGCGTTCCTGTTTCTCGCGATGCCGCTCGGCGTGATCGTCGGCGGCCCGCTGTCCGGCTGGATCATGGACGCCACGCACGGCGGCTTCGGGTTGCGCGGCTGGCAGTGGATGTTCCTGATCGAAGGCCTGCCCGCCATCGTGCTTGGCGGCTATCTGCTCGCCCGCGTGACGGAACGGATCGACGATGCAGCCTGGCTGACCGATACGGAAAAACGGATGATCCACGCGGAAATGGCTCAGGAAGCGGCCGGCAAGCGTACCCGGCTCGGCGCTGCGCTGCGCGAGCCGACCCTGTGGCTGCTGTTCGCGACGTCGTTCCTCTACAACGTCGGCAACTACGGGCTCGTGTTCTGGATGCCGACGATGGTCAAGGCGCTCGGATCGCTGAACAACCTCGAAATCGGGCTGATCAGCGCCTTCCCGTATCTGGTCGCGTCGGTCGCCATGGTCGCGAACGCGCAGCATTCGGTGCGAACCGGCGAGCGCCGCTGGCATACGGCGCTGCCGGTCGCGCTCGGCGGCGTTGCGTTGCTCGCGAGCCTCGGAATGCGCGCGCATCCCGTGCTTGCGGTCGCGTGCCTGACCGCGGGTGTGGCCGGCATCATGAGCACGCTCGCGATGTTCTGGAGTCTGCCGTCGCGGATTCTCGCGGGCGAAGCGGCCGCGGGCGGCGCCGGGCTCGTCAATATCGGCGCGGCCGTCGCGGGATTCGTCGGGCCGACGCTGATGGGCTATGCAACGGGATTGACCGGCAGCACCGAACTCGGTGTCGCGCTGCTCGCCTTCACGCTGTTCGCCGCCGCCGCGCTGATCCTGGCGATTCCGCGTCGGCTCATGGTGCGCTCATGAGCGCGGCGCCTTCGATGCGCAGTGCGCTGGCATTGGCGGCGGGCGTGCGCAGCGGGCGGGTGAGCGCGGAGTCGCTCGTGCAAACCGTGCTCGCCGACATCGCCGCGCGCGATGACGCGATCAATGCCTGCGCACGCACTTTCGACGAACGGGCACGGCGCGACGCGCTGCGCGTCGACCGCCTCGTGCGGGACGGGGACGACCCGGGCCCCTTGGCAGGCGTGCCGTTCCTCGTGAAGTGGAATGTCGACGTGGCGGGCTACCCGACGGTCGCGGGATCGCCCGCGCGCGCCGCGTTGCCACCCGCCAGCGCCGACGCGGCAACGGTCGCACGATTGCGTGCGGCCGGCGCGGTCCCGATCGGCGCAACCCACATGGACGAACTCGCATGCGGCGCCACCGGCGTGAATCCGCACTACGGCGCGGTGCACCTGCCGGCCGACCCGACGCGCATGACGGGCGGCTCGTCGAGCGGCTCCGCCGCCGCGGTTGCCGCCGGATACGTGCCGCTCGCGCTAGGCAGCGATACGAACGGATCGATTCGCGCGCCGGCGGCGCTGTGCGGCGTATGGGGATTCCGCCCCGGCGACGGGCGGCTGTCGCGGACCGGCTGCCTGCCGTATGCCGCATCGCTCGATACCGTCGGCGGGTTCGCGAACGATATCGACGATC
The DNA here is from genome assembly GCF_015712265.1 of Burkholderia sp. 9777_1386. Classification (NCBI taxonomy): domain Bacteria; kingdom Pseudomonadati; phylum Pseudomonadota; class Betaproteobacteria; order Burkholderiales; family Burkholderiaceae; genus Burkholderia; species Burkholderia sp. 9777_1386. Next base: position 129,063 of record NZ_JACCQB010000008.1, on the reverse strand, counting down.
TCGCGGTGCTGTACGACACGCTGTGCGAAGCCCATGCGCCGCGCTCGAAGCCGGTGCGCGATCCGGGCGTGCCGCTACGCGTCGCCGTGCTGACTGGCGATTTCGAAACACATGCCGATGCGGATGCGCAACGCGCCGTCCGGCGCGTGGCCGCCTGCCTGCGGGCGCGCGAATCGGTGTCTGTCGGCAGCGACGAAGTTGCGAACGTGCGCGAAGCGGCGCTCGTGATCTCGAATGTGGAGCTGGCACGCGCCCATAGCGGGTTGCTCGACGGGCCGGCGGCACTCGTATCCGAACACCTGCGCTCGCGCATCGGAATCGGCCTCGCCGTTCCCGGCGCCGTGTATCGCGAGGCGCTCGCCTGCCGTGCCGCGTGGCGCACGCGCCTCGAAGCGCTGTTCGCGTGCTACGACGTCCTGCTGGCCGCTGCGACGCCGTGCGCGGCGCCGCACTTCGCCGACGCAACCGTCGATATCAACGGCGTCGCGCTCGCCCCCGCGAAGGCGCTCGGCCTGCTCACGCAACCGATTTCATTCGCGGGGCTGCCGGTCGTCAGCGCACCGTGCTTCGCGTCGGGTGAACTGCCGGTCGGCGTGCAGTTGATCGGCTCGCCCAGCGACGACGCCGCGTGCTTCGTCGCCGCGCGGCAATTCTCGGCCGCATGGCGCGCGATGATTCGTTAGCCGGGCCCCGGTACGGCATGCCCCGTGCGAAGCGCCTGATCGTGCGAAACAATCCCCGCCGCGCATGCTGCGCGTCGCCGCGACTGTCTTTCGCGTGCTATGTCAACGCCGACAAATCGAACGGCGTCTCCCGCAACCGCGTGCCCGTCAGCCTGAACACCGCATTCGCGATCGCAGGCGTCACCGCGGGGCTCGACAGTTCCCCCACCCCGCCCGGCTTCACCGGATCGCCCTGCACGACATGGATGTCGGTGTCGGGCATGTCGCGCATCCGCATCACGCGATACGTATCGAAATTCGACTGCTGCACGCGGCCGTGCTTGAAATCGATGCGATCGGCGGTTGCATGGCCGAGCCCCCACATCAGCCCGCCGTACAGTTGCTCGTCGACGCCCGACGGCGACACCGCGATCCCGCAATCGGCCACGCACGTGAGCTTCTCCACCTTCACCGCGCCGTCCTGGCGCACGACCCGCGCGACCACCGCGACATAGCTGTCGTACGCCTGGTTCGTCGCCACGCCGAGCGCGACGCCGTCCGGCAGCGGCTGCCCCCAGCCGGCACGCCGCGCGGCCTCCCGCAGCACGGCCGCATGACGTGGCCGGTCATGCATGTGCGCGAGCCGGAATTCGACCGGGTCGCGCTTCGCCGCATGCGCGGCTTCGTCCATCACCGATTCGACGGCGAATACGTTGGGGATGTAGCTCACCGCGCGAAACCAGCCGGTCGGCACGCCCGTCTCCATGCGGATCCAGCCGATATCGCGATGCGGCGCACGGTACGCGAACTCCCATTTGGTGAGCGCTTCGGTCGTGCTGAAATCCATCCGGTCGGTGCGCTCGAGATAACCGGGCTCCCACTGCTGCGGCGACGCGGGCATCACGCCACGCAGCCACAGCGACGCGAGATTGCCCTGCGCATCGAGCACCGCACGCGCACGGTGGTGGCTCGCCGCGTGATAGAACAACGCGCGCATCTCGTCCTCGCGGCTGTTCATCAGCTTCACGGGCTTGCCCGTCTTCACCGCGAGCCACGTCGCCTCGAACAGCCAGTACTTCGCTTCGCGCGCGCCGAAACTGCCGCCCGACACGAGCTCGTGCAACGTCACGCGATGTGCGGGAATGCCGCCGATCACGTCGGCCGCTTCCATCGCGGTGGACGGCACCTGCAGCCCGCCCCAGTATTCGATGCCGCCGTCGCGCGCCCACACGGTGAGGTTGATCGGTTCCAGCGGATTCGCGGCCTTGTGCGGCATCGAATACGACGCTTCGATCATGCGTGCGTCGGGCGCTTTCGCATGCGCGGGATCGCCGTCGGCGATCGTCGGTACGACGCGCGCGGTCGGATCGTCGATCCACGCTGCCTGACGCGCGGCGAGCGTGCCGCTGTCGAACGTCTCGAACAGGCTGTCCTCCCATTCGATCGTCAACGCGGCCTGTCCCTTGTGGGCCGACCAGTAATCGTCCGCGAGCACCGCGACGCCGGCCTGGTTGCCGCCGAGCACGTCGGGGCGCGGCGGAATCTGCAATACCTCGCGCACGCCGGGAATCGCCAGCGCGGCCTTCGCGTCGACGCGGCGCACGCGGCCGTCGATCACCGGCGCGCGCGTGACGACGGCCACCCGCATCCCGGGCAGCGACACGTCGATGCTGTACGGAAACGAACCATCGGCCTTCTGCGCGGCGCCGCGCTTGCTGCGCAGCTTGCCGATGTAGCGGAACTGCGCGGGGTCCTTCAGCGCGACCTGCGTCGGTGCGGGCAGTTGCGCGGCGGCCTGCGCAAGCGACCCGTATGTCGCACGGCGCCCGCTCGCCGCATGCAGCACGGCGCCATCGGCCGTCGTGCACGTCGAGGCGGGCACGCTCCATTGCCGCGCCGCCGCGGCCACCAGCATCGCCCGCGCAGTCGCACCCGCGCGACGCAACCGCTCGTATTCCATCGCGACGCTCGTGCTGCCGCCGGTCGAGAACACCTTCCACAGCGGATGGATGTAGTCGGCGAAGAACGGATCTTCCGGCGTGATCACGTCGACGCGAAACGGATCGACGTCGAGTTCCTCCGCCACCACCGCCGCGAGCGCGGTACGCGTGCCGGTGCCCGAATCGTGCTTGTGCACGACCAGCTTGATCGTGTCGTCGGGCAGCACGCGCACCCATGCGTTCGGTTCGAATTCGCCCGCGGACGGATGCGGATCGCCGCTCGCACGCTTGCCCGCGGCGGCCGCATCGGGCATCCGGAAACCGATCGCGATGCCGGCGGCGAACAGCGCGGAAGTCTGTCTGAGAAAGCGACGACGCGGCGTGTCGTCGGTGCTCGGTGCATCCGTTGCGTGATCGTCGCGCATGTCACGCCTCCTTCACGGGTTCGGCGGCAGCCTTCAACGCCGGATCGCCGGCGGCCGCACGCCTGATCGCACGGTGAATCCGTGCATAGGTGCCGCAGCGGCAGATGTTGCCCGACATCGCGGACACGATCGCCGCGTCATCCACCGGCTGCCCGCCGTTCAGCAGCGCGGCGGCCTGCATCAGCTGCCCTGGCTGGCAATAGCCGCATTGCGGCACGTCCTCCGCCACCCATGCAAGCTGCAGCGGATGGCGCCCGTCCGGCGACAGCCCTTCGATCGTCGTCACGTGCCGCCCGTTCGCGGCGACAGCGGGGATCAGGCACGACCGCACGGCCTGCCCTTCGAGATGCACGGTGCACGCGCCGCACAGGCCCTTGCCGCAGCCGAACTTCGTGCCGGTGAGCCTGAGCCGGTCGCGCAGCACCCACAGCAACGGCATGTCGTCCGGTACATTCTCGAGCGAATGGCGTGTATCGTTCACGACGATGTCGATCATGTGCAGTCTCCTGATTCGCATTCATGGGGCGGTGCGCGGTTTCGGAGCATTATCGAAACGCGATGGGCGGCCACGCCAGCGATCATTTCGTCGAATCCCTGTCAGTCGGACTAACAGATGCTCAAGCGATACCCTTCGATCCAGTCGATGCAGGCGTTCCTGCAGGCCGCGCGGGTCGGCAGTTTTTCGAGCGCGGCGCGTCAGCTGGCGCTCACGCACAGCGCGATCAGCCAGCAGATCCGCTCGCTCGAGGAATTCATCGGCCAGCCGCTGTTCGCGCGGGCCGGCGGCCGCGTGATCCTGACCGACGCGGGGACGCTGTTCGCGAACCAGTTGTCGGACGGGCTCGAACAGATCGATCGCGCGCTGTCGTCGGTCAAGGGGCGCACGACCGCGCCGTCGCTCCGGCTCGACGTCGATCCCGAACTGATGCAGGGTTGGCTGCCCGCACGGCTGCCGGAACTGATGCGCACGCTCGGCGGCACGACGCTGACGGTGCTGTCCGCGCCGCGCCACGACCGCGATGCGTTCGATCGTGTCGATATTGCGCTGCGCTATGGCTACGGGGAATGGGAAGGCGTGGACAGCGCATTGGTCTGCCCCGACCGGCTGACCGCGATGGCCGCACCGGCACTGCTCGCCCGCTACGGGCTCGCCGCGCCGCTCGCGCCCGAGCAGGTGCTGGAGCTGCCGCTGCTCGGCTATACGAAGCGTTCGTGGATTCCGTGGCTCGAAGCGGCCGGGCTGGCGCCCGTCGAACCGGAGACGATCGCCGTGTTCGACAACGCGGCCGGGCTCGTCGCGACGCTGGCGTCAGGGTGCGGCGCGGGACTGGTGCGCGGGCTGCTCGCCGCCGATGCGTTGCGCGACGGCCGGCTCGTCGAGCTCTGCACGATCGCGATTCCGACCCACTACAACCTCCATGCGATCTGGCCGCGCGAGCGGCACGCACGCGTGAAACCGCTGATCGACGCGATCGGCGCGCTGGTCATGCAATCGCTCGCGCGCTGACCCGCGCGCTTCAGGCGGTGAATTCCGCCGCGACCTCGCGCACGGTATCGAGAAATGCGCCGAGCACCGCCGACGTATCGTCCGCGCGGTAACGCGCCTGCAGCGATACCTCGAGCGCCGGCGGCAACAGCGGCACGAACGCGACGCCGCCCGTCGAGATCTGCCGCGACGACGCCGGCAGCAGCGCGACGCCCAGCCCTTCGCGCACCAGCGACAGCAGCGTGTGCACCTCGACGACCTCGTGCGCGATCCGCGGCGTGAAGCGCGCATCGACGCAACTCTGCTGCAGGAAGCGCGCCAGTTGCGAATGCCGCAGGCCGAACGACACGAACTGCTCGCCGGCCAGCTCGCCGAGCGCGATCGCAGCGCGTGATGCGAGCGGATGGCCTGGCGGCAGCACGGCCACGGCCGTCTCGCGCACGACGATCTCGCTGCGGATCGACGGATCGTCCTGGAACAGCCGGAAGAAGCACACGTCGAGCCGCTTCTCCTTCAGCGCATCGATCTGCGCGGCCGGCGTCATCTCGTGCAGCGACCAGTGCACGTGCGGATGGCGTTCGGCGAACACGCGCAACGCGTGTGGGATCGGCGCGACCATCGCCGAGCTGATGATGCCGACCGCGAGGCGCCCGACTTCGCCACGCCCCGCGCACCGCGTCAGATCGATCGCGCGATCGAACTGCGCGACGATCAGCGGCACCTGTTCCTTCAGTGTTTTCCCTGCCTCCGTGAGTGCGACGCGATGCTGCGAGCGCACGAACAGCGCGGTGCCGAGCTGCTCTTCCAGCAGCCGGATCTGCTGGCTCAGCGGCGGCTGGGAGATATGGAGCCGCGCGGCGGCGCGCCCGAAATGCAGTTCGTCGGCCAGCACCGCGAAGTAACGCAACACACGCATGTCCATATCGCAAACGTATCAAGAGCGTCAGTAAAAAATATTGTACAGAGCACATTCGGCTTGTGACACTCGGTCTCAAGCAGCAGTGCACGCCGCAGTGTGTCACTCGATGCCGGCGAGGGGAAGGCGCGAAAAAAAAGCGCCTTGCAAAGGGCCGCATGAATCCGACCGACAGGTCGCTTCATCGACGTGCCTGCCCGCGACCCGGCAACCGGCTTTTCCGGTTCCTCTCAAGGAGATCGAGTAGATGATCATCGACACCAGCTGTTACCCGACGAATCTCGTCGACCTCGCGTGGCGCCACGACGGCCCGCCGTTCACCGGCGAACGCCTGATCGAGACGATGAACGGCCCGTTCCTCATCAACGGCAAGCCGCGCCGCGTGGACAAGGCGTTCATCCAGCCGCCGCAAGGCAACACCATCTATACGTATACCGACGGCGAAAAATCGGGCACCGAATCGATCGACGCGTACATGGCGTACACGGTCGAGATGGTGCGCCGGCATCCCGACCGCTTCATCGGCTGCTTCGTCTACAACCCGCGCTGCGGCGTGGAGAACGGCGTGAACGCGATCGATCACTACGTGCGCAAGCTCGGCTTCAAGATGGTGCAATTCCAGGCCAACATGCATGCGTATCGGCCCGACCGCGCGCTCGACTGGCTGCGTCCCGCGCTGAAGAAATGCGCGGAACTCGGCGTGCTCGTGAAGCTGCATACCGGCGACGGCCCGTACAGCATCCCGACCGAGTGGGTGCCGATGATCAAGGAATTCCCGACGGTCAATTTCATCATGGCGCACTTCGGTGTGCAGACGGGCGGCGTCTACTGCTTCGAGCCGTTCCAGCTCGCGATGGATCTGCCGAACGTGTATTGCGAATCGGGCTGGTGCCTGCAATCGCGCATCGTCGAATTCGCGAAGGTGCTGCCGAAGCACAAGATCCTGTTCGGCTCCGACACGCCGCCGAACGAACCGGGCATGTGGCTGCGCCTGCTCGAAGTGCTGTGCTTCGACCCGCCGCAAGGGATGAATCTCGACGAGGACACGCTCGAGGATTACCTCGGCAACAACACGGCGCGCATGATCGGCCTCGAACCGACGCCCGCGCCGCGCACCGTCGACGAAGCGAAAGCGTTGCTCGCCGCCTGACGCGCGCCCCTCTCTCCCGATTCCGGAGCATTGCATGATCATCGATACGCACCTGCACCCCACCAACCTCGTCGACGAGGCGTGGCGCCATACCGGCGAACCGTTCACCGGCGAACGCCTGCTGAAGATGATGGACGGCCCGTACATCATCAACGGCAAGCCGCGCCGCATCGACATGGGGTTCATCCAGCCGCCGCCCGGCAACACCGGCTATCGCGACGGCAATCGCCGCGGCCGCGACGGCATTCGCGACTACATGGCGTACATCGCCGAACTCACGCAGAAGTACCCCGACCGCTTCATCGGCAACTTCACGTACAACCCGCGCTGGGGCCCGGAAAACGGTGCGGCGGAGCTGGAATTCCACATCAGGGAGTACGGCTTCAAGATGGTGAAGCTGCACGCGAACATGCACGGCTACCGGCCGGACCGCGCGCTCGACTGGCTGCGCCCCGCGATGAAGGTGTGCGCGAAGTACAACACCGTCGTGCTGATCCATACGGGCGACGGGCCGTACACGATTCCGACGCAGTTCTACCCGATCATCCGCGAGTTTCCGATGGTGAACTTCATCATCGGTCACTTCGGCATCCAGACGGGCGGCAACTATTCGTTCGAAGCGTTCTGGATGGCGATGGACACGCCGAACGTGTATTGCGAATCGGGCTGGTGCTACCAGTCGCGGATCGTCGAATTCGCGCGCGAGCTGCCGCGCAACAAGATCGTGTTCGGCACCGATTCGCCGCCGAACGAGCCCGGCATGTGGCTGCGCGAGCTGGAAATGCTGTGCGGGCCCGCGCCGCAGGGGATGGATCTCGACGAGGACGGCCTCGAGGACTACATGGGCAACAACATCGCCCGCCTCGTCGGCATCGAGCCGACCAGGCCGCCGAAGGATCTCGACGAAGCACGGAAGCGCCTGACGGCGACCTACGTGTAACGCGCCGGCGCCCGGACCGCGTGCCGCCGTGCACGCGGTCCGGCCTTTTCCCTTCCGCATCCGACGGAGTGCATCATGGCGTCGAGCCTTTTCGCCGAGCAGCAGGATTTTCATCACTTCGCGACCGCCTATCGCGAACGCTTTCCGGACGACGTGCTGACGATCGCGCAGCCGCTGTCCGCCGACCAGGACGTCACCGCCGTCGTCGCGTCGCTCGCCGCGCGCGGCCGGCACGAGATGCTCGTCTGCGAGCGCATCGACGGCCTGTCGACGCCGCTCGTCACCAACGTCTTCGCGTCCCGCACGCGTATCGGCCGGCTGTTCGGCGTCGACGCGAACGGGCTGTTCGACGCGTGGCAGCAGCGCGCGAACGCGCCCGTCGCGCCGGTCGTCGTGCCGCACGGCCCCGTGCTCGATCATGTGGTCGAAGGCGACGCGGTCGATCTCGCGCACCTGCCGATGATCCGCCACTTCGAAACCGATCGCGGGCCATACGTGACCAACGCGGTGATCGTCGCCGAAGATCCGGTGACGGGCATCGCGAACCTGAGCTATCACCGCTCGATGCCGCACGCGCGCAACGCGCTGGCGACGAGCCTGCATTCGCGCGGCCATCTGTGGCGGATGCTGCAAACCGCGAAAGCCCGCGGCGACACGCTGAAAGTCGCGATGGTGATCGGCGCACATCCGCTCGTCATGCTCGCGGCCGCCGCGCGCGTGCCGTTCGGCGCGGACGAACGCGCGATCGCGGGCGGGCTGTTCGGCGCGCCGTTGCAGCTCGTGCGCACACCGCGCCACGGCATCGGCGTACCCGCCGCCGCCGAGTTCGTGCTCGAGGGCACGATCGATCCCGATGCGCACGCCGAAGAAGGCCCGTTCGGCGAATTCACCGGCTATTCGTCGGATCGCTCGACCAACAACGTGCTGCGCGTCGACACGATGATGCGGCGCGACGACGCATGGCTCGTCGACGTCGTCGGCGGCCCGTACGCGGAACACCTGACACTCGCGCGGCTGCCGCGCGAAGCCGAGATGAGCGAGAAGCTCAAGGCGCGCTTTCCGGCCGTCACCACGATCCACTATCCGAATTCCGGCACGCATTTTCACTGCTACGTCGCGCTGAAGCAGTCGCGCGACGGCGAGGCGCGCCAGATCATGCTCGCGCTGCTCGGCTGGGACCCGTACCTGAAGAACGTCGTCGCGGTCGACAGCGACATCGACATCACCGACGACGCGCAGGTGCTGTGGGCGATCGCGACGCACTTCCAGCCGCATCGCGACCTGTTCGTCGTCGACGGGCTGCCCGGCAGCCCGCTCGACCCATCGTCGTCGGCCGACGGCACGACGTCGCGAATGGGCGTCGACGCGACCCGCGGCGCGCGCTTCGACGGCGTGCGCGCCCGGGTCGGCGACGCTGCAATGCAGCGTGCCGCGCATCTCGTCGCGCAACTCGCCGGAGCGCCGCGATGAGCGCGCGGCGGCTCGTGGTCGGCATCAGCGGCGCGTCCGGCTTCGTGTACGGGATACGGCTGCTGGCGCTGCTGCGCGAACTCGACATCGAGACGCACGTGGTGGTGTCCCGCGCCGCCGCGCTGACGATGGCGCACGAGACCGATTTCAAGCTGTCCGACGTCGCCGCGCGCGCGAGCGTGCTGTACCGCAGCGACGACATCGCCGCGCCGATCGCGAGCGGCTCGTTCCGCACGCTCGGGATGATCGTCGCGCCGTGCTCGATGAAGACGCTCGCCGAGATCGCGAGCGGGCTGTCGGCGGGCCTGATCGCGCGCGCCGCCGACGTCGCGCTCAAGGAACGCCGCCGGCTCGTGCTGCTCGCACGCGAAACGCCGTACACGCTCACGCACCTGCGCAACATGGCCGCCGCGACCGAGATGGGGGCGATCGTCGCGCCGCCCGTGCCGGCGTTCTATGCGCGCCCCGCGTCCCTCGAGCAGATGATCGACCACACGCTCGGCCGCGTGCTCGACCTGTTCGACCTCGATTCCCGCACCGTCCATCGCTGGAAAGACAGCGAATCACGGCCCCATCCGCAGCCCAACCGACTCAACGGAGACGCGTCATGACCCACATCCACACCACCCACAGCGACGTCCAGAAGATTCCGGTCACCGTGCTGACCGGCTTCCTCGGCGCGGGCAAGACCACGCTGCTGAACCATATCCTGCGCGAGAAACACGGCCGCAAGATCGCGGTGATCGAGAACGAGTTCGGCGAAATCGGCATCGACGGCGGCCTCGTGCTCGAATCGACCGAGGAAATCTACGAGATGACGAACGGCTGCGTGTGCTGCGTGGGCGCGGTGCGCGAGGATCTCGTGCGGATCGTGCGGATGCTGGTCGCCCGGCCCGACCGGCTCGATCACATCATCGTCGAGACGAGCGGGCTCGCCGATCCGTATCCGGTCGCGCAAACCTTCTTTCTCGACGATCCGATCGCGAAGGAAGTCGCGCTCGATGCGGTCGTCACGATGGTCGATGCGAAGCATATTCGCGCGCACCTCGACGATCTCGTGCTCGACGGCCGCGACAACCAGGCGGTCGACCAGATCGTCTGCGCGGACCGCATCGTCATCAACAAGGTCGATCTCGTCGACGCGACGGACGTCGGCGCGCTGACCGCGCGGCTGCGCGAGTTGAACAGCACCGCCGAGATCGTGACGTCGAGCTACGCGCAGGTCGATCTCGATCGCATCCTCGGGATCGGCGCGAACGAATTCGCGCAGATTCTCGTCGAGAGCGACGGGCTGGCGGTCGAGGCGCCGCATGCGGACGAACACGAACACACGCATGCGCACGGCCACGACGCACACGGCGATCATCCGCACGACGACCACGACGATCACCACGAACACGACGCAAGCGTATCGTCGGTCGGCATCGAAGTCGACGCGGACGTCGATCTCGACGCGCTCGAAGCCTGGCTCGGCGAGCTGCGCCGCGCCGACACCGCGAACCTGTTCCGGATGAAGGGCATCCTCGCCGTGCAGGGTCGCGCGCAGCGCTACGTGCTGCAGGGCGTGCACGGCGTGATCGAACTGCGCGCCGCGCAGGCGTGGGGCTGCGAGCCGCGCTCGTCGCGCATCGTTTTCATCGGCCGCGATCTCGATCGCGCCGCGCTGACCGACCGTTTCCATGCCTGTCTCGCCGCGCCGGTCGCGGCCTGACGGGCACGCCAGGCGGGTGCGCCATGCGCCCGCCCGATAACGAACCTCAGGAGACACGCCCATGAACTCTGCTTCACATCCCGTCGATCGGGTCCTGCCGCGCCGCCAGATGCTGACGCTCGGCCTGCAGCACATGCTCGTCGCGTATATCGGCGCGATCGCGGTGCCGCTGATCGTCGCATCGGCCTTGAAGATGTCGCCCGCCGATACGACCGTGCTGATCAGCACCGCGCTGTTCTGTTCCGGCATCTCGACGATCCTGCAAACGGTCGGCGTGTGGAAGCTCGGCGTGCGCTTGCCGATCCTGCAGGGCGTCGCGTTCAGCAGCGTCGGCCCGGTGATCGCGATCGGCCTGACGCCGGGCGTCGGGTTCGCCGGCGTGTGCGGCGCGGTGATCGGCGCGGGCATCATCACGACCTTCGCGGCGCCGCTGGTCGGCCGGCTGCGCCGCCTGTTCCCGCCGGTCGTGACGGGCTGCATCGTCACCGTGATCGGGCTGCAGCTGTTTCCGGTCGCATATCAGTGGGCCGGCGGCGGCGACGCGGCGAAGCTGCAGTTCGGCGAGCTGTCGTTCCTCGCGGTCGCGCTCGTCGTCGCGGTCGTGATCCTCGCGGTCAACCGCTTCGCGAACGCGTTCCTGCGCAACCTGTCGGTGCTGATCGGGCTGGTGGCCGGCAGCCTGCTCGCGATCGCGCTCGGGATGGGCAACTTCACGAACGTCGCGGCCGCGCCGTGGTTCACCGTGCCCTACCCGTTCCATTTCGGCACGCCCGTGTTCGCGATCGTGCCGGTGCTGACGATGGTCGTCGTGATGATCGTGCAGATGGTCGAATCGATGGGCCTGTTCGTCGCGATCGGCGACATCGTCGAGAAACAGGTGAGCGAGGAGGACGTCGTGTGCGGGCTGCGTGCGAACGGCATCGCGAGCGCGATCGCCGGCACGTTCGCCGCGTTTCCGTTCATCGCGTTCATGGAGAACGTCGGGCTCGTGATCCTGACCGGCGTGCGCAGCCGCTGGATCGTCGCGGTCAGCGGCGTGCTGATGTGCGTCGTCGCGCTGGTGCCGAAGATCGGCGCGATCGTCGCGTCGACGCCGTCGGCCGCGCTCGGCGGCGCGGGTATCGCGATGTTCGGCGTGGTCGTCGCGGCCGGCGTGCAGACGCTCGCGAAGGTCGATTTCGAGAACAACCGCTACAACGTGCTGATCGTCGGCTTCACGATCGCGACCGCGCTGATTCCGGTGATGGCGCCGAAGGTGTTCGCGCACATGCCCGACTGGACGCAGCCGTTCCTGCACAGCGGCGTCGTGATCGCCTGCCTCGTGTCGGTGCTGCTCAATGCGTTGCTCAACGGCGTGCCGGCGGGCGCCCCCGTTGAAACGCATGCCCGTGCCGATGCCGCGCCCCGCAGCCCGATGGCGCGCGAGTGCGACTGACCGGCTTCATGCCGCGCGCGGCCTCACGGCGGCGCGCGGCGCACGACAACCCGTGACCCGACTATCCGAATCCGAGGAGACCCGACCATGAGCGTTCCTTGTTCTTCGCTGCTGATCCGCCACCCGCTCGCGGTCATGAGCGGCCACCCCGGCGACGCCGCGCGGCTCGGCCGGCCCGACCTGCGCATCCGCGACGGCCGGATCGAGACGATCGCACCCGATCTCGCGCCGCTACCCGGCGAGCGCGTGATCGATGCGAGCCATTGCGTCGTCTATCCGGGCTGGATCAACACGCACCATCATCTGTTCCAGAACCTGCTGAAAGGCGTGCCGGCCGGCATCAACGCCGACCTGCAGGCATGGCTTGCCGCCGTCCCGTATCCGCGCGTCGCCCGCTTCACGCCGGAACTCGCGCGCATCGCCGCGCGGCTCGGCTTCGCGGAACTGCTGCTGTCCGGCGTGACGACCTGCGCCGATCATCATTACCTGTACCACGCGGGCGGCACGACCGAGACCGGCGACCTGCTGTTCGACGAAGCCGCCGCCTTCGGCATGCGCTTCGTGCTGTGCCGCGGCGGCGCATTGCAGGCGGCCGGCGATCATCCGGGGTTCGCCGGCACCGCGCTGCAGCCCGAGACGCTCGATCAGATGCTCGCGGATATCGAACGGCTGAAGGCGCGCTATCACGACGCGGGCGCGGCATCGATGCGCCGCGTGGTCGTCGCGCCGACGACGCCGACCTTCTCGCTGCCGCCGGACCTGCTGCCGGAAGTCGCGCGGGCGGCGCGCGGCATGGGTCTGCGGCTGCATTCGCACCTGTCCGAGACGACCCGCTACGTCGATTTCTGCCGCGAGCGCTACGGCAAGCTGCCCGTCGAATTCGTCGCCGAGCGCGAATGGCTCGGCCCGGACGTGTGGTTCGCGCACCTCGTTCATCTCGAGGCGAGCGAGATCGCGATGCTCGCGGACACCGGCACCGGCTGCTCGCACTGCCCCGTCAGCAATGCACGGCTCGGCAGCGGCATCGCGCCCGCGCCGCGCATGGCGGCGACCGGCGTGCCGGTGTCGCTGGGCGTCGACGGCGTCGCGTCGAACGAATCGGGCAGCATGACGCACGAGGCGAATTTCGCGTGGCTCGTGCATCGCGCGGCGCACGGCGCGTCGGCCACCACGATCGAGGACGTGCTGCATTGGGGCACGCAAGGCGGCGCCCGCGTGCTCGGGCTGGATGCGGTCGGCACGCTCGGGGTCGGACAAGCCGCCGATCTCGTGCTGTACGACGTGAGCGGACCGCGCTTCAACGGTTTCCACGACCATGCGATCGCGCCGGTGGCGGCCGGCGAGCCCGCGCCGGTGAAGTACAACATCGTGAACGGTCGGATCGTGGTGGACAACGGCGAGATCCCGGGGCTCGACCTTGCCGCGTTGCGCCGTGCGGCCGTCGCCGCGGTGCGGCAGTTGCTCGACTGAGCGGAGGCCATCCGATGAATCCGCGCATCCGCATCGGCATCCTGACGCCGTCGTCGAACACCGCGCTCGAGCCGCTGACGAGCGCGATCGTCGCCGGCCTGCCACACGTCAGCGTGCATTTCGCGCGCTTCACCGTGACCGAGATCGCGCTCAGCGCGGCCGCGCTCGACCAGTTCGACGCGGCGCACATCCTCGTCGCGGCGCGGCAGCTCGCCGACGCGCGCGTCGACGTGATCGGCTGGAGCGGCACGTCGGCCGGCTGGCTCGGCTTCGAGCGCGATGCCGCGCTTTGCCGCGGCATCGAAAAAGCGACCGGCATCCCGGCGACGACGTCGGTGCTCGCGCTGAACGAGTTGCTCGAGCGCACCGGCGTGCGGCGGCTCGGCCTCGTCACGCCGTATCTCGACGACGTGCAGCAACGGATCGTGCGTCAGTATGCGCAGCTCGGCATCGACTGCGTGGCCGAACGGCATCTCGGGCTGCGCGACAACGCCAGCTTCGCGGACGTGCCCGATACGCAGCTCGCGGCGTTGATGCGCAAGACGGCACAGGCGTGGCCGGATGCGGTGGCGACGTTCTGCACGAACCTGCATGCCGCGCATCTGGCCGGGCCGTTCGAACAGGCGACGGGCATCGCGGCTTACGACACGGTGTCGACGGTCGTGTGGAAGGCGTTGCGGATGGCCGGCGTCGATACGGGCGTGCTGGCGCGGTGGGGAAAGCTGTTCTCGATGAGTTGATGCTTGTCGGTCAGAACTGCCAATCCTGCTGATGCATGAATTCTTCGAGATCAATGCATGGGATTTCGAAATGCGCGCATACATTGGGTATCTTCGCTGCATGCGGTTTAGGCACAAGTCCGTCGCCCGCATGCAACCATCCCTCTTCCGTCACAACCGTCCCCAGACAGACCTTGGCGCACGCTATAACGAACGGATCAGCGACTGGCGTCCCTTTGAGTCGCTGCTGTTGACCGATAAGTGCCTGAAAATGTTTGATCTGCAAAATCGAAGCGACAAACCGCAATTCGTCCGCGCTCGGCGTCGTGAACAGTGATCGGTTGCCTTTCACCCACGTCAATACATCTGCACTGACAGCCTGGCGCTCGATCTCGTTCAACACTTCTCTAGTCGAAATCAATCGCCTCTGACCCACGAGCTTTTCGATGCCCTGCCAGATACTTCGGAACACACGCGGATAGAAATGTTGCAACGATCGAATGGAACTGGTGTCAAACACATAAATCATGCACCGGCCCCATGAAGAACATGCTCTTCGAATCCGGCAAAGCTTTTGGGTTTGATGCCGAGAAAGTCCGCGGCCTGCTCAAGCGTGATTTGATGCCGATAGTGGCGTCCGACGACCTCCCGAGCAAAGCGGTCACTCAGATATGCGCCTTGATTCGCATAGTAGCTTCCTCCCTTCGCCTCTCTCTGCTGCGCTGACCAGATCGTTGCCTTACGTTTGTAGAACGCCTGACTCACTCGTCCCTGGTCCAGCAATCGCCGCAGCACCGCCTCACGACTCACACCAAAATAGCTGGCCAGTTCGGCGAACATCTCGTCGGGCGCGGATTCAACGTCGGAGGGATGTCCTGCCACGAGGCGGTCGAAAGCCGATGGTGGAATCAGTACTTCCGCTGCTATGGCGTTGCAGAATCGCTCAATTTCCCGCTCCGCTTTCGGAAGCGCATCAATATAGCCGGAATCGAGCTTGCTCAACCCATTCATGCTCAGGAGCAAATGCGCCAGTTCGTGCAAAAGACTGAATATCTGACGCGTCTTCGTCGTACTGTTGTTGAGATAAATGATCGGGAATGCCTCGTCCATCAGGCAAAATCCCGAAATCTCGCGCTGCTTGAACGACGACTTGAAGACAAAGACACCAGCGTCTTCGATAGCCTTCCGCCACTGTTTGAGCGCGAGATCATCGTTACGCCACGAGGTCTGCTCATCGAGCGTGATACCCAGCAAGCGACGAACCTTGTGAGCTTGCGCCGATACAGGCTCCGACAACGAAAGCGCCAGGGATTTCCAGATCAACTTATCCGCAGGATTACGTCCGTTAAACACCTCTTTGAGCGATAGCTGGAATGCATGCGCTTGCCGGATCTGCAGATAGGTGTCGCGAGCAAGCGAGCGCATGTCCGTTTCCGGAAGCGTGCGAAACTCCCGCTGCGGAACCTTTTCCTCGGGCGGCGCCGGAAGAAAAAAAACTGCAAGCGGTCTCTTGAATACCTGATACGCGAGCTTCTCGAGTTGAGCGTATGTCGGCGCCCCGGCGCCCGTTTCCCAGTCAGCCACTTCGCTCGGCGCTGCGCGAAGCATGGTCGCGACCTCGTCGATCGACAGTCCGACCGTTTCCCTCGCCCAACGCAACACCTCAGGCTGCACGCCTTCAACCGGTTCCCGTTTCATCCTTGTATCTCTATCGACTCAAGAGGCCCCAACCACCAGCATGATAGATGGGTGTCCCGCCCACGGCCGATGCGCTCAACGTCGGCGAAACGCAGGGGCCAGCGGCAATCCGGAGCGCCGCCATAGGCCCGTTCACGATTCCATTCTAAATCATGGAGTTACATGAATGGAGCGCAGTCGTCCAATGCCGACGGACGGCCTCTGAC
This sequence comes from Burkholderia sp. 9777_1386, assembly GCF_015712265.1. Classification (NCBI taxonomy): domain Bacteria; kingdom Pseudomonadati; phylum Pseudomonadota; class Betaproteobacteria; order Burkholderiales; family Burkholderiaceae; genus Burkholderia; species Burkholderia sp. 9777_1386. The sequence continues at coordinate 112,835 of NZ_JACCQB010000008.1, read as the reverse complement.
CTTGGACTTTGCGTCCGAGCATAATTCAGATTGTCGCAAATCGTGAAGTGCAGCCCAGCAGACCCCCAGTGATTTTGCGAATCGAATGACATCGCGAGTATCCTAATAACAAGCCGTACGGGGGCAGCCCGCGGTATTCGCTCCGACCACGATGTCGGCTCGCAACCTATATCAACCTCTCTCCCGTCATCGATGGATTTCGACGTCATCGTTCTCGGCGCCGGCATCGTCGGCGTCTCCGCCGCGCTGCACCTGCAGGATCGCGGGCGCAAGGTTGCGCTCGTCGATCGCGGCGCACCCGGCGAAGGCACGAGCTTCGGCAATGCCGGGCTGATCGAGCGCTCGTCGGTCGAACCGTACCCGTTCCCGCGCAGTCCGTTCACGCTGATGCGCTATGCGCTGAATCGCTCGACCGACCTCTACTGGCACAGCGCGTCGCTGCCCGCGTTCGCGCCGTGGCTCGCGCGGTTCTGGTGGGAATCGGCGCCGCTGCGTCACGCGGCGGCCTCGCGCGACATGCTGCCGCTGATCGAACGCTGCATCGTCGAACACGACGCGCTGATCGCCCGGGCCGGCGCCGGCGAACTGATTCGCGCGAACGGCTGGCTGGAAGCGTTCCGCACGCCGGCCGCATTCGAACGCGGCGTGGCCGAGGCCGGCCTCACCGCGCGCCGCCACGGGCTCGGCATCACGCCGCTCGACGCGGCCGCGCTGCTCGCGCATGAACCGAGCCTCGCGGCGGGCTTCTGCGGCGCGCTGCACTGGCTCGACCCGAAAAGCGTCGTCGATCCGGCCGCGCTCGTCAAAGCGTATGCGCAGCTGTTCGCGCGGGGCGGCGGCACGCTGCTGACGGGCGACGCCGCGAGCCTCGACGCGCTGTCACCCGGCTGGCAGGTGAAGACCGGCGACGGCCCGGCGGCCGCGCCGGCCGTCGTCGTCGCGCTCGGCCCGTGGTCCGACACGGTGTTCGGCAAGTTCGGCTACAAGATTCCGCTGCGCGAGAAGCGCGGCTATCACATGCACTACGCGCCGTCCGCGCGCGGCGTGCCGTCGGCGCCGATCGTCGATCGCGAATACGGTTACGTGATCGCGCCGATGCGGCGCGGATTGCGGCTGACGACCGGCGTCGAGATCGCGCGGCGCGGGCTTCCGCCAACGGGCGTGCAGCTCGAACGCGCGGAACGCGTCGCGCGGCCGGTGTTCGGGTTCGGCGAGCGGCTCGACCCGCATCCGTGGCTCGGCTTCCGGCCGTGCACGCCCGACATGCGCCCGGTGATCGGCCCCGCGCCCGCGCATCGCGGGCTGTGGTTCGCGTTCGGCCACAACCATCACGGCCTGACGCTCGGCCCCGTCACCGGCCGCCTGCTCGCCGAGATGATGACCGGCGAAGCGCCGTTCACCGACCCGGCGCCGTATCGCGCGGATCGCTTCTGAGCAGGCGATCCCCCGACGCGCCGCCCCGAATGGCGTCGAATCCGGCGTCGTCAGCGAAAGCGCAGCTGATCTCGCCCGAGCTGCGCAACGGACGCGCAGCCCATCAGCCGCATGTCCCGTTCGATCTCTGCCCGCATCAGTTGCAACGCGCGCTCGACGCCGGGCTGCCCGGCGGCGGCGAGCGGGAACAGGTAATAGCGTCCCAGCCCGACGGCCTTCGCCCCCAACGCCAGCGCCTTCAGTACGTGCGAACCGCGCTGCACGCCGCCATCCATCATCACGTCGATCCGGTCGCCCACCGCGTCGACGATCTCGGCAAGCTGATCGAACGCCGCGCGCGAACCGTCCAGTTGCCGTCCGCCGTGGTTCGACAACACGATGCCGGTACAGCCGATGTCCACCGCCCGGCGGGCATCGTCGACCGACATCACGCCTTTCAGGCAAAACTGCCCGTTCCACTCCCGCACCATCGCGGCGACGTCGTCCCATGACATCGACGGATCCAGCATGTCCGTGAAGTAGCGGCTGATCGACATCGCGCCGCCGCCCATGTCGACATGCCGGTCGAGTTGCGGCAAACGGAACCGCTCGTGGGTCAGATAGTTGATGGCCCAGGCCGGCTTCAACGCGAACTCGGTCAGCCCCGCGAGAGTCAGCCGGAATGGAATCGAAAAACCGGTGCGCTTGTCGCGCTCGCGATTGCCGCCGGTAATGCTGTCCACCGTCAGCATCATCACGTTCACGCCGGCGTCCCTCGAGCGGTTCATCATCTCGCGATTGAGGCCGCGATCCTTGTGAAAGTAGAACTGGTAGACCTGCGGGCCCTGGCTGATCGCACGCGCTTCTTCCAGGCTCACGGTGCCGAGCGACGACACGCCGAACATCGTGTCGAATTTCGCAGCCGCGGCGGCGACCGCGCGCTCGCCGTCATGATGAAACAGGCGTTGCAGCGCCGTCGGCGAACAATAGACCGGCATGCCGAGCTTCTGCCCCATGACCGTCACCGACAGGTCGACATCACGCACGCCGCGCAACACGTTCGGCACCAGATCGCAGCGTTCGAACGCACGCGTGTTGCGTCGATACGTGGCTTCATCGTCGGCCGCACCGTCGATGTAGTTGAAGATCGGTCCCGGCAACCGCCGCCTGGCGAGTTCGCGGAAGTCGTGGAAATTGTGGCAATCGTTCACGCGCATTCGTCACACTCCATTCGGCGCGCGAGCGGCGTGCCGGTCGACCGGCGCGCGTCGCTCGCAGCGCAGCGTTCGTTCTGTCCCGACGGCCGGTGCGCTCGCACGGTGCGGACGCCGCATCGACACCCGGAAGGGTCCGCGTCGCGTGCGCCGCTTCCCGACATGCAGGAAATCGATTCGTGCGCTCAGTCGAGCGCGCGGCCGAAGATGCGGATCACTTCGTCGAGATGCTCGGCCATCGCGCGGCGCGCGGCGTCCGGGTCGCGCGCGCGGATCGCGTCGAGGATCGCGCGATGCTCGAGTTCGGACCGGTGCGGCATGTCGTTCGGCATGTACAGCGACTGCAGCCGCTGGAACATCAGATCGTACTTGTGCGCGAGCAACTGCTTGATCATCAGCGCATACGCGGGGTTGTCGCTCGCTTCCGCGATGCGGATGTGGAACAGCCGGTCGCCCGGGTGCGTGAGCGAGCCGCTGCGGTTGTCGTCCTGGTTGCGCAGGAACGCTTCGTGAATCCCTTCGATCTGCGCGTCCGAGCCATGCTTCGCGGCCAGCGACGCGGCTTCCGGCTCGATCAGCCGGCGCGCCTGCAGCAGCGCGAACGGCGGGATTTCGGTATCGAGGTCGAGCGCGATGCCGAGTTCGGGATCGATTTCGACGATCGAGAACGGCGCGACCTTCGCGTCGGGCGCCGGCGCGGGTTCGGGCACGGCAGCCGCTTCCGGGTGGCGCACCTTCACGCCGTCGCCGACGCGCACGCTGACGAGCCCGTTCACTTCGAGCGCGATCAGCGCCTCGCGCACCGACGTGCGCGACACGCCGAAGCGTTCGGCCAGTTCGCGCTCGGGCGGCAGATAGCTGCCTGGCGGGAAATCGCCGGACTCGATCATCGCGCTGAGCTTGTCGGCGATCTGCTGGTAGAGGCGGCGGTTCTGAATCGGCTGGATGGACATACGTTGACGCTGGTAATCGGTTTCGTTCCGGACGGTCTGACGAATCGGCAGACCGCTCGCGCCTATTTTATATGCCGCGCTTCATGTCGCCCGGCACCGCGTAGCAACGCGCGGCCGTGCCGCCCCACAACGCGTCGCGCTCGGCCGCCGACAGCCGCGATTCGGCCCAGCGCTCGACGAGCGACGCCACTTCGTCATACGACGCCGCGAGCAGGCACACGGGCCAGTCCGAGCCGAACATCAGCCGCTGCGGGCCGAACGCGTCGAGCGCCGCGTCGAGGCACTGTTCGACATGCCGGATATCCTGCCCGCGCAGGCCGCGCCGCCAGTCGGCCTCGGTCACGAGCCCCGACAGCTTGCACACGACGTGCGGCAGCGCGCCCAGCTCGCGCAGCGCCGCACGCCAGCGCGGAAATGCCGTGTCGTCGCGCTCGAACGCGGCGAGCGCCGGCTTGCCGCAGTGATCGAGCACGAGCCAGTGCGCGTCGTGCCGCGCGCAGAACGCACGCACGTCCGGCAACTGGCGCTCGAACACGAGCACGTCGTACACGTAACCGTTCGCCTGCAGCCACGCGACACCGCGATTGAAGCCGGGATCGGCGACGAACGCGCCGACGTCGGCTTCGTCCTGCACCTGGTGACGAAAGCCGCGCAGCTTCGGGCTGCGCCACTCGGCGACACGGTCGGCCAGCGCCGGCGCGCCGAGATCCTCCCAGCCGACCACCGCCGCGATGCGTGCGTCGTCGCGCGCGAGGTCGAGCAGGAATGCCGTCTCGTCGCGCCCGGCGCGCGCCTGCACCGCGATCGACGCGCCGAGCGCCTGCGCATGCATCTGCGGCCACAGCGCGTCGGGCAGGTAGTCGCGCGCGAGCACGCCCATGCCGGGGCCGATCCACGGATAGTCGGCCGCGCGATAACGCCAGAAGTGCTGATGCGAATCGATACGCACTGCGCCCATGATGCCCTCGTGTTCAATCGCCGCGGCGGCGACGGCCCGCATCGTCGCCACCATTCGCCACGTTCAGTCGTACAACACCGCCGTGATCTTCGGATCGTCGATATTGGTCTTGTCGTACCAGTAGAACCCGGTATCGATGACCTTCGGCAGCTTCTCGCCCTTGATCGCCTTCACGGCCGCCTCGACGGTCTTGTAGCCGATCCCGATCGGGTTCTGCGTGATCGCGCCGGCCATCAGCCCGCTGCGGATCGCGTCCTTCTGCTGCTTGCCGGAATCGTAGCCGATGATCACGACCTTGCGCTTCATCTCGCGCACGCCGTTGACCACGCCGATCGCCGAGCCTTCGTTGGTGCCGAACAGCCCCTTGAGCTTCGGATACGCCTGCAGGATCGACTTCGTCACCTCGGTCGACTTCAGCTGGTCGCCCTCGCCGTACTGCACGGTCACGACCTGTACCTTCGGATGCGCGGACTTCATCCGTTCGAGGAAGCCGTCGCGGCGGTCGATGCCGGTGCGGCTCGTCTGGTCGTGCGCGACCACGGCCACCTCGCCTTCGTCGCCGATCAGCGCGGCGAGCTTGTCGGCGGCGAGCGCGGCGGCCGCCTTGTTGTTGGTCGCGGCCGTCGTCACCGGAATGTCGCTGTCCACGCCCGAGTCGAACGCGATCACCGGAATCTTCTCGGCCTGCGCCTTCTTCAGGAGCGGCAGCGCGGCCTTGCTGTCGAGCGCCGCGAAGCCGAGCGCGGCCGGTTTCTTCGCGATCGCGGCCGACAGCATGTCGATCTGCTTGTCGACCATCGCCTCGGTTTCCGGCCCTTCGAACGTCACCTTCACCTTGTAGTCCTTCGCCGCCTGCATCGCGCCCGATTTCACGGCCTGCCAGAACTGATGCTGGAAGCCTTTCGAGATCAGCGGGATGTAGGTTTCCTGCGCCTGCGCGCCGGCCGTGACGCCGACGGCAAACGTCAGCCCGACGATCGCGTTCAACACCTTGCTCCTGATCACTTCGCGTCTCCTTGGTTGGTATCGACTGAAATGCCGGCCCGGCCGGCGGTGAAGCCCATGCGTGCTTGCGCCCGTACCTGCGTCAGCGGCGCCGCCGGCGCAGGATGTCCACGTAGACGGCGAGGATGATGATCACGCCCGTCACGACCGTCTGCCATTCCTGCGCGACCGACATGATGCGCAGGCCGTTGGTCAGCACGCTCATGATGAACGCGCCGATGATGGTGCCGACGATGCTGCCCGCGCCGCCCGACAGCGACGTGCCGCCGATCACGACGGCCGCGATCGCATCGAGCTCGTAGCCCTGCCCGAGCGCCGGCTGCGCGGAGTTCAGCCGCGACGCGATCAGCAGGCCGGCGATCCCGCACACCGCGCCGCTGAACGTGTAGACGGCGATCTTCCACGCGTCGACGTTCACGCCGGACAGCCTGAGCGCCTCCTCGTTGCTGCCGAGCGCGAACGTGTAGCGGCCGAAGATGGTGCGGTTCAGCACGATCGACGCGCCGATCGCGACGAGGAACAGGATCAGCACCGCGTTCGGGATCGGCAGCGCGGGAATCAGGTTGCCGATCAGCGAATCCTGCGCGATCGACGTGAAGCCCGGCGTGTCGTTGAAGTAGATCGGCCGCGTGCCGGAGATCACGAGCGACAACCCCTTGAGCAACATCATCATGCCGAGCGTCGCGATGAACGGCGGCACCTTCATCTTCGCGATCACGATGCCCGACACGCAGCCCGACAGCGCGCCGAAGCCCAGCGCCGCCAGAATCCCGAGCGGCAGCGGCATGCCCCATTTCGTCAGCACGACGCCGGCCATCACCGCGCAGAACGTCATCAGCGTGCCGACCGACAGGTCGATGCCGGACGTGATGATCACGTACGTACAGGCGACGGCCAGCACGCCGTTCACGGCGGTGGCCTGCAGGATCGACACGAGGTTGTCGACTTCGAGGAAGTTCGACGACGCGAAGCTGAAGAACACGATCAGCAGCACGAGGCTCGCGAACGCGAGCAGCTTCTGCCGCGCGGCCGGGTTGAAGAAGCGCGATTTCAGGCTCGCTGCGGCGGCCGGCGTGTCGCCGGTGGCCAGGGACGGAACGGGATGCGTATCGTTGGACATGATCGGGTAGGCGTCTGAGCGTCTGATTCAGGACAATACGGTCGACTCGCGCTGCGTCGCGAGCTGCATGATCTTTTCCTGCGTGGCGTCGGCCGCGCGCAATTCGCCGGTCACGCGGCCTTCGCACATCACGAGGATCCGGTGGCTCATGCGCAGCACCTCGGGCAGCTCCGACGAGATCATCACGATCGCCTTGCCGTCGGCGGCCAGCGCGTCGAGCAGCTTGTAGATCTCGCTTTTCGCGCCGACGTCGATGCCGCGCGTCGGTTCGTCGAAGAACAGGATGTCGCAGTCGCGCAGCAGCCACTTCGCGATCACGATCTTCTGCTGGTTGCCGCCCGACAAGAGCCGCGCGGGCTGCGCGACCGACGGCGTGCGGATCGCGAGCTGGCGCACGTACGACTGCGCGGCCTCGCGCATCCCGCGCGCATCGAGGAACATGCCGCGGCGCACGAAGCGGCGCATGCTCGACAGCGCGATGTTGTTCTGCACGTCCATCCCGACCGCGAGCCCGAAGTGCTTGCGATCCTCGGACAGGTAGCCGATGCCGAACTTCACCGCGTCGGCCGGCGTGCGGATCGTCACGGCCCTGCCGTGCACGCGGATCTCGCCCGCGTCGACCGGATCCGCGCCGAACACCGCGCGCGCGACCTCGGTGCGGCCCGCGCCCATCAGCCCGGCGAAGCCGAGGATCTCGCCGCGCCGCAGCGTGAAGCCGACGTCGCGGATCGCGCGGCCGCGCGACAGCCCGCGCACTTCGAGCGCGATCTCGTTCGCGGACGTATCGGGCGGCGTGCGGGTTTGCGCATCGAGCTGGCGGCCGACCATCATCGAGATGATCGTGTCCATCGACGTGTCCGCCATCGGCACGGTCGCGACGTACTTGCCGTCGCGCATCACGGTCACGCGATCGGCGATCTGGCGCAGCTCGTCCATCTTGTGCGAGATGTAGATGATGCCGACGCCGTTCGCGCGCAGGTCGCGGATGATGCGGAACAGCTCGGCGATCTCCGCGTTGTTCAGCGCGGCGGTCGGCTCGTCCATGATCAGCACGCGCGAGTCGAACGACAGCGCCTTCGCGATCTCGACCATCTGCTGCTTCGCGACCGTCAGCCGGCCGACCGGCGTGCGCGGATCGAGATCGAGCCGCATCCGCCGGAAGATCGCGGCAGCGTCCCGGTTCAGCCTGTCTTCGTCGACGAACACGCCGAAGCGGCCGCGCGGCTCGCGGCCGATGAAGATGTTCTGTGCGACGCTCAGGTGATTCATCAGGTTCAGTTCCTGATGGATGATGCCGATGCCGAGCGCCTGCGCGGCACGCGGGTCGGCGATCTCCACCGGGCGGCCGTCCATCCGGATCTCGCCCGCGTCGCGCTGGTAGACGCCCGCGAGTATCTTCATCAGCGTCGACTTGCCGGCGCCGTTCTCGCCCATCAGCGCATGCACTTCACCCGCATGCAGGTCGAAACGGCAATCGTCGAGCGCCTGCACGCCCGGAAAGCGCTTGCCGATGCCGGTCAGCGCGATCAGCGGCGGCGGGGTGTTCGGGGTCGGGTCGGGTTGCATGGAACGCGGCCCTCAACCGATCGCACGATCGAGATGCGTGTAGCCGCCATCGACGAACAGCCACTGGCCCGTCGTGTGCGATGCGCGATCCGACAGCAGGAACACGGCCGTATCGGCGATCTCGTCGGCCGTCGTGAAGCGCCGGCCGAGCGGCACCTTGCCGGCAATTTCCGCGACTTTCGCCTCCGGATCGTCGAAACCGGCGATCCAGTTCTGGTAGAGCGGCGTCATCACCTCGGCGGGAATCACCGCGTTCACGCGCACGCCGTCGTCGCGCAACGCGACCGCCCATTCACGTGTCAGCGCGAGCTGCGCGCCCTTCGACGCGCAATAGCCGCTCGTGTTGCCCTGCCCGGTCACGGCCGTCTTCGACGAAATGTTGACGATCGCGCCGCGCGCCGCCTTCAGGTGCGGCACGCAGTAGTGCGCCATCACGTAGTAATGGATCAGGTTGCGTTCGAGCGACGCGACGAACGCATCGCGTCCGGCGTCGAGCCCGATGCTGTCGTTGACGCCCGCGTTGTTGACGAGGCCGTCGAGGCGGCCGAAGCGCGCGACGGTCTGCGCGACGGCGTCGCGACACTGCGCGTCGTCCTGCAGCTCGACGCTCACGCACGCAGCGCGCGGCTGATGCTGCGCGAGTTCGCGCCAGAAGGCGTCGTCGGGCGCGTGGCGCGCGAACACCACCGGTATCGCGCCCTCGCCGGCCAGCCGCATCGAGATCGCGGCGCCGATGCCCGACGCGCCGCCGGTCACGATCACGACCTTGTCTTGCAGATTCAAATCCACTTCGCGTCTCCGTCGTTCATGTTGTCGCCGCGCACGGCGCGCGCGGCGCGCCGTCGCGCGTCGCCCCGCGTCAGCCGCGGAACCGGTATTGCTCCAGCGATTCGGGCTTCATCTCGATCGAGAAACCGGGCGCCGTCGGCGGCATGTACGCCGCGCCGCGCACCACGCACGGTTCGACGAAATGCTCGTGCAGGTGGTCGACGTACTCGGTCACGCGCCCTTCCTTCGTGCCGGAAATGCACACGTAATCGATCATCGACAGGTGCTGCACGTACTCGCACAGCCCGACGCCGCCCGCATGCGGACACACCGGCAGCCCGTACTTCGCGGCCATCAGCATCACCGCGAGAATCTCGTTCACACCGCCGAGCCGGCACGCGTCGATCTGCACGACGTCGATCGCGCCGCGCGCGATGAACTGCTTGAACAGCACGCGGTTCTGGCACATCTCGCCGGTCGCGACCTGCACCGGCGCGATCGCCTTGCGGATCTTGCGATGCCCTTCGACGTCGTCGGGGCTCGTCGGCTCCTCGATGAACCACGGCCGCGCGAACGCGAGCTCGCGCACCCAGTCGATCGCCTCGTCGACTTCCCACACCTGGTTCGCGTCGATCATCAGCTTGCGGTCGGGGCCGATCACCTCGCGCGCGATCGTCACGCGGCGGATGTCGTCCTCGAGGTTCCCGCCGACTTTCAGCTTCACGTGGTCGAAGCCTTCTTCCACCGCCTCGCGGCACAGCCGGCGCAGCTTGTCGTCGCTGTAGCCGAGCCAGCCGGCCGACGTCGTGTAGCACGGGTAGCCGTCGCGCTCGAGCGCGGCGATCCGCGCGGCCTTGCCGGGCGCCTGCCGGCGCAGCAGCTCGAGCGCTTCGTCCGGGCTCAGGCAGTCGGTCAGGTAGCGGAAGTCGATCGCCCGCACCAGCTCCTCCGGACTCATGTCGGCGACGAGCCGCCACAGCGGCTTGCCGACGGCCTTCGCCCACAAATCCCACACCGCATTGACGACGGCGCCCGTCGCCAGGTGGATCGCGCCCTTGTCGGGGCCGATCCAGCGCAACTGGCTGTCCGACGTGACGTGCCGCCAGAAACGGCCCATGTCCTCGCGGATCCAGTCGAGGTCCAGGCCGACGACGAGGTGACGCATCGCGTCGATCGCCGCACAGCAGATTTCGTTGCCGCGCCCGATGGTGAACGTGAGCCCGTGACCTTCGAGCCCGTCGTGGTCGGTTTCGAGCACGACGTAGGCCGCCGAATAATCGGGGTCCGGATTCATCGCGTCGGAGCCGTCGAGCTGGCGCGAGGTCGGAAAGCGCACGTCGAGGACGCGCATCGATCGAATGATAGGCATGACGAACCGTCCGTTAAAGGGAATCAGGCCTGCACGGTGCGCTGGCGTTGCTCGCCGAGCCCGTCGATGCCGAGCGTGATCACTTGTCCGGCGCGCAGGTAGACGGGCGGCTTCTGCCCGAGGCCGACGCCCGGCGGCGTGCCGGTCGAGATCACGTCGCCCGGCTGCAAGCTCATGAAGCGGCTCAGGTAGCTGATCAGGTGCGGCACGCGGAACACCATCGTCGCGGTCGAGCCGTTCTGGTAGCGGTGGCCGTCCACGTCCAGCCACAGCCGCAGCGCGTGCGGTTCGGGCACTTCGTCGGCCGTCACGAGCCAGGGCCCGAGCGGGCCGAACGTGTCGTTGCCCTTGCCCTTGTCCCACGTGCCGCCGCGTTCGAGCTGATATTCGCGCTCCGACACGTCGTTCACGACGCAGTAACCGGCGACGTGCGACAGCGCATCGGCTTCGTCGATATAGCGGCCGCCCTGGCCGATCACCACGCCGAGCTCGACTTCCCAGTCGGTCTTCTCGGAGCCGCGCGGGATTTCGACGTCGTCGTTCGGGCCGGAGATCGCGCTCGTCCACTTGCCGAACACGACGGGCTCCTTCGGCACCTCCATCCCCGATTCGGCCGCGTGATCCGAGTAGTTGAGCCCGATGCAGATGAACTTGCCGACGCGGCCGACGCACGCGCCGAGCCGCGGCGTGCCTTCGACGAGCGGCAGCGACGACGGCGGGATGTCGCGCAGCCGCGCGAGCGACGCGGGCGTCAGCGCGTCGCCGGCGATGTCGTCGATCACGCCGGACAGATCGCGAATGTGGCCCTGCGCATCCAGCAGGCCCGGTTTTTCATGGTGTTTGTCGCCAAATCTCAGCAGTTTCATATCGTCGTCCGAACGGAAACGAAAGTGGATGGAAAGGGGCGGTCAGTTTGACGCGGTCAGTTTGACCAGCCGCCGTCGATCAGGTGAATCGTGCCGGTGGTGAACGACGCTTCGTCGGACGCCAGGTACAGCGCGAGCGCGGCCACTTCGTCCGCGGTGCCGATGCGGCCGATCGGCTGGCGCGCGACGAACGCCTGGCGCACCTCGTCGGTCGACACGTGACGCGTGCGCGCCTGGTCGGCGATCCGCTGCTCGAGCGACGGCGATTCGATCGTGCCCGGGCAGATCGCGTTGCAGCGGATGCCCCGCTCGACGAAATCGGCGGCCACCGCCTTGGTCAGCCCGATCACGGCCGCCTTAGTGGTGCCGTACACGAAGCGGTTCGGCACGCCCTTCACGCTCGACGCGGCCGACGCCATGTTGACGATCGACGCGCCGCCGGCTTCGAGCATCGCGGGCAGCAGCGCGCGGATCAGCCGGTACATCGACGTGACGTTCAGGTTCAGCGAGAACGCCCACGCGTCGTCGTCGCAGTCGAGGATCGAGCCGTGGTGCACGTAGCCCGCGCAGTTGAACAGCACGTCGAATGCGCGTTCGCTCGCGGCGAGCGCGGCCACCTCGTTCGCGTCGGTGACGTCGAGCCGCCGCGTGACCAGCCGGCCGCCCGCGCGCTCGGCGTCGGCTTCGAGCCGCACCAGCGCGGCTTCGTTGATGTCGGTCGCCAGCACGTCGGCGCCCTCGCGCGCGAACCGCAGCGCGGTCGCACGGCCGATGCCCTGCCCGGCCGCCGTCACCAGCGCGCGTTTGCCCTGCAATCTCATGAGCACTCTCCGAAAAAGCCGGCCGCCAGTCGGCCGATTGGCACAAAGGACTAAAGGTCCAACCAATCATAGGAACGGATCCCGCGTTTGTCACGAAATCGGAATTCAGTATTTACCCGGGGCTGGCGAACCCGTCCCGCGGATAAGGATTCGGCGTGAGAGCGGCGTCGAGGCCTCGCTTGGGCGATCCGCGCAAAGCCAATACGGGCGGGCCTTTGCGCCAATTGTTCGGCGTCGTTCGGCACGGCGAGCGGCGCAACCTGACAAAAAAGTCATGTTCGCGTCAGGGTGTCAACGGGTGGCGCACGCCATCATGGCGTTGCCGGACCGCGCTTCCGGTACATCGCCTCCCCGCCCGCGCAGGATCCCTGCGGGCACCTCCGTCCTCCGGCGATGTATCCCGTGACTGGGCGAGCAGACACGGCGCGCGGGCCGATTTTCCGCCCCGGACGTCCCCGTCCGGGGCTTTTTGTCCTTGGTTTTTCAAGAAAATAAGCGTGGATTGTTTCTAAATCGGCAAAAGGTAATTTGAGCCAGACAGGATGTTTTTTCCGGTCACAGACGCTTACATTTAGCGCACCACTCATGGAAACCCCTACGGATTCCCCCTTGGGTAGTGACACCCCACTGCCATGGCCGAACCCGCACGGGCTTTAGGAAACGGCAAAATGAAGGCCTCCAAATCCCTGCCTGCGCTCGATCCCGCCGACGTCCACGTCGAAATCCTCGAACGTTCCGATACGCTGCTCGTCGTCCGCTGGGTCGAACCCGGCCGCTGTCACTACGGCGAACAGCGCTGGCGCCGCCGCTTCGCGCAGCGCACCGGCACCTGCGCGCTGTCGCGCCAGGTCATCCATCGCGGCGACGAAGTGTTCCGCCCGGCCGAGCGCCCGGCCCCCGCGAACGCCGCCGCCATGATCTCTGCCGCCGAAGTGCTCGCGCTGGCCGGCAGCAGGTAACACCTGCCGGCCGCGCGCCGGGCTCGCGGCGCCACGCGCCAGCCCTAGAAGCGCCGGTCTAGTTCCCCCGCTTGTCTGCTCCGTCCGCCCGCACTATCGTTACACCACTCAATGTAACGATTACGTGCCGCGGCCGACCGGCTGCGCCAATGGAGGCAGACATGCATGCATGGAGCGCGCGCCACGTCCCGGCGCAAGGCGGCAAGATCGCGGTCGTGACCGGCGCCAACAGCGGTCTCGGCTGGCAGCTCGCGGAAACGCTGGCCGCGAAAGGCGCGACGGTCGTGATGGGCTGCCGCGACGCCGCACGCGGTGCGCAGGCGGCCGACGCGATCCGCCGGCTTCATCCTCATGCCCGCGTCGAAGTCGATCCGCTCGATCTCGCCGATCTCGCGTCGATCGCCCGCTTCGCCGCCGACGTCGGCGAACGCCACGGCCGCGTCGACATCCTCTGCAACAACGCCGGTGTGATGTTCCTGCCGCTGCGGCACACGCGCGACGGCTTCGAGATGCAATTCGGCACCAACCACCTCGGCCATTTCGCGCTGACCGGCCAGTTGCTGCCGGCGCTACGCGCCGCGCGCCGGGCGCGCGTCGTCACGATGTCGAGCGGCTTCAACCGCGGCGGCCGGATTCGTGTCGACGACCTGCGCGCCACGCAGCGCTACAACCGTTATCTCGCCTACTGCGACAGCAAGCTCGCGAACCTCGTGTTCGCGATCGAGTTGCAGCGCCGTTTCGAGCGCGCGGCGTTCGCCGGCATCAGCGTCGCCGCACACCCCGGCTACGCGGCGACCAACCTGCAGTTCGCGGGCCCGGCGATGGACAGTTCCCCGGCCCGCGCCGCGCTGATGCGTGCCGCGAACCGTTATCTCGCGCAGCCGGCCGACCAGGGCGCGCTGCCCGCGATCCATGCGGCAACGTCGCCCGATCTGGCGGGCGGCGCGTACATCGGCCCGTCCGGCTGGTTCGAGTCGCGCGGGCTGCCGGCGCCGGCGAGCGTACCGCGCGCGGCACGCAACGTGGCGTCGGCGGCATTGCTGTGGGAGGCCTCGGAAGCCGCCACGGGCGTGCGCTTCCTCAGCGCCGGGGCGCCCGCCGCACGCGCGCCGGGCCGGCCGTTCGATGCGGCGGCCGAAGCACGCTGAACCGCCCGCGCGCGATCTCGATATTCTTCATACTTATTACGGCAACCGGAAAGAAAGCCCGTTGAAAGACTGATTCGACGCTCCACTGTTACCAGACAGGAAACAATCTATCGTCAAAATCAGCGTTTACCCTGAACCGCCCGGTGACTAAGATTTGATCAACCGCTCAAGACATGGTGTCGAGAGCGAACTCAATAAAACACCGGAGGTCACCATGAAATCGCTCGTTTCCGCAGTCGTTGCCGCTGCCGCCCTGTCCGCTTCGTTCGGCGCATTCGCCCAAAGCACCGTGACGCGCGCTCAAGTGCGCAACGAACTGGTCCAGCTCGAAAAGGCCGGCTACAAGCCGGGTCTGTCGAGCCCGTACTACCCGAACGACATCCAGAGCGCCGAAGCGCGCGTTCATGGCGCCGACACCAGCGGCTACGGCGCGCAACCGGCTCCGCTCGTCCACTCGGGCGCACCGGCTGCCGCGTCGTCGAACGCACGCGACTCGATCTTCTTCGGCCAGTAAGCCGACGCGCCCCCGGCGGGCGCCGCGCGTCGCGCGCTGAAGTCAAGCAGTCCGGACGAGCCCCCTTCGCGGGGCTCGTCTTTTTTGTGAAACGCATACCTCCGCCGCCCGGCAGCGGGTGGCTTCGCCCGGACGCCTGGCGTCCGGGTGCTTTTTCCCGAACAGGTGTGCGAGAAGGCGCCGTGCGTGTCGGTCAGCGCGCCGCGGCCGCAGCCCCGGCCGGCGCCGATCGCGACAGCACGCGCCACCGCGACAGCAACTCGTCGCGATCGACGTAACAGCCCTGCAAGTGCCGGCGGCCCGTCGACGGGTCGAACTCGGTGCGCGCGTGCAGCACGCGCCGGTTGTCGAACGCCCACATGTCGCCGGCCCGCAACCGGCGCTGCACGCGAAAACGCGGCTCGCGCGCCAGCGCGAGGAACCGCCGATACGCACGATAGACGGCCGTCACCGCGCCGGCCGGCGCATCGAGCGGGCCGCGCAGGAAATTCGCGACACGCACCTCCGTCACATGGCCGCGCGCATCGAGCCCGATCACCGGCGCCGAACAGCGGTAGTCGCTGTTCGCGCTCTTGTTCCAGAACTCGAACGGCGTCGATGCGAGTCGCTCGAAATCGTCCGGATGTTCGCGCCGCAACGCATCCGCGAGCGCGAAGCCATCGAGGAAAATGCTGTCGCCGCCCGTCGCGTCGTTCGCGAGACAGTGCAGGAACTGCACGCCCGGCTGCAATTCGCGCGTCGGCAGATCGGTGTGCGGCGGAAGATTCAGCGACGTATACGCATTGCTGTCCGGGCGCGGCTTCGATTCGACGTCGAACAGCACGCCGAAATTGCTTTCGCGGATCAGGCCGACGCGGCGCGCGATCTCGTCGACACGGCCGCGCTCGGCCGGCACGCCTTCGACGAGCGTCAACCCCGTGCGCTGCAACGCGCCGAGCCATGCCAGCAACGCGCGGTCGTCCTCCATCACGTCGCGCCACGCGAACACGCCGATCGCCGTCGCATCGTCGCCGGTCCATACGTGCCGCCGATGCACGGCCAGACGCTCCGCGCGCGATGCGTCGTCGTACGCGTGCGCACGCAACCAGCCCGGCGACCACGCACTGCGGTGCCCGTCGTTCCATTCCACATGCAGCGCGCCATCGGTTTCGACGTGCACGGTGAGCGCGGACAGATCATCGCGCGCATCGGCGATCTCGAACACCTGTTCGCGCGTGATCGCGTGCACGCACGCGGAACACGCGCAGTTGTCGCGCAGCCAGTCGAAATGGAACGGCGAGCGTCGCGCGTCGCTCCACTCGACGTCCACCGCGCCATCGCCGATCGTCGCCGCCGCGATGGCCGCGTCGGCCGAAAACGTCCGCCAGTCCTCGATACGGTGTTGCGCCGCTGCCTGCATCGTTGCCTCCCCGAAAACGCCCGCTACGCGTGTGGTGCGAGCAAGAACCCGCCGACCATCCGGTGCATCCGTGCGGCCTGCGGGCTCGTTCCGAGCGCGCGCCAGCAGCCATGCACCAGCCCCTCTCCCATCCAGCCGTGCGCGACCCCGCCGGCCGCGCGAATCCGTTCGACGTACACGCGCGCATCGTCGCGCAGCGGATCGTGCTCGGCGCCGATCGCGAGCACCGGCGGCAAGCCGTCGAAGCGTGTGGCTTCGAGCGGCACCGACGCGCGCAGCAGCGGGTCATCGTTCAGCAGCACGGCCGACAGGTCGCCGTTCCAGTACAGCGCGCGGTAGCGATGCACGTCGTCGAGCGTCAGCATCGGCGCGTGCGCTTCCGTTTCGCGCGCGGGCGATTGCGGTTCGAAACCGAGCATCGGATAGACGAGCGCGATGCCGTCCACGTTGCGTTCGCCCGCATCGCGCAGCGCGGTCGCCGCCGCCGCCGCGAGCATCCCGCCCGCGCTGTCGCCCGCGAGCGTCAGCGGATGCGCGCACGGCCCGAACGGCCAGCGCGCATCGCGTGCGGCGCGCGTGACTTCCACGCAATCGTCGAGCGCGGCCGGCGCGCGGTATTCGGGCGCCAGCCGATAGTCGACCGCGATCACGTCGAGGCCGGTATCGGCCGCCAGTTGCGCGGTGATCAGCGCATGACTGTCGAGCGAGCCGACGACGAAACCGCCGCCATGAAAAAACAACACCGTGCCGCGTGGCGTGCCGTGCGCGGACGTATAGCGCCGCAGCGCGATCGGGCGGCCGTCCGGCGCGTGCCACACGGCGTCCTGCCGCACGATGCCGGCCGGCAGCGCGGCCGGCGTCCATTCGGCCGCGAAGCGGTCGTAGAGGCGGCGCTGCTCGTCGGGCGAGCGCGCCGCCGCATCGGCCGGATACCACGCGTCGACGGCCGCGACGAACGCCGCGATTTCCGGTTCGAGCATCGTGTGCGCTCCGCGATCGAGGACGACGATGGAAAAGATGACGCGCGTTGCTAGCGCCGCGGCGGCAACCCGATCACGCGGCCCGCATAAGCAGGCGCCGCGCAATCGCGCTGCAAAGCGTGCAGTTCGGCCACGCGCGCGGCCACGTCGTCGTCGAACGGCGCCGACTTCGCACCGCCGCGCGTATCGACGTGCAGCAGCATCTGCTCGCTCGCCGATACCGCGTCGTCATGCCCGTCGGCGAACAGTTCGAGATACAGATGCAGCCGCTTCGCGTCGTGCGCCAGCACGCGCGCATCGACGCGCACCGGCGCGCCTTCCTTGATCTCGTGCAGGTAGTTCACGTGCGCTTCGAGCGTATAGACCGAGCGGCCCCGCTCGCGACGCGCGGCGTCGTCGAGGCCGATGCGATCCAGCAGCGCATCGGTCGCGAAGCTGAAGATCAGCAGATAGAACGCATCGCGCAGGTGGCCGTTGTAGTCGACCCATTCGGGCCGCACCACGTCGCGGTAAATCGTCAGCGGGGTATCGCCCGTCATCGTCTAGTCCTCGAATCGCATCCCGTGCCGCGCCTTCACCGCGGCGATCGATTTCAGCACCTCGGTGATGCACTCGTCGCGATAGCGTTCGAGCTCCTTGATGCTGCGCGTGCCCTGCTGTTCGGTCGTGCCTTCGACGACACTGTCGATCAGCGCGTCGGTCAACGTCGGCGCGACCAGCTTCGTCCACGGCAGTTCGAGCGCGGGGCCGAATTGCTGCATGAAGTGTCGCATGCCCGCGTCGCCGCCGGCCAGCGTGTAGGTGAGGAACGTGCCCATGAACGACCAGCGGATGCCCGCGCCGAAGCGGATCGCATCGTCGATCTCGCCGGTGGTCGCGACGCCTTCGTTGACGAGATGCAGCGCCTCGCGCCACAACGCTTCGAGCAAACGATCCGCGATGAAGCCCGGCACTTCCTTGCGCACGTGCAGCGGCCGCATGCCGAGCTTGCGATAGATCTCCATCGCGCCTTCGACCGCTTCCGGCGACGTGCGCGCGCCGCCGAGCACCTCGACGAGCGGCAGCAGGTACACGGGGTTGAACGGGTGGCCGACCACGCAGCGCTCCGGATGCGTCGCCCGCGCGTAGAAATCGGTCGGCAGCAGCCCCGACGTCGACGACGCGATGATCGCGTCGGGCTTCGCCGCGCGGCTGATCTGCTCGTGCAGTTCGAGCTTCAGCGCTTCGCGCTCGGGCGCGCTTTCCTGGATGAAATCCGCATCGGCGACGCACGCCTCGATCGTCGACACGAACCGCAATCGCGCGGGATCGGCGCCCGGTGCGAGGCCGACGCGTTCGAGCGCGGGCCACGCGTTCGCGACGTTCGCGCGCAGCCGCGCTTCGGCGCCCGGCGCCGGGTCCCACACGACCACGTCGAGACCGTGCGCGAGCGCGCGGGAAATCCATCCGCTGCCGATCACGCCGGTGCCGATGGCGGCAAACGTCTTGATGTCGGTCTTCACAGCCATGTCAACGCATCCTTCAAATCAGGGGAAATCGGGGCGGCCGCGCGGGGACGCACGCCGCCATGTCATGTCAGTCGGCGAGACGGTGAAACGGCTCACGCGAATTCGGCAACCGCACGGCGTTCGAGCAGTCGCTCGCCGCGCGCCGGCAGGCCGAGCTTGCGGCGGCCCTCGGCCGGCGTCAGCACGCGGCCGCCGAGGCGTTCGACGATCTCGCGGGCGCGTTCGACGAGCGTGCCGTTGGTCGCATGCACGCCGCGGTCGAGCCAGATGTTGTCTTCGAGGCCCACGCGCACGTGGCCGCCGAGCAGCATCGCCTGCGCGACCATCGGCATCTGCATGCGGCCGATCCCGAAGCCGGCCCAGTGCGCGCCCGGCGGCAGGTTGTCGACCATCGCCTTCATCGTGCCCGTGTCGGCCGGCGCGCCCCACGGAATGCCGAGGCACAGCTGGAACAGCGGCGGATCGTCGAGCAGCCCTTCCTTCAGCAGCTGCTTCGCGAACCACAGATGGCCCGTATCGAAGATCTCCAGTTCCGGCTTCACGCCGAGCTCCTGGATGCGTTTCGCGCCGGCGCGCAACTGCGCGGGCGTCGACACGTAGATGTAGTCGCCGTCGCCGAAATTCAGCGTGCCGCAGTCGAGCGTGCAGATCTCGGGCAGCAGCTCCTCGACGTGCGCCAGGCGCGTGAGGCCGCCGACCAGGTCGGTCCCCTTGCCGAAGCGCATCGGGTCCTCGCCCGGGCCGATCTCGAGATCGCCGCCCATCCCGGCCGTCAGGTTGATGATCACGTCGACGTCGGCCGAGCGGATGCGGTCGACCACCTCGCGATACAGGTTCGGGTCGCGGCTGCCGCGCCCCGTCTGCGGATCGCGCACGTGGCAGTGGGCGACCGTCGCGCCGGCCTTCGCGGCTTCGATCGCGGCGGCCGCGATCTCCTTCGGCGTGACCGGAATCGCCGGATGCTTGCCGACCGTATCGCCCGCGCCCGTGACGGCGCAGGTGATGATGACTTCGTGGTTCATGCTGGATGCCTCGCTTGATTCGGGTTGTGTCGCATTGCAGATAGCGCGTGGGCGCCGGCCGTTACAGGCCGAGATACGCCTTCACGGCAGGCAGGCCGTCCTTGCCGTCGAACGTCTTGACGCCCGCGAGCCACGGATCGAGCACCTGCGGGTTCTTCTTCAGGTATGCCTTCGCGGCCTCGGCCGGCTTGGTCTTGTTCATCACCGACTGCATCAGCTGGTTCTCGAGCTGCGTCGAGAAGCGCAGGTTCGTCACGAGCTTGCCCGCGTTCGGACAACGCGCGATGAAGTCGGGCGCGGTCAGCGTGTACACGCGCGCTTCGCCGTAGTTCGGGCCGAACGCCGCGTCGCCGCCGGACAGGTAGTTCATGCTGAGCTGGATGTTCATCGGATGCGGCTCCCACCCGAGGAACACGACCCACTTCTTGTCGCGGATCGCGCGCTCGACCGTCACCAGCATCCCGGCCTCGCTCGATTCGACGAGCTTGAAGCCGCCGAGCCCGTACTGGTTCGTGTCGATCATCTTCTGGATCGTCGCGTTCGCGCTGCTGCCCGGCTCGATCCCGTAGATCTTGCCGTCGAGCTCCGCACGATGCTTCGCGATGTCGTCGAAGGTCTTCAGGCCGGCCTGGTATTCATAGCTCGGGACCGCGAGCGTCGCCTTCGCGCCGGACAGGTTCGGCGGTTCGACGACGTTGATCGACTTGCTGTCGAGGAACGGTTGCAGCTGCTTCTGCTGCACGGGCCACCAGTAGCCGAGCGACACGTCGAGCTGCTTGCTCTTGAGGCCGGCAAACGAGATCGGCACCGACGCGATCGTCGTGGTCGGCTTGTAGCCGAGCGCCTCGAACACGGTCGACGCGAGCGCGGTGGTCGACGTGATGTCGGTCCAGCCGATATCCGCGAAACGCACGGTGCGGCAGGTCGCGGCCTCCGTCTCGGCAAGCGCGGCGTTCGTGAACGCGCCGGTCGCCAGCACGGCCGCGGCGAGCGCGGCGATCTTCGTCGACTTCATGGTTCGATTCCTCCCGGTTGGTCTCGCGGCAGCCGGTGCGCGGAGTGTGCGCCGGCCTGCATCGTGGGAGTAAAAGTAACGAGCCATATTCGCCGCGAGAAGACCGGCGGCGACCTGTTCTTGCCTGTTTGCGACTATGAGTGGAAACCACTAGCTTGCGCTTGAGGCTTTCCTGACGGGGGTTTGGGGTTTTTTGGGGGATCGGCGGGATTGCCCGGAAGCGGCGCACGCCTTTCGATTCTGCCACGGCCTTGCTGACAGACTTCCGACACGTCGCCGGATGCCGCGGGCGGGCCCTATGCTGGAAGCCGCCGGGCGATCGCGCGCGGCCCGCCAGTTGCCGCGCCGCCCCGGGCCCGGGTACTGCGTATCACTGAAATGGACGGAGACGAACATGACCGGCCGTCGCGATGTCCGTCTCCGGTTTCTTCGGCCAGGAGCAATACGATGCTTGTCGCTTTCTTCGTCGTCGCCCTTTTTGCCATCATCGTGGCCATGCATCGCGGCGTGACGCGCGGTGCGAATGCGAAACTTGGCGCGCGATTCGACGCGGAAGGCCCGCGCGGCGAGCTATCGCGGCGGTTGATGCGCGACGCGGGGTACCGCGTCTGAGTCATGACGTCGGTTCGATCGAACCCGCGTGTCGATCAGGAAGCGCGCCGTTCAGCCCGCCGTCACCATCCGTGCGAACGCCTGCGCCAGCACCGTCGGCTGCGCCGGCAGCACCAGCGCGCATACCGACTTCGCGTCTTCATCGGAAATCGGCACGAACACGACGCCGTCGATCCCGACGCTCGCCATCCGCGCCGGCACGATCGCCACGCCCCGGCCGGCCGCGACGAGATTCAGCATCGACGTCTTCGGCGACACGATCCGCGCGGCCACCGGCACGAAGCCCCGCTTCAGGCACAGATCGATGACGACGCGCGCGAGGCCGCCCCGCTCGCGATACACGGCCGACACGAACGGCTCCCGCCGCAACCGCGCGATCGCGATGCGCTTGCGGCCCGCGAGCGCGTGATCGGCAGGCACCGCCACGCACAGGCGCTCGGCCGCCAGTTCGACGAAGCGCACGCGTGCATCGCGCCGCAGCACCGGCAGCCGAACGATCCCGATATCGGCATGGCCGTTCGCGATTTCGGTCACCTGATCCTCGGACGACGCGCGGTCGAGATCGATCCGCGCGCCCGGACAATCCCGCATGAAGCGGTCGAGATCCGGCATCAGGCTGCTGACGGGCACGGTACTGGAATGCAGCAGCCGCAGCACGCCGGCTTCCCCGCGCGACAATTGCGAGCCTTCGTCGGCAGCCGCCGTCAGCGTGGCGGGGATCGACGCCACGCGCTCGCGGTAGATCGCGCCGGCCGGCGTGAGCCGCACGCCCCTTGGCTCGCGGTCGAACAGCACGAAACCGAGTTCGTCCTCGAGCTGGCCGATCTGCCGGCTGAGCGCCGACTGCGCGACATGAAGCGCGCCCGCGGCCGGCGTGAAGCCGCCGAGGTCCGCCACGGTCAGGAAATACTGGATTTGCCGGAGTGATGGCATGCCGAAACGAGATGGATGAGCGCCAGATTCGATATTTGCGTTATACCGGCGTGCTCCGCAGAATGAAAGCCTTCCGTGCCGGAATCACCGTTGCGGCCATCCTTGCGGAGCGTTCATCGTCGTGGCTACCCTCCTGTCTTACCTGCTGGTCGTGGCGGCCGGCATCAGCGTGGCGTTGCAGCAGGTGCTCAACGCGAACCTGCGTGCGCAGATCGGTTCACCGTGGTGGGCCGGCTCGGTCAGCTATCTCGTCGGCCTCGCCGCGATGCTGGCGGTCGCGTTGCTGTCGCCTCATCCGCGCCTGAGCGGCACGTTTTCCGGGGCGGGGTCGTGGTTCAGCTGGACGGGGGGAGTGTTCGGCGCGGTATTCGTCGGCGTCGCGATCCTGATGGTGCCGCGCCTGGGCGCGGCGACGACGCTCGCGCTGATCGTCGTCGGCCAGATGACCGGCGCGCTCGTGTTCGACCACTTCGGCGTACTGGGCATCCAGCAGCATTCGGCGAGCCCGATCCGCGTCGCGGGCGCGGCGTGCCTCATCCTCGGGGTCGTGCTGATCCGCGCTTGACAGCGCGTGCGTGCGTTCCCGATCCGCCGGCCACGCACGCGCTCGCCGCGACGCTCACGCGTAGTTCATCATCACCGACTTGCTTTCCGTGTACTGGTCGATCACCGCGCGACCGAGTTCGCGGCCGAAGCCCGACTGCTTCATCCCGCCGAACGGCAGCGCGTTGTCGAGCAGCGAGTGGCAGTTGACCCACACGGTCCCCGCGGCAATACGCGGGACCAGCTTGTGGATCGCGGACAGATCGTTCGACCAGATGCTCGCGCCGAGGCCGTACGGCGTGTCGTTCGCGAGCTGCACGGCCGTATCGACGTCGTCGAACGGCATCGCGACGAGCACCGGCCCGAAGATCTCCTCGCGCACCACGCGCATCGCCTGCGTCGTATCCACCAGCACCGTCGGTTCGACGAAGAAGCCGGGGCCGTCGATCGCGCGGCCGCCTGCGGCGGCACGCGCGCCCTCGCCGAACCCCGAGTCGATGTAACCGCACACGCGCTCGCGCTGCTTCGCCGAGACGAGCGGGCCGATCTGCGTTGCCGGGTCCATCCCCGGGCCGATCTTCAGGCTCGCGGCGATCTTCGCGACGCGCTCGATCACGCCGTCGAACACCTTCGAATGGATGTAGGCGCGCGAGCCGGCCGTGCACACCTGCCCCTGGTTGAAGAAGATCGCGTTCGCGACGCCCCGGGCGGCCTTGTCGAGATCGACGTCGGGCAGCACGATCACCGGTGACTTGCCGCCGAGTTCCAGCGACATCCGCGTCATGTTGTCGAGCGCCGCGTGGCCGATCGTCTTGCCCGTCTGCGTCGATCCGGTGAACGCGATCTTGTCGATGCGCGGATCGCGCGACAACGCGGCGCCCGCCGTGTGACCGTAGCCGGTGACGATATTGACGACACCGTCCGGAAACCCGGCCGCCTGGATCAGCTCGCCCAGCCGCAGCGCGCTCAACGGCGTATCCTCGGCAGGCTTCAGCACGACGGTGCAGCCGGTCGCGAGCGCCGGCGCGATTTTCCACGCGGCCATCAGCAGCGGGAAATTCCACGGGATGATCGCGCCGACCACGCCCACGGGTTCCTTTCTCGTATAGGCGAAGATCTCGCTGTCCGGCAGGTACGGCATGCCGGCATCGATCACGCTGCCTTCGATCTTCGTCGCCCAGCCGGCCATATAGCGGAAGCACTGCGCGGCCATCGCGACGTCGAGCCCCTGCGCGACCATCACCGGCTTGCCGTTGTCGAGCGATTCGATCTCGGCCAGCTCGCGCGCGTTGGCTTCGATCAGGTCGGCCAGCACGAGCATCAGGCGCTCGCGGTCGGTGGTCTTCGCGGTGCGCCACGGGCCCGCATCGAAGGCGCGGCGCGCGGCGGCGACCGCCTGCTGCACGTCGCGCTCGTCCGCTTCGGGCACGCGCGCAATCACGGTGCCGTCGGCCGGGTTCACCACATCGAGCTGGCGGCCCGACGCGGCATCGCTCCATTCGGCGCCGATCAGCATCTGCTTCGGCTTCGCGAGAAACGCGCGCGTCGCGTCGAGCAGCGCAAAGGTTTCGTTCGTCTCCATGTTCACGTTTCCTTGATTCGTTGAGTGAGTCGGTCAGTAGCGATCCGTAACGCCGTCGATGCCGCGCGCCTGCAACGCGCGGACGAGACCAGCGCGCTCGGTCGCGACGTCGGACAGCGCGGGGCGGCGGTGCGCGGCGACTTCCGCGGCCGTATAAGGCTTGAAGTCGCGCGGCAATGCATCGCGGTTCATCGTCGTGAGCACCCAGTTCAGCACGTCGGCCAGTTCCCGATCCGACAGCGCCGAGTTCGACGCGCCGGGCACGCGCATCACGTACTCGCGCCCGGCCGGCACATGCGTGAAATAGCCGAGCGAATTCGCGAGCGGCGGCACCTTGCCGGGAATGCCGCCGCCCGTCGCCGTGTGGCAGCCCATGCAGTTGAGCACCCAGTGTTGCCGGGCGAGCGCGGCGTCGGCCGCGCCGTCGGCCTGTGCGGGCGTAGCAAACGCGCACGCCGACGCGCCCGCCAGCAGCAGCCAGCCCGACACGCGACGCGCCACGCTGCCCAGCCGCGACGCCGCCGCGCAGCGCGTGCGCCGCGCCGGCGAGCACGCGCCGCTCACAGGCCGAGCCCCTTGATCACCACCGCGCGCTGCGCATGCACGGCCGCGCCGTCCATCGGCTTCGCGCGCGCCGCCCGGATATCGGCCGCGGTGAACGGTTTCGCGTCGCCGTGCTGCGCATCGAGGTCGAACACGACGTAATTGAGCAAGTGCGCGATGTCGTCGTCGCTCGCGCTCGCGAACGACGGCATCTTGAAGTTGTAGTGCTTGTCGTGCACCTCGATCTCGCCGAACATCCCGTGCAGCAGCGTCGCGATCAGTTGGGCACGCCCGGCTTCCACCGTCGCGTACTTGCCCGGATACTCGGTCAGCGGCGGTGCGAGGCCGTCCTGCCCTTTCCCGCCCGCCTGGTGGCACACCGCGCACTGGGCGTCGAACAGGCCTTTCCCGGCCGGATAACGCACGGTTTCCTGTGCGTTGCCCGCGCCGGGCAACGCGAAGGCCGTCGCGACCGTCATGCATGCAACGATGCGCTTTCCTGCTTGCTTCACTTTCATTGCTTCGCCGCTCCCAGCAGAACCGAAACCGAACAGTGGTAATTCGAGTTACCGTTCGCCATGCACCAGTTGATGTCGTTGTTCAGCGACAGCTTGTACAGCGGCTTCTCGCGCTCGTTGCGGTTGCAGAAGCACTTGCCGCACGAGGTCTTGCCGCAGCAGTCGTTGTACGACACGATGTAGTCCGACCCGTCGTGCGGGTTGCGGCAGGTGCCGATCCACGTGATCGGCGAAGGCGTCGTGCCCGGCGGGCAACTGCTCGACGTGCCGCCGCAGCAGCTGCAGAGCCAGCCGTCGATCGCGCAGTATTTCCAGTAGTCGCAGCTCATCGGATCGTCGCTCGCACCCGCGGCGGCGGCGCCGGATGCGCCCGACGGACCCGACGCCGCATCGGCCGCATACGCGGTGCGATCGACGGGCAGCAACGGCAGCAGCGCCGAACCGACCAGCACCTTGCCGAGCCTTGCCATCGCGCTGCGCCGCGAACTGTGCTGCGCGACGCCGCGCGCCGACCGCTCGAACCATGAATCAAACACGCCCATGTCGTCGTTCTCCAATGACGTTGAAAAAGGTTCGGCCGGTCATGCGTGCTGCGCGTGCGCGTCGTGCGCATCGTGGCTGTGATCGCCGTGCACGAACTGCTGCAGCGACGCGACGCCGCGCTCCTTCGCCTCGAACAGGCTCTCCAGGTGCTCGCGCGTGTTGACGAGCCCCTTCGCGCGCACGGTGCCGGTTTCGTCGAGCAGCACCGCATACGGCAGCTTGCCGATCTGGTACGCGAGGCCGAGCTCCTGCGACAGCACGTACGGGAAGCGCCCGAGGTCGTGCTTTCGCGCGAAGCGCGTGTGTTCGTCGGCATCGCCGTCGCTCGCGAGCACGATGTTCACGGGCGTCGCTTCGCTGGCCTGCAGCGACGGCAGCAGCGGCAGCAGCTTCTTGCAGACGGGGCACGTCGGCGACAGGAAGAACAGCAGCGTGGCCTTGCCCGAGGCGTCGATGCCGCCGACCTTCACGTGCGCGCCGCGAATGTCGGTCAGTTCGAACGTCGGCGCGATCGCGCCGACGGCCGGCCCCTTGTCGATCATCAGCGCGCCGGCCGGCATGATGCGTTCGTACAGGATGCCGATCTGGCGCACCAGCGCGAGGCAGATCGCGCCGAGCGCGAGGACGGCCACCCACAGCAGGGCGGTGGAAACGGTGAGAGCGGTTTGCATCATGAATTCCTCAGGTGGGAAAGGCGCGGGACGTTGGCGAGCAGCACGTCGACGGTGAGCAGCGCGCAGACGATCAGCAGCACGGAGAAGAACAGCGTCAGGTAGTCGAACCACACGACGGCGCGCGTGCCCGGCTCGACGAACGCGGTCGCGGCCAGCGCGACGAGCAGCAGCACGCGGCCGACATGCAGCCAGCCGATGCCGCGCGGTGCGTCCGCACGGGCGGCGGTGAAGCCGGAACAGCCGCAGTCGATGTCGGTGTGGCCGCGCAGCAGGTTGATCGCGAGCCCGGCCGCGAACGCCAGGAGCAGCGCGATCAGGCCGATCGCGCCGGCCGTGCGCGTGTCGGGAAACAGCAGCGCCGCGGCGCCGAGCGCTTCCGCGAGCGGAAGCGCGAACGCGACGGGCGCGGTCAGCGCGTCGGGCAGCAGCCGGTAGCCGGCGAGTGCCTGGCGAAATTCGGCGGGCCGGCGCATCTTCGCGAAGGCGCCGAGCAGCACCACGACGGCCGCGCCGGCCTGCGCGCTGGTAGCGAGTACGGGATCGAGGGTCATCGCGGCCTCACGGGTTGACGAGCAGCGACGACGTGTTGCCGATCTGCTTCTCGACGTGCTGCAGCGCGCCGGTACGCGCATCCATCACGACGAGATCGGAGGTCGCCGTCAGCCCGTAGAACAGCGGCTTGTCGTCCTCGCTGACCTGGATCGACACGAGCGGCTCGACCTTCTGCTGCGCGAGATCCCAGCGCGCGACGCGCTGCTTCGACTTCAGGTCGTACACCCACACCTGCGTGCCGGGATCCTTGTGCGACCCGTCGGCGCCCTTGTGCATCAGCACGTAGTAACGGTTCTGCTTCGCCTGCACGGCCGTCTGCTGCATGCCGCCCGGCCGCCAGCCTTCGGCGCGCTCGGCGTCCGTCAGCAGCGACCACGGCTTGCCGAATGCCGGCTTGTCGCCGCTGAAATCGGCGCTGCGCACGTTGCCGCCGTAGGTGGTGAACAGGTAGTCGCCCTTGTACCGCGACGCGTTCACGAACGCCGGATCCTTGTCGACGTCGATGAACGCGTCCGACATCGTGCGCTTCGCCTCCTTGCCGTTCGCGTCGAGCGTGACGGTCAGCGCCTTGCCGCTTTCGCACAGCGCGGTGAAGCGGTCGTTATCGCCCGGATACGCGAGCACGCATGCGGCCGTGTCGATCTCCGACAGCACCTTCTTCGATACGGCGTCGATCACGGTCACCGAGGCGGCCGGCGTGATGTTCGCGACGTACAACCGCTTGCCGTCGGCGCTGAACGCGGTGTTGTACGGCGACGGCACGTGCTGAGCATGCTTCGCCGGAATCACGATCTCGCCCGCATGATCGAGCGTCGTGTTGTCGATCATCTCGACGACGTCGGTGCGCGTGCCGTGCGAGCCGCGCGAGAAGTAGGTCGTCGCGACGACACTCGCTTTGCGGTCGGGCGCGATCGCGAAGCCGGGACCGAAGCCGCCGTCGATCTGGCCGAGCAGCTTCTTCGCGTCGGCGTCGTAGACATAGATGCGCCCGTCCGTCATCGACGGCATCGAGATGTCGACGATATAGATCTCGTGCGGATGCCACGGCGGCATCTTCTGCACGACCAGTTCCTCGGGTTTTTCCGTCGCGTTCGCGCTGCCGGCCCATGCCGCCGCCAACGCCAGCGTCGCCGCGAGCGCCGCGGTTCGTCGCCTTGTCCTCATGCCGCCTCCAGTGGGAATTCACGTTATGTGGGGCGACTGTAGTTCGACAATAAATGCCGTCAGCACCCGGACCGGCAACGTGTGCGTGCCGATTCGGGATATTGGAAATGCGTGTGAAAGCCGCGCGGCCGCGTGCCTTCCGACCCTCTGAAACACCCGCGCGGAATAGCGCTCGCCCTGATTGCGCCGACCGCTCGGTCGGTTTAATCTTGCGCGGTCCGAACGATCGCCGGAGGCACCGTGCTCGTGTTACATCAGAGGTTCGACGACGCAGACCGGCATGCCGAGGCGCTGCGCGGCTGGAACCAGCGTTACGACCAGATCGGTTCCGGCGCGTATCGCAGCGCGGTCAAACACGCGGTGCTCGACGGCGTGCAGCTGTTCCAGGAAACGGCAAACGTGCGCATCATCCAGCGCGGATGTCTGCCACACGGCCATACGGTGTTCGGGATGCCGCTCACCGGCTCGGGCGCCTTCGCGTTCGGCGGCGCGCGCGTCGAGCGCGGCACGATCGTGATGGCGCGTGGCGGCACACCGTTCGAACTCCATTCACCGGACGAGATGTCGCTGATCGGGGTGGTCGTCCACCCCGAACTGATGCAGCAGATCGAAGATGCCGCCGACGTCCGGCTGGACGCACGCACGCTGCGGCACGGCGTCGTGGAGGTGCCGGTCGCCGCGCGCGAACGTGCGAGCATGCAACTCGCGACGCTGCTCGAGCGCGTGCTGTCGGCGCCCGATACGTTCGACGCGGCACGCGCGCAGTGCGCGATCCGCGCCGAGGTCGGCAATGTGCTGGTCGATCTCCTCACGTACCGGATGCCCGAGCCGCCGAACCGGCTCACGCACGCATGCCACGCCGACATCGTGCGCCGCGTGCATGACTACGTGATCGAGCACCCGGAAGCGCCCGTCGACATCCTGAGCCTGTGCACGCAACTGCGCGTCAGCCGGCGCACGATGCAGAACAGCTTCCAGTCGGTCGTGCAGACGGGCCCGCTCAACTACACACGCTCGCTGCGCCTCGCGCAAGTCCGACGCCTGCTGCTCGACACGCGGCAATCCGACCTGCCGATCAGCGAGGCGGCCGCACGCTGGGGCTTCATTCATCTCGGGCATTTCGCGAAAGCGTACAAGGCCCAGTTCGGCGAACTGCCGTCGGCAACGGCGCGCCGCACGATGCGCGACGCAAAAACGCGCTGAGCACCGGCAAAACCCGCGATAATCCCGGCTTGACCGTTCTGCGCCTGCGAACCGGGCGCGGCCCGCGCCGGCTCGCTCGGCGCGTCGCGCGATACGCGACGACCACCGGATTCAATCCCCTGCCCCGATGCCCGAGGATTTCCATTTCCTGCTGCTGCCCGGCTTTTCCGCGCTCGGCTTCATGTCCGCGGTCGAGCCGCTGCGCGTCGCGAACCGCTTTCGCACCGAACTGTATCGCTGGCACGTGATCAGCGCGGACGGCGCGCCCGTCACCGCGAGCAACGGCATTCCGGTCGCCGCCGAGGCGGCGTGCGCGGACGTCCCGCAGGTCGATACGGTATTCGTCGTCGCGGGCTTCGATCCGCTCGTGTGCTACACGCGCACGCTCGGCGACTGGCTGCGCCGCCAGCACCGGCATGGTGCAACGCTCGGCGGCATCGATACGGGCAGCTTCGTGCTCGCGGAAGCCGGGCTGTTCGACGCGTCGCAGCCGCTCACGCTGCACTGGGAAGCGCTGGCCGCATTCCGCGAGCGCTATCCCGGCCTGAATGCGACGCAGGAGCTGTTCGAGATCGACGACCGGCGCATCACCTGTGCGGGCGGCACCGCGTCGATCGACATGATGCTCGACCTGATCGGTCGCCGGCACGGCGCCGACCTCGCGGCGGCGATCTCCGAGCAGTTCGTCGTGAGCCGCATCCGGCAGCGCTCGGACAGCCAGCGGCTCGAGATCGCCGCGCGCTACGGCGTGCACAACCGCAAACTGATCCAGGTGATCGGCACGATGCAGCGGCACATGGACAACCCGCTCGGCTCCGACGCGCTCGCGCGGGAAGTCTCGATCACGCGGCGCCAGCTCGAGCGGCTGTTCAGCGCGACGCTGAACGACACGCCGACGCACTTCTACCTGAACCTGCGTCTCGATCGCGCCCGCGAACTGCTGCAGCAGACCGACATGAGCATCACGTCGGTGTGCGTCGCGTGCGGCTTCGAATCGCCGTCGCATTTTTCGCGTACCTATCGCGCGCGATTCGGGATGAGCCCGCGCAGCGACCGGCGGGCGACACGCTGATCGTCGCAGCTTTTAATCACAATCCGGCGCGGTATTGCGCGTTCCGGCAGCGTTTCCCGCCGCCCGCTGAACAATGCCGGCGATTGATCGACCGACCGAAGCGATCGTCGAAAATAATTTGGAATGTCGCTGAAAATATTCTGTAACATACCAAAAAAAGTTAGATAGGCAGCCTAACGGACCGGCACGCCGCGTCTCGACGCGCATCGCGCCACGCAGGCTGCCAACCGATATCGATCCGATCCGAGGGGTATGACATGACGATGCTCGCTTCGCCGTCGCCGCACCTGCCTGCCGTTCGCATCGCTTCACGCGCGTCCCCCGCTTCGCCTGCCCGCTTCTTTTCGACCTGACATTTAGGTTTCCTTAGTCAGTCGAGACTCTCCACACCGCTTCGCCGCACCGGTTCCATCGAACCGGCGCGCGGGCCGTGTCGTGCCTGTTCGCCACGAGCGTGCGGGCGTGTCCAACCGTTGAGATGAGGATCACGTATGCAGACATCACGCAAAGCATTGCCGTTCGCCCTGGGTCTCGCGCTCGGTTTCGGCATCGTCGGCGGCACCGTGGCCGATACGAAAGTATCGAACCCGCAGGCCGCGAGCCTGCGCGAAAGCCTGACGCGCGGCGTCGCGCCGCCGGCCGCGAAGGCCGACACGGCCGCCGGGCAATTCCGCGCGGACGGCGTCGCCGTCACGCTGTACAACCCGGCCTACCGCGCCAGGAAGGCCGCCGCGACGCCTGCCGCCACCGCACGCGACTTCGTCGCGTCGCAGGCGGCGCAACTCGGGCTCGACGCGGCCGCGCTCGCGAGCCTCGTCGTCACGTCGGAACGCAACGACGCCGACTTCACCGTCGTGCGCCTGCAGCAGCAAGCCGCCGGATTGCCCGTGTACGGCAGCGAGATCGCGGTGACCGTCGCGAAGGACGGCCGCATCCTGTACGTCGCGAGCAACACGATCAACGGCGTGGTCGCGACGACGCGCAAGTCGCAGGCCGTCGACCAGCAGCAGGCGCTCGACCGCGCCCGTGCGTATCTCGGCGTGAGCGGCTTCACGCATCTCGATGCGCAACTCGTCGCGTTCGTCGACAAGGCCGGCACGCATACCGCGTGGAAGGTGCGCGGCCGCCCGCAGGACGGCCCGAAGGGCGATTGGGAACTGCTGATCGATTCGGGCAGCGGCGAAGTGCTGCGCGCCGAGGACAAGGCGTTCTACGCGACCGACGGCACCGGCTTCGTGTTCCGCCCCGATCCGCTGTCGCCGACGAAAAGCAGCTACGGCAGCACGGGCTACAAGGACGGCAACGACGCCGACTCGACGCAGCTCACGGCCGCACGCGTGCGCGTGACGCTGAAGGATCTCGCGCAGTCGGGCACCCGCTACACGCTGACGGGCCCGTACGCGGCGTGCGTCGATTTCGATGCGCCGCTCGACAAGGCGTGCCCGTCGCAGTCGACGCCCGCGTTCGAATTCACGCGCGGCAACCTGTATTTCGAGGCCGTGAACGTGTACTACCACATCGACACGTTCCTGCGCTACGTGAACCAGACCCTCGGCATCAAGGCGTTGCCGTACCAGTACACGGGCGGCGTGCAGTACGACCCGCACGGCGAATCGGGCGACGACAACTCGTCGTATTCGTCGAGCAGCGGCCGGCTGACCTTCGGGCAAGGCGGCGTCGACGACGCGGAAGACGCGGACGTCGTGATCCACGAGCTCGGCCACGGTATCCACGACTGGATCACCAACGGCGGCCTGTCGCAACAGGAAGGCTTGTCGGAAGGCACCGGCGACTATCTCGCCGCCGCGTACAGCCGCGACTTCAACCAGTGGAGCCCGTCGGATGCGCAGTATCAATGGGTCTACAACTGGGACGGCCACAACGAGTTCTGGGGCGGCCGCGTGACCAACTGGAACGTCGGGCGCACCTATGCGCAGGCGCGCGGCGCGGAGATCCACACGGCCGGCCAGTACTGGGCGTCGTGCAACCTCGTCGCGCGCGACGCGATCGGCGCGCAGGCGATGGACAAGGCGTTCCTGAAGGGGCTGTCGATGACCAACGGCTCGACCAACCAGAAGGCCGCCGCGCAGGCCGTGCTGACGGCCGCGTCCGCGCTCGGCTACAGCAGCGCGCAGCTCACCGCGATCGGCAACGCGTACAACAAGAGCTGCACGTACGGCGTGACCGTCCCGCAGAAGTCGTAATACCGCAGCAGGCGGGAGCGCCTCGCACGATCTGCGGCGCGCTCCCTTCATCGACATCGCCATCCTCACGAGATCGACCATGCCCACTCTGAAACCGACCCGCCTGAGCGCCGCGCTGGGCGGCATGCTGCTGACCGCCGCCGCGCACGCGACACCCGTCTGGATCACGCTCGGCGACACCGCGTT
Source organism: Burkholderia sp. 9777_1386 (assembly GCF_015712265.1). Taxonomy (NCBI): domain Bacteria; kingdom Pseudomonadati; phylum Pseudomonadota; class Betaproteobacteria; order Burkholderiales; family Burkholderiaceae; genus Burkholderia; species Burkholderia sp. 9777_1386. The sequence goes on along the minus strand of NZ_JACCQB010000008.1, from coordinate 79,908 downwards.
CCGCCAGCTTCAACGCATCGATGCAAGCGCAACCGCGCAATACAGCACGACCGTCGACGCCGGCAAGGCGGCCGACGGCGCCGCGCGTCGCGAGACCGTTCACGTCGTCGAGATCGACGATTCCCGCCTCGGCGAACTGGCCCGCGCCGTCCAGCGCACGCGCGGCCACGGGCCCGGCTACGTCGTGCACGATTCGTTCGACGACGCACGCCAGGCGCTGCAACCGTTGCCGGCGACGCTCGCGAAACAGGCCGCCGCCGCGTACACGGTGTCGAACGTGCCGCAGATCGGTACGTGGGTCCAGCAACTGCAGGCCAGCAACATCGTCGGCACGATCACGTCGCTGTCCGGCTTCACGAACCGCTACTACACGACGTCGCACGGCGTCGCCGCGTCCGACTGGCTCGCGCTGCAGTGGAAGCAGCTGGCGGGGGCGCGCGCCGACATCACCGTCGAACAGGTCGCGCACACGGGCTTTCCGCAGAAATCCGTGATCCTGACGATCCGCGGCAGCGACCCGGCCGCGGGCACCGTCGTGCTCGGCGGCCACCTCGATTCGACCGTGGGCCGCACGACGGAGAACACGCGCTCGCCCGGCGCGGACGACGATGCGTCGGGCATCGCCAGCCTGACCGAGGCGCTGCGCGTGCTGCTCGCGAACAATTACCGGCCGAAACGGACGATCAAGTTCGTCGGGTATGCGGCCGAGGAAGCCGGGTTGCTCGGTTCGAAGGCGATCGCGAAGCAGTTCCGCACGCAGAATGCGAACGTGGTCGGCGTGCTGCAGCTCGACATGACGAACTACAAGGGCGATCCGAAGGATATCTACCTGATCACCGACTACACGAACGCGGCGCAGAACACCTACGTGAAGAACCTCGCGGCGACCTACCTGCCGGAGCTCGCGGTCGGCACGTCGCAATGCGGCTATGCGTGCTCGGATCACGCGTCGTGGAATGCGCAGGGGTATCCGGCGTCATTCCCGTTCGAGGCCGACCAGAACGACAGCCCGTACATTCACACGGTGAACGACACGCTGGAGAACTCGGATCGCCAGGCCAACCATGCGCTGAAGTTCGGCAAGCTGGCGCTCGCCTACGCGGTCGATCTCGGCGGCCTTGCCGGCGCGACGGTCAAGCGCTGAGCGCCCTTCATCGAGCGGTTGTCGCGTTCGGCGACGAAACGGGCGTTCACCCGCACGGGTGCGCCCGTTCGAATACGTTGTCTCCGGCCGGCTAGAATCGTCGTTCGACCACTCGCTACACGCTTTCGCACCATGACCGAATCCAACCGCTCCCTCGACGACCTGTCGCCCGCCCGCGTCACGACCGCATTCGACTTGCCCGGCCATACGACCGTCCGCTCGCTCGGCGTCGCCCAGGGCATCGTCGTGCGCTCGCGCTCGATCGTCGGTTCGTTCGGCGCGTCGCTGCAAACGATCTTCGGCGGCAACATCACGCTCTATACGTCGCTGTGCGAGAAGGCGCGCGAGCAGGCGTTCGACAAGATGCTCGCCGAGGCGCGCAAGCTCGGCGCGAATGCGATCGTCGCGATGCGCTACGACTCGACCGAGATCGGCTCGGGCGTAACCGAAGTCATCTGCTACGGCACGGCCGTGCAGGTCGCACGCGCCGCCGGCGCCTGACCATCCGCCGCGACGCGCTGGCCGCACACACTGCCATTCGACCGAACCGGGTGCGGAAAAACCGTTTTGTCGGATGATTATCGGGCACGGCCGTCGTTTGGCATGTGACTGAAACGAGAAAGCAATTTGAAATGAACTGCAGTGAACGAGAAGCCGGCTTCACCTGAAAGCATCGGCCTCTCGCGTCGGCTCAATGATCGCGCTCCAGCGACGCCATGTTCCGCAAGCTCGGGAACAGCCGCATCCACGTCAGCGCGACGGCGATCGTCGCCGCGCCGCCGACGACGATCGCCGCGGGCGCGCCCCACCACGCAGCCGTCACGCCCGATTCGAATTCGCCGAGTTGATTCGACGTGCCGATGAACAACGAATTGACCGCGCTCACGCGACCGAGCATGTCGTCGGGCGTGCGCAGCTGCACGAGCGACAGTCGCACGACGACGCTCACGACATCCGACGCGCCGAGCGCCGCCAGCGCGACGAGCGACAGCGCGAAATGCGTCGACAGCCCGAACACGATCGTCGCGACGCCGAACGCGATCACGCCGCCGAACATCGCGCGGCCCGGCCGCCCCTTCAATGGAAAACGCGTGAGCCACAGCGTGCCCGCGAGCGCGCCGACTGCCGGCGCCGCGCGCAACGCACCGAGCCCCCACGGGCCGACCTGCAGGATGTCGCGCGCATAGATCGGCAACAACGCGGTCGCGCCGCCGAACAGCACGGCGAACAGGTCGAGCGACAGCGCGCCGAGAATCGCCGGTTCGCGCCGGATGAACGCGATGCCGGAAAACACCGAGCGCAGCGTGACCGGCTCGCGGGCGGGCGGCGCGCCGCGCAGCGGAATCGTGCCGCTCAGCATCGCCGCGATCGCGAATGCCGCGACGCTCGTGCCGAACGCGACGGGCGCGCCGACACCGTAGAGCAGCCCGCCGAACGCGGGCCCGAGAATCTGCGCGGCCTGGTTCGCGGACGTCGACAATGCGGTCGCGCGCGGCAGGTCGCTGCGCGGCACGACGGCCGGCAACAGCGACGACACCGACGGCGACTCGAACGCGCGGGCCGTGCCGACGATCGCCGCGAGCGCATACACGGCCGGCGCGGCGAGCCACCCTTGCATCGCGCCGAGCAGGAACACGCCGGCGGCCAGCGCCTCGACGCTCTGGCAGATCGTCGCGATGCGCCGACGGTCGTAGCGGTCGGCCACCTGCCCGACGACGAGCGTCAGCGCGAACATCGGCACGAACTGTGCGAGGCCGACGAGACCGAGCGCGAATGCGCTGTGCGTGAGCGCATACACGTACCAGCCGATGGCCACCGACAGGATCTGGAAGGCCAGCGACGACATCACGCGCGTGCCCCAGAAACGCTGGAACGGCGCGTGGCGGAACAGGTTGGCGGGTAACAGGGACAACGAACTGGAATCGGGCACGGGGGTAGTCATCGGGGTCTCGGCGGTTGGCGGTGCGCACTGCAACCGTTCGGGAAAAGCGACGCCGCACGCGAGTGGGCGTGCGGTAACGGTGCGGACGCGGCCAAATCGCGATGATATGCCAACGGCTGAAAACCGGCCGGCCGCCGGCACGCGCGCCGTCGAGCCGGCACACCGCACAAAAAAAAAGCGCGAACCGCGGTTCGCGCCAAAGAGAGACCTCGCTGAAGACGTCACACCACCCCACCACCCCGCTTAGAACGAATGCCGCATCCCGATCCGCACGTCGGCCTGCGTTTGCGTCGTCGACGGCGTGAAGCTGTAGCCGATCACCGCATCGACACCCTGCGACGCGCGCAGATAGTCGCCGGAGATGTACACGTCGGTGCGCTTCGACAGCAGGTAATGCAGGCCGGCCGTGCCCTGGTTCCAGTGATGGCCTTCGAAGCGCGTGTGCTGGTAGCCCGCGATGAAGCTCAGCGCCGGCGTGAACTGGTACAGGCCGCCGCCTTCGTACACCTGCATGTGCGACGACTGGCCGAAGCCCTTGATCGTCGTATACGAGTAGTTGGCGTCGAGCGTCAGCTTGCCGATCGTGTAGCTCGTGCCGATGCCGAACGTGCCCTGGCTGTCGACGTCCATCGGCGTGTTCGCGAACAGGTCGGTGCGCGCGCCGGTCGCGGGATCGACGGTGACGGTCTGCTGGCCGAGGAACGTGTGCGTGCCGATCATCGCGTACGGATCGAACGCGTAGATGCCGTTCGGGTTGTTCAGGCGCGTGTACGCGGCGCCGATCGAGAAGTCGCCCTTCGTGAAGCTCGCGCCCGCGCTCCATGCGCTGTTGCGATGGAAGTTGCCCGCGACGTTGCCGAACGAGTACATCGCACCGAACTTGAAGCCGCTCATGTCGTTCGACAGGAACTTCACCGAGTTCGGCAGGCGGTCGCCGTTGAAGCGGTCGAAGTCGCCCTGGTGGATCGCATAGCCGCTGCCCCACGCCGAGATGTTGTAGATCGACACCAGTTCGTTCGTGATGTCGAGCTGGTTACCGAACGACAGCGTGCCCCAGTCGTTCTGCAGGCCGACATACGCCTGCCGTCCGAATTCGGCGCCGCCGAAGCCGAGTTGCCCGTTGCCGAGACGGAAGCCGCTCTCGAGCGCGAACACGGCCTTCAGGCCGCCGCCCAGGTCTTCGGTGCCCTTGAGGCCGAAGCGGTTTCCGTATGCGACGCCGTCGTCGAACTTGACCACGTGCGAACCGCCCGTGTTGTTCACGTAGGTGATCCCGGCGTCGAGAATCCCGTACAGCGTCACGCTGCTTTGCGCATGCCCGATGGCGGGAATACAGGCCGCGCATGCAAGCGCGGCGGCTACGGCAACTTTCGTGTGCTTCATTGTCGACCACCCTCCCTGAACCGTTCGATGGATAGAATCGCTTCCCGACGCGTGCCGCGATGCGCCGGTGGATTCGAATTCAGACCGCCCCGCTGGCTTCGGCATTTCGTTTTCCGCAATAACGCAGCCATTGGCGAAAAATACAAACCCATATTTCGCGTCACCCGTCTGAAGGCGACACTAAATGGTCACGATGCGACGGATCGGGAAAACACGTAGACAGGCGGCACGGTGAAAACCGGCCGCCCGATGGGAGGGAATCAGCGCGCGTCGAGGGCCGCGCGCACGGCCGGCAGGCCCGGTGCGCCGGCCGCCGTCGTCACGCCGTCGAGCCAGGCGGCAACCAGCGCGGGCTCGGCCTTCAGCGCATGCTGCGCCGCGAGCGCGGGCGACGTCTTGTTGTCGAGCATGTCGGCGATCATGCGGTTCTCGACGTCGACCGAGAACGTCATCTGCCGGAACAGCCGCGCGAGATTCGCGCACTGGCCGGCGAACCCGGAACGCGTGACCGTGTTGACCGTCGCGCCGCCGTAGTTCGGGCCGAAATACGCATCGCCGCCCGACAGATACGTCAGATGGAACTTCGTGTTCATCAGATGCGGCTCCCACGCGAGAAACACGATCCAGCGCTTGTCGCGCACCGCGCGCTCGACCTGCGTGAGCATACCGGTCTCGCTCGATTCGACGAGCGACCAGTTCGCGGACCCGAGCGCGTGGTCGGACAGCATCCGCTTGATGTTCTGGTTCGCGGGCGCGCCGGGCTCGATCCCGTAGATCTTGCCGCCGAAGCGGTCCGCGTAGCGCGCGAGATCGGCGAACGTATGCACGCCGGCGGCGGCCACATAGTCGGGCACCGCGAGCGTGAACTTCGCGCCGCTCAGGTTCGCATGCAGCACGTCGATCGATTTCTCGTCGACGAACGGCTTCACGAGCGGCGCCTGGGCGGGCATCCAGTTGCCGAGGAACACGTCCACCTGCCCCTTCTTCAACCCCTGGTACGTGATCGGCACCGACAGGTTCGCCACGTCCTGCCGATAGCCGAGCGCCTTCAGCACGACGCCCGCCATCGCGTTCGTCGCGTCGATGTCGGTCCAGCCGGGCGCCGCCATCTTCACGTCGCTGCACGTCTGCGGATCGGCGGCAGACGCAGGCTGCATCGCCACCACGCACGCGGCGGCGGCGAACGCCGCGCCGAGCCTTCGGATTGCTGCATTGCCTTGCCGTTTCATGGTTCGCTTCCTCCGTCGTTTTTCAATGACCGCAATGCCGTACGCTCAGCGCCCGACGCGCGGAAAACGCGCCATCGCCTCGAGCGTGTCGAGTTCGATGTGATTGCGCATGTAGCGCTGGCTCGCGTCGGTGAACGGCTGCCAGTCCCACGCCTGGATGCGGCCCTGCGTCGTCGCCGCGTAATGGAAACGCCGGCGCCGCTGGCTCGCGCGCACCTGCCGGTCCAGCTCGGGCAGGTTCCAGCGCTGCGCGGCGTGCGCGCGGAACGCGGCGAGCACGTCGGCGGCTTCCGGCCGGCCGGCCAGGTTCGTCAGTTCGCGCGGGTCGTCGGACAGGTTGTAGAGCTGATCGGGATCGGCCGGGCAATGCACGTATTTCCAGTCGCCGCGGCGGATCATCACGACCGGCGCGAGCGCGCCTTCCGCGAGGTATTCGCCGAGCGCGACATCGTGCGCGGGCGTGCCGTGCAGATGCGGCACGAGGCTCGCGCCGTCGACCGGGTCCGGCCAGCCGCCGGCGGGCGCGGCGCCGGCCAGCTCGACGAGCGTCGGCAGCAGGTCGACGTGCGACACGGGGCCGCGCACGCGCGCGGCGTCGAAGCGGCCCGGCGCATGCACGATCAGCGGCACGCGGCAGCCGCCTTCGAAGAACGTCATCTTGTACCAGAGGCCGCGCTCGCCGAGCATGTCGCCGTGGTCCGACGTGACGATCACGATCGTGTCGTCGGCGAACCCGCATTGCTCGAGCGCGGCCAGCACGCTGCCGAACTGCGTATCGACGTAGGACGTCGCGCCGTAATACGCGCGGCGTGCGGCGCGGATCTGCGCGTCGGTCGGCGGCGTGCGGTCGTTCTCGCAGACGAAGCGCAGCCGCTGCGAATGCGGATCGCTGTCGGCCGCATCGAGCCGCACGGCCGGCATGTCGATCTCGTCATCGTCGTAGCGATCCCAGTATTCGCGCGTGATCGCATACGGGTCGTGCGGATGGGTCAGCGACACGACCATGCAGAACGGCCGCGCATCGTGCCCGGCCGCGCGCTCGCGCGCGACGTCGTACAGCTTCTGCTTCGCGGCGAACGTGACCTCGTCGTCGAAGTCGAGCTGGTTCGTGCGCACGCACGGGCCGGCGTCGAGCACCGAACTCATGTTGTGATACCAGCTCGGCCGCTCGGTCGGGCTGTCCCAGTCGGGCACCCAGCCGAAATCGGCCGGATAGATGTCGGTCGTGAGGCGTTCCTCGAAGCCGTGCAACTGGTCGGGTCCGCAGAAATGCATCTTGCCGGACAGCATCGTCCGGTAGCCGCCCGCGCGCAGGTAGTGCGCGAACGTCAGCGTTTGCGCCGGCAATTCGGCGGCGTTATCGTAGGCGCCGATCCCCGACGGCAGCTTGCCGGTCAGCAGCGAGAAGCGCGACGGCGCGCACAGCGGGCTCGCGCAGTAAGCGGCGTCGAACACCACGCCTTCGGCGGCGAGCCGGTCGAGCGTCGGCGTGCGGGCGACGCGGTTGCCGTAGGCCGGCAGCGCGAACGGCGTGAGCTGGTCGGCCATCAGGATCAGGATGTTGGGTGTCGGGTTCGTCATCGGCGGTCGTGGGGAAAGCGGTGTTCGAATGGAACGGCTCGCCGTTCGGGCAGCGAGACGTCCGGCATGACGGAGGCGGCCTGAAGAAACTGCCGCACGGGCGGGCCGCGCTGGCTAGAATCGCGGGAGGCCTGTCGGCCGCCACGGAGCGCATGTGCCGCACCGTCCGCTGCACTATCGCCCGCCCGAATTCGCGCGGGTAGGCGTCCGGCCCTTATGGGGCCATTAGAGGGACTTATGTCGAAACCCGAACCGTTACCGTCGATGCAGGCGCTGCGCGCGTTCGAATCGGCCGCCCGGCTCGCGAGCTTCACGGCCGCCGCACGCGAGCTCGGCTCGACGCAACCGGCCGTGAGCCAGCAGGTGTATCAACTCGAAGCCGAACTCGGCGTGCCGCTGTTCGAACGCAGCCCGCGCGGCGTCACGCTGACCGCCGATGGCGAGTGCCTGTACGAAGCCGTGCGCCTGAGCCTCGACACGCTGCGCGGCGCGACCGCGACGCTGCGCGCGCGCCGCGAGCACGGCGCGCTCACGATCGTCACCGACTTCGGTTTCGCGACCTACTGGCTGATGCCGCGTCTGGCCGGGTTGAAGCGCGTGATGCCGGACGTCGACGTGCGCGTCGTCACGTCACAGGATTACGACGCGCAGCGTGACCACGGCGACATCGCGATCCTGTTCGGCGACGGCCACTGGCCGTCGTGCACGGCCGCGCGGCTGTTTCCGGAATCCGTGACGCCCGTCTGCGCGCCCGCGTTCCGCGACGCGCATCCGGGCGTCACGCGGCCCGACCATCTGCTCGCGCTGCCGCTGCTGCACGTGCAGCCGACGCGCCCCGAGCGCTGGCTGTCGTGGTCGGGCTGGTTCGACGCGCACGGCCTGGAACCGCCACCCGCCGCCCGCGGCGTGACCTTCAACAGCTATGCGCTCGTGATCCATGCGGCGCTGCTCGGCGAAGGCGTGGCGCTCGGCTGGTCGCCGCTCGTCGACGAACTCGTCGCGTGCGGCCAGCTCGTGAAACTGGTCGATGCGCCCGTCGTCACGTCGCGCGGCTACTTCCTGGTGCGGCCGCCGCAGCGGCCCGAGCCGGACGCGACGCACGTGTTCCGGCGCTGGCTGCTCGACGCGTGCGCGGGGGCCTGACGCAGCGCCCGTCCCGCTGGCCCCGCTGGCCCCGCTGGCCCCGCTGGCCCCGCTGGCGCACCGATACCAGCCACACGGCGGGTTGGTTCTATCCCGCCCGAAATCGTCCTGATTTACTTGAGTCTCCCGCTACCCGCGCGGCGCGGCGCTGTCGTGCGCCGCCGCGCGGCCGTGCGCCCCTGCCATCCGAGGAGTCTCATGACCGCCGAGCACCGCCCCGATCAATTCGTCCTGACACTGTCGTGCCCGAGCGCGGCCGGCCAGGTCGCCGCCGTCGTCGGCTTTCTCGATCGCCATCGCTGCTATGTCGATGCGCTGAACGTGTTCGACGACGATCTCAGCAACCGCTTCTTCGTGCGCTGCGTCTTTCATCCGACGGATGAAACGCTGCAGATCGACGCGCTGCGCCAGGAATTCGCCCCGATCGCGGCCGGACTCGGCGGCCACGCGGGCGACATGCAATGGGCGATCCATGACGTCAATGCGCGGCCGAAGGTGCTGATCATGGTGTCGAAGCTCGAGCACTGCCTCGCGGACCTGCTGTTCCGCTGGCGGATGGGCGAGCTGAAGATGGACATCGTCGGCATCGTGTCGAACCACCCCGACTTCGAGCCGCTCGCCGCGCAGCACGGACTGCCGTTCCGGCACTTCCCGATCACGGCCGAGACCAAGGCGCAGCAGGAAGCGCAATGGCTCGACTTCTTCGAATCGAGCGGCGCCGAGCTCGTGATCCTCGCACGCTACATGCAGGTGCTGTCGCAGGAGACGAGCGCGAAGCTCGCGAATCGCGCGATCAACATCCACCACTCGTTCCTGCCCGGCTTCAAGGGCGCGAAGCCGTATCACCAGGCGCATGCGCGCGGCGTGAAGCTGATCGGCGCGACCGCGCACTTCGTCACCGACGATCTCGACGAAGGCCCGATCATCGAGCAGGTCGTCGAGCGTGTCGATCATGCATTGCGTCCCGAGCAACTGCTCGCGGTGGGACGTGACGTCGAAAGTCTCACGCTCGCGCGTGCGGTGAAGGCGTTCATCGAGCGGCGGGTGTTTTTGAACGGCGACCGGACGGTGGTGTTTCCGTAAGCAGACCGCCGTCGCGTTCGAAAGCGGCAGAAACGAATAAGGCCCGACCGGCGTGTTCCGTTCGGGCCTTTTTTTGCCGTCGTGTTGCGCCGGCGCTTCGCGCGATGGCCCCGTGTGCGGTTTCCGGGGGCCATCGCGTGCTGCCACACGCGCGCATCGGCATGCGTTACCGCGTCACTTCACCCACGCGAAGTAATACGACAGCCAGATCGTCAGCCCCGCACCGATCAGCGCCGCATACGGCATCAGGCTCAGCCACATCGCGCGCTGCGGCACTTCGAGCTCCATGTCGCGCTGCATCTGCGCGGGGAAACGGCCGCGATCCTGCCAGTAGTGGCGGAACAGGAACACCGGCACGATCAGCAGCATCGCGATCAGCCCGTTGCGCAGCGTGCCTTCACCCTGCAGGTTCGCGCCCGCGCCGACGTAGACGAGGTTCGCATAGCCGCAGATCGAGCCCGCGACGAGCAGCCAGGTCGGGCAGCGGAACGGCCGGTCCCAGTTGCCGCGATCCATCCGGTGGATCCAGCCGGACTGGAGATTCAGGAATACGAACAGCATGTAGCAGACGTTCGAGATCGACAGCACCGTCATGTAGTCCGACATCATCAGCAACACGAGGTTGAAGCCGAGATCGGTCCACATCGCGCGCGTGGGTGAGCCGTGCTCGTTCACGTGCGACAGGTACTTCGGCAGCCAGCCGTCGACCGATGCCTGGTACAGCGTGCGCGACGAGCCCATCATCGACGTCATCACGATCAGCAGGATCGACAGCATCAGCATCACGACGACCGCGTTCGCGACCCACGCGCCGCCGCCGACGATCTTCGCCATCGCGGCCGCGACGCCGGTGCCGTCGCCAATCGCCGGATCGAGCATCGCCTGCGTGCCGAGCGCGCCCTGGAACGCCATCGGTACGAGCGTCATCACGACGAGACACAACGCACCCGACCAGAAAATCGCCTTGGCGGTATCGCGCCGCGGATCGCGGAATTCGCGCGTATAGCAGACGGCCGTCTCGAAGCCGTACGAGGCCCAGCCGGCCATGAACATCGCGCCGAGCGCCATCGTCACGCCCTGCCCGTTCCACGAGCCGAAGGTCGCGGCCGTGAGGTTGCCCTGCGCGTCGTGACCGAGCGGCAGCAACGGGAGCAGGTTCGACATCGGCACGTCGCCGGTGACGAACGGCACGATGCCGACGATCAGGAGCGGCGTGAGCGATGCAATCCCGAGAATGCGCTGCGTACGCGCAGCCTTCGATGCGCCGCTATGCTGAAGCTTGAACGTGATGAGAAGCAGAATCGTCGCGATGATGAACGTCGCGTTGATTCGCAGAGAGAGACCCGGCTTGATGAAACCGAGATCCGCAACCTTGAGTTGCCAGTGCAGCACCGCCGCATCGGCGGGAAAGAGGCTCGTGAGCGCATAGCTCGCCGCGAGGCCGCAACCGAGCGCAAGCATCGGCGACCACGCGAGCCAGTTGCACCACACGGACACCGGGGCAATCAGCTTGCTGTAACGGACCCAGCCAATCGCGCCGTACACCGACGCGCCGCCCGATTTATGGGGAAATAGCCCCGATATTTCCGCATAAGTCGCGCTTTGAATCAGCCCCATCGTGATCGCGGCGATCCAGATCGCCCACGCGGGCTGGCCGATCGTCGCGCATACGCCGCCGATCGTGAACAGCACGCCTGCCGGCACGCCGCTCGTCACCCAAAAAGCGTCTTTCCAGGTCAGGCCACGATGCAGCGTGTGGCCCGTCGAATCATGTGAGATGGGTGTTCCAACATCACTGGTGCGGTTCGCACGCAGTCCTGCCTGACTCATCCAGTTCCTCCTGTGATGATTCTGCACAAGCGCCGTAGTGTAACAACTTACGGGCTTTTTTGCAGAATCTGAAAAAGAATTCCGGGATATGGCCGCATTACATCCTGATTGTTTCGGATTCCTGCATGCCATTCCCGGCGTGTTTTTATGATGATTCGTACGACGTATGTCGAGGTGCTTACTGCGCGCCTTCCGTCCACGAATTCACGCGGTCCGCATGGGCTGCGATCCACGCGTCGGCGGCTGCTTCCGGCTTCGAGCCGTTCTGGATCGCCAGCATCACGCTGTCGATTTCACCCGGCTTCCACTGGAATTTCTTCAGGAATGCGACGACCGGCTTCGCCTTGGTTTCGAGGCCCGGATTCACGACGCTGTCGACGTGCTCGGCGCCGCCGAACACCTTCTTCGGATCCTCGAGGAAGCGCAGCTTCCATTTCGCGAACATCCAGTGCGGCGCCCAGCCCGTCACGATCACCGGCTTGTTCGCGCCCACCGAACGCGACAACTCGGCCGTCATCGCGCTGCCCGAGCTCGGCATCAGCGTGTAGTTCAGCCCGTAGCTCTTGATCGCGTCGTCGGTCTTGCGCATCACGCCGGCGCCCGCATCGATGCCGACGATCCGGCCGCCGAAGCTGCCCTTCTCGGCGTTCAGGTCGTCGATGCTCTTCGCCTTCACGTACGCGGGCACGATCAGGCCGATCTTCGCATCGGGGAAATTCGCGCCGAGGTCGACGACCTTGGCCTTGTACTCGTCCCAGTACGAGCCGTGCGTGACCGGCAGCCACGCGGACAGCGTCGCATCGAGATCGCCGCGCGCAACGCCCTGCCACATGATGCCGGCCGCGACCGGCACGAGCTTCACTTCGTAGCCGAGCTTCTTCTCGATCACGCGGGCCGCGACGTTCGACGTCGCGACGCTGTCGTCCCAGCCTTCGACGTAGCCGATTTTCAGCGTCGGCTTCGTATCGGCGAGCGCCGATGCGCTCAATGCCACCATCGCCGACAGAGCGCCGGTCCACAACAGCTTTCCGAACAGTTTCATGGTCGATCTCCTTGGTCTGCGCACCGTGCGCGTTGTCTCTCTAGGTTCTTCAACCACAAATCCGCGGTATCGTTGTTTTCCGACGGAAGCTTGTCCGGACGCGACGCGCCCGGACAGCCGATGGCCTGTTTCGACTACTTGTCGATCACGAGATCCGACAGCGGCTTGCTGCAGCACAGCAGCACCATCCCCTGATCGATCTCGCGCTGGCGGATGCCGCCGTTGTGCTTCATCTCGACCTGCCCCGACACCAGCTTCACCTTGCAGGTGCCGCACATGCCCTGCGTGCACGAGGCCGGCAGCCGCACGCCCGACTGGCGCGCCGCGTCGAGCACGTGCTGCTCCGAGCCGCACGCGATCTCGCGGTTGCTCTTCGCGAAGCTGACCGTGTACTGCTTCGTCGCGGCGTCGACGCCGTCGGCGGCCGGCACGAGTTCGGCGAGCACTTCGTCGCTCGCGGTCTGCGCGAGCGTCTCGAACGAGAAGCTTTCCTCGTGATACTGCTTGCGATCGAAGCCGGCTTCGTCGAGCAGGTCGCGCACCGCCTTCATGTACGGCGCGGGGCCGCACGTGAAGATCTCGCGCTCCATGAAATCCGGTGCGATCAGCTTCAGCAGCGGCAGCGTCAGGAAGCCCGTGACGCCCGGCCAGTTGGTACGTGCGCCGACGCGCTCGACGACGAACGACGTGCGGAAATTCGTGTGGTTCGACGCGATCAGGTCGAGCTCGCGCGCGAAGATGATGTCGTCCGGCGTACGTGCGCTGTGCACGAACAGGATGTCGCGATCCTCGGCGAGATCATGGTGCGCGCGGCTCATCGACATCAGCGGCGTGACGCCCGAGCCGGCCGACAGGAACAGGTACTTGCGCGCCGGATGCCGTGCGCACGTGAATTCGCCGGCCGGGCCGAGCACGCGTACCGCCGCGCCCGGCTGCAGGTTGTCGTGCAGCCAGTTCGACACCTTGCCGCCCGGCACGCGCTTGACCGTGATCGAGATCGTGTGCGGCCGCGCCGGCGACGACGAGATCGTGTAGCAGCGATTGATCGTCTCGCCGTCGATGTCGAGCTCGAGCGTGATGAACTGCCCGGGCTCGAACGAAAACGTGCGGCCCTGCGGCGAACGGAAGAAGAAGCTCTTCACGTCGTGGGTTTCCTGCCGCACGTGGCAGCACACCAGCGTTTCCTCGACGTCGCTCGTCCAGCGCTCGGGCAGCGCGTTCCAGAACGCCGGGTGCGTCACCCGGCTGTCCGCCGGCTCGAAATTGGCCGCATCTCGCATCATGTCTTGCTCCGCATATACGCTGCTAAGTACTACGCGCCGGTTTTTTCGGCGAGCCGGCCGATGTACCAGGCCGAGAATTTTTCGACGAGACCTTCCGTGTACGGCGAATACGGGCCCGGCTCGTACGCGCTGCTGGTCGCGCCGCGCTGCGAGAATTCGACGAGCGCGCGATCCTGGTCGTTGGTCGCGTTCCACACGGCCGTGAGGTTCTTCACGTCGTAGTCGATGCCTTCCTTCGCGTCCTTGTGCACGAGCCACTTCGTGCGCACGAGCGTCTTGCCGGCCGACAGCGGGATCACCGAGAACGTCACGATGTGATCGCTCATGAAGTGGTGCCACGAGTTCGGCTGCGTCCAGAACGACAGCCCGCCGAGATCGGCCTTGTCGAAGCCGCCGAGCAGCTTCTTCGACGCGACCTTCGCATCGAGCGTCTGCGATTCGCCATGACGATCGAGCGGCAGGCGCTGCGTGCGGAAACCCGTCACGTCGAGCAGCTTCTCGATTTCGGCGGACGGCAGGCCCATCTCGGCCCACTCCTTGCCGCGCCGCACGCACGTTTCGGCGAATGCGTCCATGCCTTCGGCGTTCGCGTCGGAACGCTGGTAGCCGAAGCCGTATTCGTACAGCGAGATCGTCAGCTCCGGATGGTTCGCGACGCAGTGATAGCACTCGCGGTTGTTCTCCATCGTGAGCTTCCAGTTGCCTTCCTCGATGATGTCGATCTGCGCGGCGATCTTCGTGTTCGGCAGGTCGTGCGGCAGCAGGTACGGCTCCATCTCGGCGCGCATCTGCGCGAAATCGACCGGTGGCTCGTCCGCGAGGCAGATGAAGATCAGGCCCGCGAGATTCTCGACGTGCACCGACTTCAGGCTGTGCTTGCAGCGATCGAACTTCTCGCCCATGTGCTCGGCGAACATCAGCTGGCCCGTCAGGTTGTAGGTCCAGCTGTGGTACGGGCACACGATGTTGCCGACCGAGCCTTTATCTTCGTTGCACAGGCGCGCGCCGCGGTGACGGCACACGTTGTGGAACGCGCGGATCGCCATGTCGTCGTCGCGCACGATCAGGATCGAATCGCTGCCCAGCTCCACGGTCACGTAGTCGCCCGGCTCGGGAATGTCCGGTTCGATCGCCACCTGGATCCAGTGCTGGCGGAAAATCGCCTCCATGTCGAGCGCGAAGATGTCCTCGCTCGTGTAGAACGGTGCGTCGAGGCTGTGCCCTTCCTTGCGCCGCTCGATCAATGCACGAATGTCTGCCGATACTTTCATCGTTTGCTCCGGATTCCTTGCATCCCTGGGTTCTTGCCGACAGGCATCAAAATCAGTAGTCGATGAGCTGATGCTCGCGCAAATACGCGAGGATCACTTGTGCTTTTTCGACCGAACTCCCTTCATTTACGACGTTGCCGCCACGGCTTTCGGTCGTCGTCGCGGACAGCATCCGCGCATGCCCGGAGCGCTTCTCGGCGGCGACCAGCTTTACGGGTTTACGCTCGACCGGGCCGACCGTCCACGCGGCCGCATCGGCGTCCGCGCCGGGCGCCGCGAGCGCGGGCCGGATCGCGCCGGCGCGCAGCCGTGCATACGCATAGCGCGGCACCACGCTCGCAAGCGGATGCACGGCGACGACGGCCGGCAGCGCCGCGTCGACACGCCGCCGCAGCCCTTTCGGCAAAAATTGCCGAACCGCCGCGCGGCCGCCGTCGACCGTCACGTCGACGGCCGAGCCCACGAGCGGATAGCCGAGCGCCGCGGCGATGCGATACGGCAGCATCCCGGTGTCGTACGCGCCCTCGGCGCGCGTACCGGTCAGCACGAGGTCGTAGCCGTCGAGGCGCGCGGCGAGTGCGTGCACGGCATCGTCGCCGTCGCGGCAGGCCAGCACTTCGACCTCTCGCGCACCGAGCGCCAGATACTCGGCGAGCGCCGCATTCGCGGGGTCGCCGGCATGAATCACATCGAGCGTCGCGCGATGCTTGTCGGCGAGCTGCCGGCCGGTTTCGAGCGCGGCCGCATCGTTGCGGCTGTAGCGCGCGACGCCGCTGACCGGATGCCGGCCGACGGACACGAGCACCGCGATGCGTTGCAAGGGACGAGGGGCGTTCATGCGGCGACTCCTTCGGGTTCACGGGTACCGACCGCGGCCGGCGATTCGCCGCGCGCGGCCCGCGCGGCCTGGACCTGTTCGATCAGCGCGGCGATCGTCGCCTGCGCGTCGCCGACCACCGTCAGGTTCGCGCGCTTCGCGATCGGCGCGCTGCCGTCGAGGTTGACCGCGATCACGTGGCGGCAGTCCTTGATCCCCTGCAGGTGCTGCACCGCGCCCGAGATGCCGAACGCGATGTACACGCTCGCCTCGACCGTCTTGCCGGTCGCGCCGACCTGCTTGTCGCGCGTGAAGTGGCCGTTGTCGACCGCGACGCGGCTCGCGCCGATCGCCGCGCCGAACACACCGGCCAGCCGCTCGAACGCGCCGATGTCGGACACGCCGTTGCCGGCCGACACGATGAAATCGGCTTCCTCGAGCGCGACCTGGGCTGCGTCGATTTCGTCGAGGCCGAGATCGCGGTACGGCTGCGCGGCATCCCGCGCCGGGCGGATGAAGTCGGCGGCGACGCGCTCACCCGCACCGACGAACGGCAGCTTCGCGTCCACCGCGTTCTGCGCGAGCAGGATCACGTCGGGCAGCGCCCGGGTGGCAAACGCACGCCCGGCCTGCGCATACGCGCCCACATGCTTCGCGTCGATTTCGACGACGTGGGTCGCGACGCTCGCGCCGGCGGCCGCCGCGTAACGCCGGCCGAGATCGCCATCGCCTGTCGCGTTGTCGGGCACGAACACGTGCTTCGGTGCGAGCGCGGCCACGCAGGCCTGCAATGCTTTCAGTTCGCTTTCGGGATCGAACGCACGGCGCTCGAAGCCGGCCAGCTCGATCAGCTTGTCGACGCCGAGTTCGGCGACGTCATCCTTCAGTTCGCCGAACGCGAGCAGCGCGACTTCCGTCTGCGCATCGGCGAGCACGGCGGCAGCGGCAATCGCCTGCCGCGAATGGTCGTCGAGCGCGCCGCGTTCGCTGTGCGCGACCACCAGCATCACGTGCTTCGGGTCCTGCAGCGCGCGGCGCGGCTTCGCGGCCGCGCCGCCATGACCGTGCGCGGACCACTGCGCGGCGTTCGCATCGGCGCTGCCTTCCTCGCCGAGCGTGATGCGCTTCAGGCCGGCGGCCGTGATGATGAACGGCCGGCGCGGATCGATTCGTTTGATCGTATTCATCGATTCACTCCAGCGAGGCAGCGACGAGTTCGGCGACGTCGAGCACGTCGGGGCGCGGGCCCACGACACCTTCGAGCATGGCCGTGCAGTTCGGGCACGCAACCGCGACCACGTCCGCGCCGATCGTGCGCGCGTCGGCGATGCGGATGTCCGGAATGCGCTGCTTGCCGGGGATGTCGGTCAGCGGCGCACCGCCGCCACCGCCGCAGCAGCGGCCGCGCATGCCGTTGCGCTCCATCTCGACGACCTGGATGCCGATCGTCTTCAACAGCTTGCGCGGTGCTTCGATCTCGCCGTTGTAGCGGCCGAGGTAGCACGGATCGTGATACGTGGTGCGCTTCTCCTGCAGCGCCTCGACCGCCTTCGGCGCGATCTTGCCGCTGTCGGCGAGTTCGGCCAGATAGGTCGTGTGATGCTTGACCGTCACGCGCAGTCCGAGCGCACGGTATTCGTTGCGCAGGCTGTGCATCACGTGCGGGTCGGCCGTCACGATCTGCTGGTACGACAGCGTGCCGAGCGTGCCGATCAGGCGCTTCGCCATCTGCTGGAACGTCGCTTCGTCGCCGAGCCGGCGGGCGACGTCGCCCGTATCGGTCTCGGTCGGGCCAAGCACCGCGTAATCGACGCCCGCCTTGTTCAGCACCTTGACGAACGCGCGCAGCGTACGCTGGTAGCGCATGTCGAACGCGCCTTCGCCCGCGACGAACAGCACGTCGACCGGCTTGCCCGGCTGCGCGACCGGCGCGCTCAGGTCGACCGACCAGTCGTAGCGCGCGGCCGTGTCGTAGCCGCCCATCGTGCCCGTCTCGCGCAGGTTCGCGAGCACTTCCTGGCCCTTGCCCGGCACCGTGCCGTGCACGAGCGTGCGGTTGCGGCGCATGTCGACGATCGCGTCGACGTGCTCGATCAGCATCGGGCATTCCTGCACGCATGCGCGACAGGTCGTGCACGACCACAGCGTCTGTTCCTCGATCAGGCCCGACACGATCGGGCCGTTCGGCTCGCCGCGATGCTGGCCGACCGGGAGGCCCGGCGACGGGCTGCCCGCGTACGCCGCATCGGTGCCGCCGGCCATCCCGACCACGAGATCCTGGATCAGCTTCTTCGGATTCAGCGGCTGGCCCGACGCGAACGCGGGGCACGCGGCTTCGCACTTGCCGCACTGCACGCATGCGTCGAAGCTCAGCAACTGGTTCCAGCGGAATTCGACCGGCTTCGCGACGCCGTACTCCTGATGCTCGATGTCCGGCAGCTTCAGTGCGGTCGGCGGCGTGGCCGTGCCGTTGCCGGTGAACGATTCACGGGTGGCCGCGAAACGCTCCTGGCGCGGGTGGAACGCGAGATGCAGCAGGCCGGCGATCGCGTGCTTCATCGGGCCGCCCTTCGCGGCGCCGACCGTCATCGTGAACGCGCCGATGCCGATCAGCAGCGCGCAGAGCACCGCGAACGCGCCCGACATCGCGCCGGTCGGTACCAGCATGAACAGCACGAGGCCGAGCGCGAACGAACCGAGCAGCCAGGGCAGCGTGTTCCACGGGCCGCGCGACAGGCGCGCCGGCACGTCCTTCGCCGCGCGGCGGCGCCACACGAACACCGCGCCGACCAGCATCGCGAGCGCCGCGACGAAGATCAGCTTGTCGAGCCACGGCGAGTAGATCGCGAGGCCGTAGTTGACGAACACCAGCGCGAGCGCGCCGATCGCGCCGCCGGCGGTCGCGACGTGAGTCTTCGCGATGTACGGATCGCGGGCGACCACGTGGTGCAGGTCGACGAAATAACGCTTCGGAATCGCGAACAGGTTCGCGACGCCGAACGAGCCGGGCGCCGTCGCGCGGCCCAGACGCCAGTAGGACGAGCGCTTCGCGACCGCGAACGCGAGCCCCGCCACCGACAGCCACAACAGGGCGGTAATGAGGAAGGACGGGTTCATCTTTTAGAAATCCTTCACGAGACGCAGCGAGTCGTAGATCGCACCGTGGACGTTGTGCATCGAGATGCAGTCGCCGACACGGAACAGCAGGAAACGGCCGTTGCCGAGCTCTTCCGACAGGCACGGTTGCGGCTCGGCCGCGAACAGCGTGTGCGGATCGATCTGGCCGCGGTTCACCGATTCCGGCTTGAGCTTCCAGTACAGCTCGTCGTTCGGCGACGAACCGTTCTCGATCACCACCTGGTCAACGGCGCGCTCTTCCAGTTCTTCCGTGTATTCGTTGCGCAGCACGGCGATCATCTTGCCGTTCTCTTCATAGACGCGATCGAGCATCGTGTTCGGCGTCGGAATCACGCCGAACGCGTACAGGCGACGGTAGAAAATCGGGAACGTCGTGCCGCCGCAGTCGTCGGCCACCTTCACGTCGGGCGTCACCACCTCGACCTTCGAGCCACGGCTCGCCATGAAGTCGGCCACGCCCGCGCCGGCATGCGTGCTCACGCCGTCGAACAGCAGCACGTTCTGCTTCGGCTCGACCTTGCCGGTCAGGATGTCCCATGAGCTGACCGCGAGGCCTTCGGCCACGCCCCACGCCGGCACCTGCCACGTGAAGCTCGATCCGCCCGTCGCGAGCACGACGATGTCCGGCTTCTCGGCCATGATCATCTTCTCGTCGGCGGCCACGCCGAGGCGCCGGTCGACGCCCAGACGCTTCGTTTCCATGTCGAACCAGCGGATGATCCCCGACATCTGCTCGCGCTGCGGCGCCTTCGCGGCGATCATCACCTGGCCGCCCACTTCCGCGTTCTTCTCGAACAGCACGACGTCGTGGCCGCGCAGCTTCGCGACACGCGCCGCCTCCAGGCCCGCGGGACCCGCGCCGACCACCACGACCTTGCGCTTCGGGCCACGCGACTTCTCGATGATGTGCGGCATCGTCGCTTCGCGCGACGTCGCCGCGTTCTGGATGCACAGCACGTCGAGGCCGTTGTACTGACGGTCGATACAGTAGTTCGCGCCGACGCACTGCTTGATTTCGTCTTCTCGGCCATCGCGGATCTTGATCACCATGTGCGGATCGGCGATCTGCGCGCGCGTCATGCCGACCAGGTCGATCATCCCGTTTGCGAGCAGGCGCTCGGCCTGGCCCGCATCGCGGATGCTCTGCGCGTGCATCACCGGAATCTTCACGACCGACTTGATGCCGGCCGCGAGGTGCACGAACGGCTCCGGCGGCAGCGCCATCGGCGGCATGCAGTTGGCGATCGTGTTGTGCGTATCGCCGCCCGAGCCGACCACGCTCAGGTAGTCGATCAGGCCCGTCTCCGACATCGCCTGCGCGATTTCCTTCAGCGCCTCGTGATCGAGGCCGTCCTCGTGGAATTCGTCGCCGCACATGCGCAGGCCGACGCAGAAATCCTTGCCGACCGCCTCGCGCACGGCCGTCAGCACTTCGATGCCGAAGCGCAGGCGGTTTTCGAGGCTGCCGCCCCATTCGTCGGTGCGATGGTTCGAACGCTTGCTCCAGAACTGGTCGATCAGGTGCTGGTGCGCGGCGGAGATTTCGATGCCGTCCATGCCGGCCGCCTTCACGCGCTTCGCGGCCGCCGCGAAATCGCCGATGATGCGGCGGATTTCCTCGATCTCGATGATCTTCGCATTGCCGCGGTGCACGGGTTCGCGCACGCCCGACGGCGACATCAGGTGCGGCCAGTGCTCGCCGTGGAACGACGAGCGGCGGCCCATGTGCGTCGCCTGGATCATGATCTTCGCGCCGTGCTTGTGCATCGTGTCGGCCAGGCGCGTGAGCGGGTCGATGATCTTGTCGGTCGACAGGTTCACCGATTTCCACCAGCCCTGCGGGCTGTCGATCGACACCGGGCTCGAACCGCCGCAGATGGCCAGGCCGACGCCGCCCTTCGCCTTTTCTTCGTAGTAGCGGATATAGCGGTCGCCCGGCAGGCCGCCCGGCTCGGCGTACACCTCCGCGTGCGCGGTGCTGACGATCCGGTTGCGCAGCGTCAGCTGGTTCAGCTGCATGGGTTTGAACAGGTGGGGATAACGCATCGCTGGCGACCTCTGGCGTTCGAATGTCTCGTGTTGCGGGTGTTGTTCTGTTTCAGTGAATCAATGCGTCAGTGCGCGATCGGCGACACTTCGAAGACGCAGTGGTCGTGATGCTCGGCCGCACACTGCACTTCCTTCGATTGCGCGCGCGGCGCGCCCTTGCCTTCCGGCGTCGTGTCGTTGACCCAGTCCATCGCACCGGCGAACCAGCCCGCGAACATGTAGCAGAGCTTGCCTTCCTTGCCCGGCTGCTGGAGCACGAACGACGAGTGGCGCAGTTCGATCTTCGCGCGGGCGCTCGCCGGATCGGCCTCGATGATCGAGAACAGGCCCCAGCCGCGTTGCGACAGGCGCTTCAGGTAGTGCTCGAACACGGCCATGCCGGTCAGGCCGTGCAGCTTCGCTTCCTTGTCGCACCAGTGGTACGCGGACTTGTAGCCGGCCTTGTAGAGGATTTCGGCATACGCTTCGACGCCGAGCGCTTCCTCGACGGCGACGTGGTTGTTCGTGAAGAAGTGGCGCGGCACGTACAGCATCGGCAGCGCGTCGGTGGTCCAGACGCCGGTATCGGGATCGACGTTGATCGGCAGTTGCGGTTGCATCGTGGTGACTCCGTGAGGAAAGTGGCCGCGCGGTTCAGTGCGCAGGCGCGACATCGTCCGCGCGCCAACGCGGCAAGCGTTGGCACGTCCCGATTTTTTTATGTTGAAACGCGAGTAGCGGGTTCGGCGGGGGTGGCGCTTACGCGCCCCACACGTCCTTGAACACGCGCACCCAGTTCTCGCCCATGATCTTGCGGATACGCGACTCCTTCCAGCCGTGGCGTTCCATCGCCGCGGTCAGGTTCGGGAATTCGCCGATCGTGCGGATGCCGTCCGGGTTGATCACCTTGCCGAAGTTCGTCAGCTGGCGATAGCGGCCCTTGTCATGCGTCAGCATGTCGAAGAATTCCTTCGCGAAATCCTGCGTGAAGTCCGTGCCGATGCCGACCGCGTCCTCGCCGATCAGGTTCACGACGTAGTCGATCGCCTCGATGTAGTCGTCGATGTTCGCTTCGATCCCGCGCTTCAGGAACGGCGCGAACATCGTCACGCCGACGAAGCCGCCCGCATCGGCGATCTCCTTCAGCTGCGCGTCGCTCTTGTTGCGCGGATGCTCCTTCAGGCCCGACGGCAGGCAGTGCGAATAGCACACCGGCTTCTTCGAGAACGCGATCGCTTCCGACGACGTGTTGCCGCCCACGTGCGACAGGTCGACCATGATGCCGACGCGGTTCATCTCGGTGATCACTTCGCGCCCGAAGTCCGACAGGCCGCCGTCGCGCTCGTAGCAACCGGTGCCGACCAGGTTCTGCGTGTTGTAGCAAAGCTGCACGACGCGCACGCCCATGTCGGCGAACGCTTCGATGTAGCCGAGGTTGTCCTCGAACGCATGCGCGTTCTGGAAGCCCAGGATGATCCCGGTCTTGCCTTCCTTCTTCGCGCGGAAGATGTCGTCCGTCGTGCGCACGAGCGTCAGCAGCTCGCCGTTGTCGCGGATCTTCTTCTTCATCACGCCGATGTTGTCGACGGTCTTGGTGAAGTTCTCCCACACCGACACCGTGCAGTTCGCGGCCGTGATGCCGCCACGGCGCATGTCCTCGAACACCGGCTTCTCGAACTTCGAGATGTTCAGTCCGTCGATGATGATGCTGTCCTGATGCAGCGTGCTCATATCTGCTCTCGCTCGTGTGACTGTTCTTGTGGGGGTCGATCAGTAGATCGGGAAGCGCTCGCACAGCGCGAAGATCTCGCGGCGCACGCGCTGTTCGGTTGCGTGGTCCCCTTCCGGGTTCGCGCGCAGCGCGTCGAACACTTCGAGGATCAGGCGGCCGATCTCGCGGAACTCCGCGACGCCGAAACCGCGCGTCGTCCCCGCCGGCGTGCCGAGGCGAATGCCCGACGTGACGGTCGGCTTCTCGGTGTCGAACGGGATGCCGTTCTTGTTGCAGGTGATGCCCGCGCGTTCCAGCGCCTGCTCGACCGGCGCACCTTTCAGGCCCTTCGGGCGCAGGTCGACCAGCAGCAGATGGTTGTCGGTGCCGCCCGTGACGAGATCGACGCCGCCGGCCTTCAGCACTTCGCCGAGCGCCTGCGCGTTCGCGAGCACGTTGTCGATGTAGGTCTTGAAGTCCGCGTGCAGCACCTCGCCGAACGCCACCGCCTTGCCGGCGATCACGTGCATCAGCGGGCCGCCTTGCAGGCCGGGGAACACGGCCGAGTTGATCTTCTTCGCGATCTCCTCGTCGTTGGTCAGCACGAAGCCGCCGCGCGGGCCGCGCAGCGTCTTGTGCGTGGTCGACGTGACGACGTGCGCGTGCTCGACCGGGTTCGCGTGGCGGCCCGCGGCGATCACGCCCGCGATGTGCGCCATGTCGACCATCAACTTCGCGCCGACGCTGTCGGCGATCGCACGAAAGCGTGCGAAGTCGAGCGCGCGCGGGTACGCCGAAAAGCCGGCGATGATGAGGTTCGGCTTGTGCTCGTGCGCGAGCGCCTCGACCTGGTCGTAATCGATCCGCATCGTGTCGCGGTTCACGCCGTACTGGACCGCGTTGAACCACTTGCCCGACAGCGCCGGCTTCGCGCCGTGCGTCAGGTGACCACCCGCGTCGAGCGACATGCCGAGCACCGTGTCGCCCGGCTTCGCCAGCGCGAGCATCACCGAGCCGTTCGCCTGCGCGCCCGAGTGCGGCTGTACGTTCGCATAGCCGGCGTTGAAGATCTGCTTCACGCGGTCGATCGCGAGCGCCTCGACTTCATCGGCGAATTCGCAGCCGCCGTAGTAGCGCTTGCCGGGATAGCCTTCCGCGTACTTGTTGGTCAGTACCGAGCCCTGCGCCTCGAGCACGGCGCGCGACACGATGTTTTCCGACGCGATCAGCTCGACCTGCGACTGCTGACGCTCGAGTTCCTTCAGGATGGCGCTGCGCACCGGCGCGTCGCGCTCGGCAAGGGGCTGCGAGAAGAAAGGCTGGGTGTTCGACATAGTGCGTCCGTGACGAAGAATAAAGGGCTGTAACCGAAGCTCAAGGCCCGCCGTGCCTGGGTTTCCCGCTCGTCCAGTGCAAGGCTGCCGACGGCTCTATTCTTGTCGTTCGGATTTTCGGCGGATTGATGAATTTAGACGCGTTCTTTGCCTTTTCCGCCATGCACGTCCGTTTTATACAAGTGACCGGTCGTGCTTTTCGGGATGACCTGCCGAAACGGTATCGATGATTCACCTATGGACACGCACACCGGCAGTGCGTTTGCCGCTCATTCGGGGTGCGGCTTGTCCCGGATACGGTGCAGTGCAGCATCGGCCTTACGCCCAGACAACGTATGGAGCTAGGGTTTAGCCGTATGGCACGCTTGTTGCGCTCGCTCACACAATACCGCAGCCCGATCCGTGCCCCGGGCGAAAAGCTATTAGAGATTCAAGGAACGCTCCCCATGTCGCCCGACCGCACAGCGTCGCTGTCCCACTTCGCGTTCATGCCTTTACCGAACTTCACGATGATCGCGTTCACCAATGCGATCGAGGTGCTTCGGATGGCGAACTACCTGAGCGGCCAGCCGCTCTACCGCTGGTCGGTGATCAGTCCGGACGGCGGCCCGGTCACGGCGAGCAACGGCCTCACGGTCGATACGGGCCCGGCCGAATGCGCGGGGCAACCCGACATCGTGTTCGTCTGCGGCGGCGTCGACGTGCAGCGTGCGACCACGCCTGCCCATCTTTCGACCCTGCGCCGCTTCGCGCGCGCGGGCATCCCGCTCGGCAGCCTGTGCACGGGCACCTATGCGCTCGCGAAGTCGGGGCTGCTCGCGGGCTACGCATGCGCGATCCACTGGGAGAACATGTCGGCGCTGAAGGAGGAGTTTCCGGACACGCGCTTCCTGAAGGAACTGTTCGTGATCGACCGCGACCGCATCACGTGCACGGGCGGCGTCGCGCCGCTCGACATGATGCTGAACCTGATCGCCGCGCGCGTCGGCACCGCACGCGTCACGCAGATCGCCGAGCAGTTCATCGTCGAACACGTGCGCGACACGAGCGCGCAGCAGCGCATGCCGCTCGTCGCGCGCCTCGGCTCGGCGAACAAGTCGTTGTTCGAAGTGATCGCGCTGATGGAGAACAACATCGAGGAGCCGCTGTCGCGCGAGGAACTCGCGCGGCTCGCGAACATGTCGCAGCGGCAGTTGCAGCGCCTCTTCCGCGAGCATCTCGGGATGACGCCGACGCACTACTACCTGACGTTGCGGCTGCGCCGCGCGCGCGAGCTGCTGCTGCAGACCGACATGTCGATCATGCACATCACGATGGCGTGCGGGTTCCAGTCGGCATGCCACTTCAGCAAGAGCTATCGCGACGCGTTCGGCGTCGCGCCGACGCGCGAGCGCCGCAAGCAGGTCGCGCCGCTCGCGCAGGGGGCGGCGAGCGCAGCGCCGGCGTTTCCGGCGCATGTGCTGCATGCGTGAAGCGGGCAGCATTTGAAGCAAAAAAAGCAGCCTTCAATCAAGGCCGCTTTTTGCTGGTACTCACGATCCCCACACCTGCATTTCATCGAGCGAGTACCCCCACTGCGTCGCCCGCTTCGTGCCGAGCATCCGCACGTAACGGCCCTGCCCGTTCAGGTTCGGCAGCGTCACATGGCCGTACGACACGCCGTTGCTCGTCGAGTAGATCGTCGTCCAGTTCGCATTGTCGTTCGACGTCTGGATCTGGTAGACGAGCGCGCCCGCGTCCCAGTACAGATCGATGCTGCTAATCGTCTTCGTCGCGCCGAGATCGACCGAGATCCACTGCGGATCCACGCCCGCGCCTTCCGGCGAATCCCAGCGCGTGCTCGTCGTGTTGCCGTCGAATGCCTTGTCCGGCGTGAGCGACGCGTTGTAGCTCGCCGACGCCGCGGCCGGCCGCCCTTGCGACAGCAGCGTGCGCGCCGCGGCCGGGCCGCCGTAGTAGTTCGCCCCGAGCTTCGCCTTCGTCGCATCCGCATTCACGCCGAACTGCGACAGGCTCCAGCGCTGGCCGGTCGTCACGTCGCCGACGTAGAGCTGATAGCCGCCCGCCGTCGTCGAGGAGAAGAACAGGTAGTTCGTACCACTGACAGGCGCCGGATCCGAGTTGTTGCTCATGCAGTCGTTGAGCGCCAGCGCGCTCGGCGTCGACGCCGGGTCCGCCGTCTTCGCATAGATCTGGTCGGCCCCGCCGCTGTCCTTCCAGCGCGCGTAGTACACCATGCCGTCCGCACGCACGGTCGGGTAGTACGTTTGCAGCCCGGCCGGACGATCGAACACGGCGGTGACGCCGGTCGCGATCGTGCGCTTCATCAGCCCCATGTTCGAGCCGGTGCCGGTCGCGTAGTACACGGCGCTCGCGTCCGGCGCGAGGAACGGCATCGAGTATTCGGCGCCGGCCGGCGCGTTCGTCAGGCTCACGATCGACGTGAACACCGGGCCCGCGCTCGTGTACGACAGCGTCGCCTGCTTGACGTCGCCGTTCTGCTTGAACACGAGCGTCTTGCCGTCCGCGCTGAACTTCGGGTCTTCGTTGCGCGTGGCGCCCGTGCTGTGCGTCATGTTGACGGGCGGCGTGCCGGCGCCGAGCTGCAGCATGAACACGTTCCATGCGCCGTTGCTGATGCCCATGAACGCGAGCCACTTGCCGTCGGGACTGAACACGCCGTTCATCGGATCGGTGATGCCCCACGCGCTCTTGCTGAGTTGCGTCAGCGTGCGGGCCGAGAAATCGTAGAGGAACAGCTGGCTCGTGCCGTCGCCGTACTTGACGTAGCTGTGATAGACGAGCTTGCCGGTCAGCGCGGCGGGGAACGTCGCATTCGGCTGGGCGGCGGGATTGTTGACGCAGGCTGCGGCTGCCACGCCGCTGAACAGGTTGAGGGCGAGGCCGGCCACGAGGCCCGCGACGAGGGTCTTCAATTTCACGCTGGATACTTCCGGGTAAGGTAAGGACGGGACGGCCGCAGAAAAGGACCCGCGCGGAAAGCGCGGGCGCCACGGATCCGCCGTCGGGCAGCGTGAATTCCGTATCGGTCGGACATCGGGAACAAAACTTGCGGGAGTGTGCCTTCTGGTCAGACGAAAGAAAAGGATCAGAGGACGCCTGAAACATACGGATCAGCGATTTGGGGCGCGCTTGCACGTGACGGCTGCCGTACTACTCTTTGTCATCGAGGCCCGATCGGCCGGGGGACAAGCATGAAGCGCTATGCGGTGCTGGCACAGACGATCGCGGACGCCATCCGGCGCGGCGACCTCGCGGCCGGCGCACGTATCCCGACCGTGCGAGCGGCATGCCGCGCGTATCGCGTGAGTCCGTCCACCGTGTTTCGCGCGTACTACGCGCTCGAAAGCGAGGGCCTGATCGTCGCGCGGGCGCGCTCCGGCTATTTCGTGGCGAACCTGGCCGACAAGCACGTGCGGTTCGGCCACGATCCGCCGCGCAAGCCAGGTGCGGCACAAACCGGCGACGACGACGCGTTGTTCCGCCTGCTCGACTCGCTCAAATGCGACGACGTCGTGCCGCTCGGCTCGGCATTCGCGAGCTATTCGCTGTTCCCGATGAGCAGCCTGTGGCGTCACGTCGCGTCGGCCGCCCGCAACATGGACCGCGGCAAGCTATTGGCGGGCTTGCCGCCCGGCTACGACGCGCTGCGCCGCCAGATCGCGTTGCGTTACCTGAATGCGGGCGCGTCGCTGCCGCTGGAGGAGATCGTCATCACGACGGGAGCGATCGAGGCACTGACGCTCAGCCTGCAGGCGCTGACGCGCCCGGGCGACATCGTCGCGATCGAACGGCCGGCATTCCACGCGGTGCTGCAGGTCGTCCAGTGCCTGCACCTGAAGGCCGTCGAGATTCCGGTCGACCCGCGCACGGGCCTCGATCTCGACGCGCTCGCCGAAGCGCTCGACACGCATCCGGTGCGCGCGTGCTGGTTCATGACGTCGTTCCACAACCCGACCGGCGCGACGCTGACCGACGAGCGCAAGCGCGCGCTGATCGAGCTGCTCGCGTCGCGCGGCGTGCCGCTGATCGAGGACGACGTGTATGGCGAACTGCAGTTCGGCACGGCCCCCACGCGCCCCGCGAAACTGTATGACGACAGCGGGCTCGTCCTGCATTGCGGGTCGTTCTCGAAATGTCTCGCGCCCGGGTTCCGGATCGGCTGGGTCGCGGCCGGCCGCTTCGTGCGGCAGATCCGTCAGGCCAAAGGCGCGAGCGGGCCGGCCGCCGACGTACCCGCGCAGATGGCGATTTCGAGTTACCTGCGCGACGGCGCATACGACCGGTTCCTGCGCAAGCTGCGACGCAATCTCGCCGCGCACCAGGCTCAGATGCTGTCGGCCGTGCGCGCGTATTTTCCGGCTGACACCGAAGTGTTCGCGCCGCGCGGCGGATATTTTCTGTGGATCGAACTGCCGCCGCACATGGATGCGATGCACCTGTTCGACGACGCGATGGAGAGCGGTGTCAGCATCGCGCCCGGGCCGATCTTCTCCGCGACCGGCGGCTTTCGCCGCTATCTGCGGCTCAACTACGGGCGGCCGTGGACACCGGCCGTCGAGCGCGCGCTGGAGACGCTCGGCACGCTCGCGTCCCGGCAACGGCACGGCGGCTAGCACGAGACGGGCGGCACGAAATGTGCGGCACGCGACGCGCGACATGCGCCTTGCGTTTCACGCGCGAACGACCAAGAATGAAGCGGCAGGCAGCCGCGGACGAACGGGTTCCACGCGTCCGATGTTATGGAGAATGACATGAACACCGCATGCGAACGACCGCCGATGTGTAACCCGACGATGGCGCGCGCCGGTCGCTGACGATGCGCGTCCTGCCCAACCGGCGTGTCCGCGCGCGCGATGCCTGGCGGGCCGTGCTGAACACGCGCGCCGAATCGCGGCACGCCGCTTGCTGCCGCTGCCGCGAATGCGGTTTCGTGGCGTTCCGCGCGCTCGAGCATTGCCCCGTCTGCGGTCAGTGGAACTGGCCGTTCGAGTCGATTGGCCACACACCGGCCGACGCGCGTGCCGCGCATGCGCCGCGGTCGTTCCATACATGGTCGTCGCGCGTCGCCCGAGCGCTGCGCAACGCGGCTTTCCAGCGGCCGCGCGCATCGAGCGCGCCAATCCTGAGCATACTGACGCTCGTGCTGCTGGTCGGCGGCTACGTGATGGTCGACCAGACCTGCAAGGCCGATCCCGTCTGTCGGGGCTCCGGTGTGCCGGGCGCCGTCGCGACCGGAGCCGTACTTCAAGCGTCGAACGAGCCATTGATACCGGTCGTGCCGGCACCCGTCTACCCGTTTCATTCGACCGATGAAACGGCGGTGGCAGCCCGTCCGCCACTGGCCAATCCGCCACAGGACGCCCCGCTCGCCGGCAAACCCGCGCGCCGGATGGCGGTTGCACAGGCCGCGCCGTCGTTGCGCGCGCCTGACCGGACGCGCACCGGCGCGGTCCGCGTCGCCGACTGGAAAGGCAACCGCGACACCGCCCATCGCACGCGTGCGATCCGCCGCGTCAGCCTGCACACCGGGCGGACACGTCGCGCCGCGGCCAGCAACGCCGAACTCGCGAAGCTCTATCGCGGCCACTGAGCGCGCGATCCGGGCCCGCGTGCCCGTCGATTCAATTTTCTAAACCGCCCCTCACGAAACCTCGTTTGTGCCGCGACGGACGCATGACGTTCAATGGGTCATTCGCCCGCGCCGGCGCGTATCGCACGCCGGCGCAGTCCGATCCACCGAACGGAGTCTGTCGATGAATGCACTGCAGCTCGTGACCCTGGCTGCCATCTGGGGCGCGTCCTTCCTGTTCATGCGCATGGGCGCGCCGGAATTCGGCGCCGTCCCGCTGATCGCATTGCGCGTCGCGATCGCGGCCGTGCTGTTGTCCCCGGTGCTGCGCGATGCGCAAGCGCGGCACGAATTCCGCGCGCACGTCGTGCCGCTGTTCGTCGTCGGCATCGCGAACTCGGCGCTGCCATTCTGCCTGCTGACCTATGCGGCCCTGTTCGTGACGGCCGGCACCGATTCGATCCTGAATGCAACGACCCCGCTGTGGACCGCGATCGTCGCGTACGTGTGGCTGCGCGCGCCGCTGACGAAACCGCAGGCGATCGGCCTCGCGCTCGGCTTCGCCGGGGTCGTCGTGCTCGCCGGTTCGGCGCTCGGCACCGGCACGCCCGGCGCGCCGAGCGCGATCGCCGCCGCGATGCTCGCGACGCTGTCGTACGGGTTCGCGGCGCATTACTCGAAGCGCAAGCTCGCGAACGTGCGGCCGTTCGTGTCCGCGTTCGGCAGCCAGTTGTTCGCGGCCGTCGCACTCGTGCCGCTCGCGCTGCCGATGTGGCCGCACGGTCCCGTGCATGCGTCCGCATGGATCGCGGTGGTGTTGCTCGGCGCGATCTGCACGGCGGTGGCCTACCTGCTGTATTTCGGGCTGCTTCGCAGTGCGGGCGCGCAATACGCGGCGTCGGTCACGTTCCTGATTCCGGTCTTCGGCGTGGTGTGGGGCGCGATCTTCCTGCACGAGACGATCACCGTGCAGACGGTCGCCGGGTGCGCGATCATCCTGCTCGGCACGGCGCTCGCGACCGGCAAGCTCAAGGGCTTCGCCTCGGCTGCCGTGCGCGGGTCAAGCCAGTAGATCGGAGGCGTCGCGCTCGTCGCGGCCGATCTCCCGCGCCAGCCAGTCGCGGAACGCGGCGATCTTCCACTCGTGCTGGCGCACTTCGCTGCATACGACGTAATAAGAAAACTCGGTCGGCCAGGGCCGCGCCAGCACGCGAACCAGCCGCCCGGCCGCGACTTCGTCGCGCGCATAGATGTCGCGCACCAGCGCGATGCCCTGCCCGGCGACCGCGGCCCTGATCAGCAACGCATCCTCGCTGAAGCTCGCGCCGCGCGGCGCGCGTGCGTCCTCGATGCCCTGCGTGCGCAGCCACAGCACCCAGTCGGCGCGGTCGGCGTCCTGCAGCAGCGGGTACGACAGGCAATCGGCGGGGGCGTCGATCGGGCGCGCGGGATCCAGCAGTTGCGGGCTGCACACGGGCCACAGCTCCGGCGTCCAGATGCGGAACGATGCATGCCCGGGATAGCGGCCCAGCCCGTGCCGGATCGCGACGTCGACGTAGTCGCGGCGCAAGTCGACCAGTTGCGCGCGCGTCTCGACGGTGATTTCGATTTCGGGGTACGCGGCATGGAACGACCCGAGCCGCTGCACGAGCCACGTGTTCGCGAACGACGCGGTGGTCGTCACCGCGAGCCGGACGATGCGCCGGTTCGCGCCGTGCACGCTCGCCCACGCGGCCTCGATCTCGTTGAAGCCGCCGGCGAGCTGGTCGAACAGCGCGCGGCCGGTGCCGGTCAGCTCGAGTTCGCGGCCGGTGCGCTCGAACAGGCGCACGGCGAGGCGATCCTCGAGATTGCGGACATGCTGGCTGACGGCGCCCGGCGAAATGCAGAGCAGGTCGGCCGCCTGTTTCATGCTGCCGCAACGCGCCACTTCGACGAACGTGTGCAACGCGGCGAGGGGAAGTGACTTGGCCATCCGTGGAGCGCCGCCGCGCGGCGGTGGAGGGTTCGGGAACGGGCGATGATTATCGCAGCAATTGCGCGGCCCCGCCTTTGCTCCGGCAACGAAAACGGGCGGCCCGTTTCCGGAACCGCCCGCTTCGTGTGGCGCGTGTCGAACGCTAGTGCATTACGCCGCCAGCAACCCGTGCGGGTCGATGACGAATTTGCGCGGCGCGCCGCCGTCGAACTTCTTGTACCCTTCCGGCGCCTGATCGAGCGAGATCACTTCGACGTTGACGATCTTCGCGATCGGCAGCCGGTCGAACAGGATCGCCTGCATCAGGTTGCGGTTGTACTTGAGCACCGGCGTCTGGCCCGTGAAGAACGAATGCGACTTCGCCCAGCCGAGGCCGAAGCGGATGCTCAGGCTGCCGTGCTGCGCGGCCTTGTCCTTCGCGCCCGGATCGTCCGTCACGTACAGGCCCGGGATGCCGATCGCGCCGGCCGGGCGCGTGATTTCCATCAGCGAGTTCAGCACCGTCGCGGGCGCTTCCTCCGCATGGCCCGACGAGCCGTGGCCGTGCGCCTCGAAGCCGACGCAATCGACCGCGCAGTCGATCTCGGGCACGCCGAGGATCTGCTCGATCTGCTCGCCGAGCGACGCGTCCTTGGACAGATCGACCGTCTCGAACCCCATCGCCCGCGCATGCGCGAGACGTTCCGCGTTCATGTCGCCGACGATCGTCACGGCCGCGCCGAGCAGGCGAGCCGATGCGGCCGCCGCCATCCCGACCGGGCCCGCGCCCGCGATATAGACCGTCGAACCGGGTTTCACGCCGGCGCTCACCGCACCGTGATAACCGGTCGGCAGAATGTCGGACAGGCAGGTCAGGTCACGGATCTTCGCCATCGCCTGGTCGCGATCCGGGAATTTCAGCAGGTTGAAATCGGCATACGGCACGAGCACGTACTCGGCCTGGCCGCCGATCCAGCCGCCCATGTCGACGTAGCCGTACGCGCCGCCGGCACGCGACGGGTTCACGTTCAGGCACACGCCCGTATGCGTGTCCTTGCACATCGCGCAGCGGCCGCACGCGACGTTGAACGGCACCGACACGAGATCGCCGAGCTTCAGCGTCTCGACGTCACGGCCCACTTCGACCACTTCGCCGGTGATCTCGTGACCGAGCACGAGGCCGACCGGCGCGGTCGTCCGGCCGCGCACCATGTGCTGGTCGGAGCCGCAGATGTTCGTGCTGACCACTTTCAGGATCACGCCGTGGCCGATCGCGCGGCCGCTCGGGTCGACCATCTTCGGATAATCGATTTTCTGGACTTCGACCTGGCCCGGTCCAAGATAGACGACACCTCGATTGCTGCTCATCGTATTGTCTCCATGTCTCGTTGGATGGCGCCGCGGCGCGCCGGCCCTTGCGGCGCACGCGCAACGTGCTGTTCGAGAGTAGTCCGGGAGGCAGGGGCGCCGATGTCTCAAACGCGACATGCGTTTGATCGGCGCCGACATCGATGGCGGAAATACGAAAGTCGGGCGGGAATCTACCGGGGGCCGGACCGGCCCTTGCGGCCGGCCCAACCTCGACGGGCCGGCGCTACCCGCCCTGATTCTCGCGGATGATCGCGGCGGCGGCCGCTTCCGCGTCGCTCGCGACGCCGTCGTGCACGCGCGTGCTGACGGCGGGCGTCGGCGGCTCGCTGTCGAGCGCGTGGCCGTTGCGGTCGTGCGTGTCGACCGTCGCGCGCATCGACAGCCCGACGCGCAGCGGATGCGCGGCGAGATCGCGCGGATCGAGCGCGATCACGACCGGCACGCGCTGCACGACCTTGATCCAGTTGCCGGCCGCGTTCTGCGACGGCAGCATCGAGAACGCGCTGCCCGTGCCCGCTGAGAAGCCCTGCACGCGGCCGCGATAGGCGATGCGCGAGCCGTAGAGATCCGACACGACCTCGACCGGCTGCCCGACGCGCATGTGGCGAATCTGCCCTTCCTTGAAATTCGCCTCGATCCACAGCCGGTCGAGCTGCACGATCGACATCAGCGGCACGCCGGGCCCGACCTGCTGGCCGACCTGCACCGAGCGCTGCCCGACCGTGCCGTCGACGGGCGCGACGATCGTCGTGCGCTTCAGGTTCCGGTACGCGAGCTTGAACTGCGCGGCCGCCTGCACGACGGCCGGGCTTTCGTCGACGGGCAGCTTGCCGCCGAGCGCGCGCGCCGCGTCGAGCTGCGCCTGCGCGGCCGCAAGGTTCGCCTGCGCACCGGCCACGGCCGCGCGGGCCCGTGCCAGTTCTTCGGGCGCGACGATCTCGACCGATGCACCCGAACGCGCGGCGAGCGCGCGCTGCGCCAGCGACAGGTCGGCGCGCCGCGCATTCACGGCCTCGACGTACATCGTGTTCGAGATCTTCGCGTTCGCGACCTGGCGCACGGCCTGCGCGAGCTGCGCCTTCGCCTGCGCGAATGCGACGGACGCCTCGGTGTCGTCGAGCCGCACGAGCGTCTGCCCGGCGCGCACGGCCTGCGTATCGGCGACCACCACGTCGGTCACGGCGCCCGGGATCTGCGCGGCGACCTGCACGATGCTGCCCGCGACGTACGCGTCGTCGGTGTCTTCGTAATAGCGGTCGCTCAACAGCCAGTACGCGGTCCATGCGATCGCGGCCAGCAGCACGATCGCGAAGAACACGGTGAAGCGCTTGCGACGCGTCGCGCGGCGCCCATCGAGGGCCGGGTCGTCCAGCGCGGCAGGCGGCGCGGCGGAATGAAGGTTGTCGTGGTGCATCAGTCGCTTTGCGTAACGATCAGACGATCGTGCTGGAAGACGGGAATCGCGGGCATCGGCGACGCGCTCCGCGCCGGACTCGCCGCGGCCGTGCGCGCGAGCACGGGCGTGCCGCGAGGCGCTGCGTCGGGACGGGTCGCGCCGATCGTCGACGGGCGCGCCGTGTCGTCGCGTCGCGCGGATTCAGGGGCGGGCGCGGCCCGCGTCGTGGCGAAGGCCGCCGACATCGCCGTGCTCGCCGTACTGGCCGCCGGCGAGTCGTTCGAAGGCCCCGCCACCGTCGCCCGGTTCGCGGCCACGGCAGTCGCGGCCCCGCGCCGGGCCGCCCCGCCGCGCGCCTGATGCACGGCCGGCGTCTGCGCCTGCGCGACCGTTGCGCCCGCATCGAACCCGCCGCCCAGCGCGCCGATCAACCCCACGCGGAGCATGCGTTGCTTGCCGAGCAACGCGATCATCTGCGTGCGCTCGTCGATCAGCGTGAGATCCGCGACATCGACGTCCTTCTGCATCAGCACGCCGCGCCGATGCCGATCCGCCGCGATCTGCACGATCTTCTGCGCGGCCGCGACCGCCTCCTGCTGCTGCGCGACGAGCGTCTGCGACGTCTGCAGCGACGTGACGAGTTGCGCGACCTGCCCGAGCGCGTCGTCGACGGTCTTGTTGTACAACCCGATCGCGACGTCGGCTTGCGCGACGTCCGCGCCGAGCTTCGCCTTCAGCCGGCCGCGGTCGAAGATCGGCAGCGAAATCGCCGGGCCGACGGAGCCCGCGAGCGAATCGCGCGAGAACAGCGACGCGGGCGTCAGTGCGAACACGCCGCCGAGCGCGACGAGGTTCACGTCCGGATAGAACTGCGCGCGCGTCGAGTCGGCATTCGCGAACGCGGCCTCGACCCGCAGCCGCGCGGCGACGATGTCGGGCCGGCGGCCGAGCAGATCGGCCGGCAGCCGCGCCGGCACCGCGCCGCCCGCGAACGCGCCGACGCGCGGCCGCTGCAGCGCGAGCCCGCGCTCCGGGCCACGGCCGGACAGCACGCCGAGTTGCAGTTGCGCGAGCTTGATCTGCTCGTCGTTCAGCGCGATCTGTTCGAGCAGGCGGCTGCGCTTGATCGACGCATCGCTCGCGTCGTACGCGTTGTCGAGGCCGCGCGCGGTGCGCTCGCGCAGCACGGCCGTCACGCGCTGGCTGATCTTCAGCTTCTGCTGCAACAGGTCGCGCACCGCGTACGCCTGGTCGAGCTGGCAATACACGGTGACGATCGCGACGGCGAGCGTGAGCCGCACCTGCTCGGCCTCGACGCCGGCCGCGTCGCGCAACGACATCAGGCTCTTCGTCGCCGCGCGGTTCTTGCCCCACAGATCGAGCTGGTAGTTCAGCCCGACGAAGATCGAAGACGGCGACACGTTCGGATCGCCGAAAATCTGCACCGGCACGCGATAGCCGCCGGCCGTCACGTCGGCGATGTCGCCGGGCTTCGGCATCCGTGCCCGGCTGATCGTCGCGCCGGCCGTGCCGGTCAGCCCGGTCAGCGAATCGAATTGCTGAAGCTGTGCCTGCGCGATCCTCAGCCGCGCCTGCGCGACCTGCAGGTCGGGGTTGTGCTGCGACGCCTCGGCGACCAGATCGTCGAGTTGCGGGTCCTGCAACTGCTTCACCCAGTCGGGCGCCGGCCACGCGCCGTTCGCGCCCGGGCCGGCGGTATGCGCGAGCGCATCGTCGGCCGGCGCACGCAGCGACAGCGACGGCAGGAAGCCCGACGGCACGCAGCCGCCCAGTGCGAGCAATGCCGCGGCGGCCGCCGCGATCAACGAACCGCCCTTCACGCCCCGCGGCACACCCGCCGCTTGCTTCGTCGGCTGCATCGTCACCCCTGTCGAACGCGCTGCGCCCGCGCGGCCAGACGCGGCCGCGTGCGCTCGAGCGGGCCGAGCCGGCCGAACAGGCCGTCCGCGACGCCAAACAGGATGCCGGCCAGCTTCGCCCGCTTGTCGCGCTCGACGAGCGCGATCTGCACGACCTGCCACACGGTCAGCAGGTTCGGCACGAGCGCCACCGGAAAGCGCAGCCCGTACTGCATCCCGAGCTGCACCGCATTGCGCGCGCTGTAGTAGCGCCGTTGCCACGAGTGATTCATCGACGTCATTTCAAAAGGGCCGATCGCGTGCCGCTGCTTCGCGCCGATCCGGTGCGGCAGCACCAGCGACGGCACGACGTAGAGCGGCACGTTGCGCGCCAGCGCGCGGAAGCTGTATTCGGTATCGACGTGATCGATGAACAGCGTCTCGTCGAACCGGCCGAGCACGTCGAACGCGTCGCGCGACACGACGCAGCCGGACGAGATCAGGAATGCGCAGCGCTGCATCGGCGTGCCCGGCTCGATGCGCAGGCGGCGCAAGCCGATGCCGTTGGTCGCGAGTTCGGGCAGGAAGCTGCGCGCGTTCTCGTCGAAGATGCGCGGGCCGGCCAGGAACGCGCGCCCCGCGAGCCCCGCGCAGACGTCGCGCATCGTCGGAAAATACGCGGCCGGCACCGACGAATCCTGGTCGAACAGCGCGACTGCGTCGACGCGGTCGCGAAACAGCGCCGCGAGCCCCGCGTTGTACGCCCCCGCGATGCCGCCGCGATTGCCGTGATGCAGCAGCGCGATGCCTTCGCGTGCGCACAGTTCACGAGCCCGCGCATCGGGCTGCGGCGTGTTGTCGACGACGAGCAGCGCGTCGCACGCGTGCCGCCATCCGCGCAGCGCGTCGAGCTGCGCGTCGCTCGGGTGATACAGGATCACGAGTGCGCCGAGTGTCGTCATGGTCCGCTCCTCAATGCCCGAACGACGCGGCCGCGCCGCGCTTGGGGCGCGTCAGCCACATCATCGCCGCGAGCGCGAGACACGTCATGCTCGCCATCCAGAACATGTCGTTGGTCGCCATCATGTAGGCCTGCTGCATCACGACGTGGTGCAGCGTCGTCAGCTCTCGCACGCCGTCCACGCCCATCGCGTTCAGCGCGTGCACGAAGCGTTGCGTGTTCGCCGATGCATGCGTGACCGATTGCGACACGACGTCGTAGTGATAGGTCGCGCGGTTGTCCCACAGCGTCACGCTCATCGCGGTGCCGAACGCGGCCGACAGCGTGCGCAGGAAATTCGACAGACTCGACGCGGCGGCGAGCCGGTCGTCCGGAATGCGCGACAGCGTCGCGGCGGTCAGCGGGATGAAGAAGCACGGCAGCCCGATTCCCTGGATCAACCCGGGTGCCGCGATCTGCGCGAACGTCATCTTCAGCGTGAAATGCGCGTCCCATGCGAGCACAGCGGCGAACACGAGAAAGCCGAACGTCGCGAGCACCCGCGCGTCGAAGCGGTGCGCATGCAGCCCGACGAGGATCGAGAACACGAGCGCGAGCACGCCGAGCGACGCGGTCGCGAGCCCCGCATGAAACGCGTTGTAGCCCATCACGGCCTGCATCCACAGCGGAAACACCACGCCGACCACGGAGAAGCTCATCATCCCGAGCGATATGATCAGCACGCAGAACGAGAACGTGCGGTCGCGAAACAGGCTCAGGTCGACCACGGGATGCGCTTCGCCCGCTTCCCAGATCAGCAGCGACACGATCGCGAGCGCCGCGACCACCGCGAGCGTGACGATCAGCGGCGAATCGAACCAGCCGCGGTCGTGGCCGAGATCGAGCATCGCCTGCAGCGAGCCGACGCCGATCACGAGCAGCACGATGCCCGGCACGTCGATCGGGCCGGCCGCGCCGCGCTGCGCGTCGGGGCGCAGCATCGCGGTGCAGACCGCGAACGAGAACAGCCCGATCGGCAAATTGATCAGGAAGATCCACGGCCACGAGAAGTTGTCGACGATCCAGCCGCCGACCACCGGCCCGAAGATCGGCGCGAGCAGCACCGTCATCGCCCACAGCGCGAGCGCGATCGTGCGTTTGGTCGGCGCAAAGGTGCGCAGCAGGATCGTCTGCGACAGCGGCACCATCGGCCCCGAACACAATCCCTGCAGCGCGCGGCAGATCACGAGCACGTGCAGGTCGCGCGCGAGCCCGCACAACAGCGACGTCAGCGTGAACAGCAGCACCGCGCCGACGAACAGCCGCAGCTCGCCGACGCGGCGGGCCAGCCAGCCGGTGAGCGGCACCGCGATCGCGGCCGCGACCGAATACGAACTGATCACCCACGTGCCCTGGCTGTTCGATACGCCGAGACTGCCCGAGATCGCCGGCACCGCGACGTTCGTCACGGTCGAGTCGAGCACCTCGATGAAGGTCGCGAGCGACAGCGCGAACGTCAGCAGCGCGAGCCGGATGCCGCGCACCGGCTGCGCCGCGGGCGCGGGCGCGGGCGCCGGCGCGTCGAACGCGGACGGCGCGACGGGCCCGTCGTGAAGCGGCGACGCGGCGCTCATGCGCCGGCCACCGCGACATCGGCCCGCGCGGCCAGGCGCCCGCGCCTGGGCACGAACCGTTCGATGAAACCGGCGGCCGCGTCGCAGCCGTCCGGCGCGGCCGCGAGCAGCGCGCGCGTACGTTCCGCATGCACCGCGAACGCGGGTTCGTCGAGTACGCGCGCGAGCGCCGCGCCGAGCCGCGCGCCGTCGAGCGGGCCGTCGACCCGCACGCCGCAGCCGTTTGCGACGACGCGCTGCGCGTTGTCGAACTGATCGTGCGCGAACGGCGTGACGACCTGCACGATGCCGGCTTCGCACGCGAGCGCCGCCGTGCCGATCCCGCCGTGATGCACGAGCGCGCGGCAACGCGGCAGCAACGTGCGCATCGGCACGAAGCGGCGCACGAGCAGCCGGTCGCCGCCGGGCGCCGCATCGTGCGGCGTCAGCAGGATGCCGCGCGCGCCGGTCGCGCGCAGCGCGTCCGCCACCGCACGCGCATACGCCGCATGATCGACGAGCGTCGACCCGGCCGTGAACACGACCGGGGCTTCGCCGGCCGCGAGAAACGCATCGAGTGCCACATCATCGTCGGGTGTCGCGATATCGTTGAACAACGGAAAACCGCTTTGCAGATGATTCGACGGCCAGTCGGGCTGCGGCGGCGCGAACCAGCCGGGGAACAGGCACAGCACGCCGTCGGTCGAATGCAGCCAGCGGCCGAGCACGCGCCGCGCGGGTGGCAGCCCGAGCTCGCGGCGTACCGCGTCGAGCGCGGGGCCGCACACGCGGTCGAGCACCTGCCGCTCGATCAGCGTCATCAGCGCCGATTTCACCGGCAGCGGCCAGCGCGCGGGAATCGTCAGGCGCGGGTGAGTGGGCGGCGCATGCGCGGACAGCAGTGTCGACGGCGACACCTGCACCGACACGTACGGCGTGCCGTGCAGTTCCTGCATGAAGCGCGCGGAGAACGCCCACAGCGTGCCGACCAGCACCGTGTCGGCATCGGCCAGCGCGCGCAGCGCATCGTAATGCGGGCGCAACGTCGGCGCGATCACCTGCCACAGCGTGCGGAACGACGTGCGCGGATCCCACAGCGCGGGGTTCGCCATCGCCGCGTCGTATTCCGCCGCGGTGCCGACCGGCACGAACGCGAACCCGCAGCGGCGCACGGCCGCCTCGAACGGCGCATGCGTGCAGAACACGACGTCGTGACCGCGCGCGGCGAGCGTGCGCGCGACGCCGAGCAGCGGATGCACGTCGCCCGCCGAGCCGATCGCGGTCACGATCATCTTCGCCATCGCGCGCCTCGCGGGTGTCAGTAGAAGCCGGGGATCAGCGCCGCGACCTCGCGGCGGTACTGCGTATACGCCGGCCCGAAATATCCGGTCAGCCAGCTCTCCTCGACGCGCACCTTGTACGCGAGCGACGCGAACACGAGCAGCACGCCGATCGCACCGCGCCATTCGCCGCCGATCAGCGCGGCGCCGACCAGCGCGATCAGGCAGCCGGTGTAGATCGGATGACGCACGAGCGCATACGGCCCCGTGCGCACGAGTTCGTGGTTTTCCTTCAGCGTGACCGACACGCTCCAGTTCGTGCCGAGATGCAGCCGCGCCCACACCGAAAACAGCAGGCCGGCCACCAGCACCGCGAGCCCGCACTGCGCCTGCAGCCCGAAGCGCTGCCAGTCGGGCACGAGCGCCTGCCACGACGGATCGGGCAGGATGATCAGCGCGCCGCCGACGATCAGCGGAATCGACTGCAGCGTGCGCGAGCGCGACGCCTCCTTGCGCACGGTCGTCTTGACGCCCTGCGACGTGGCGATCCAGTACGCGAGCCACGCGGCCCACGGAACGACGATGGCGATGGTCTGAACGATATTCACGGCTGGCCTGCCTCGTTGGGATGGGAATTCGGATACGCGGGACGAACGCGATGCGCGGCGGATGGCGTCACGACGACAGCGCGTGCATCGGTGCGGGTATGCACGCCGGCGCGGTCGCACGTGCGATGCCGGCCGCGACGGACGCTTCGCCACAGAAGAAATCGAGCAACGCGGCACGGGTGTATTCGCGCTGCGCACGGCCTTCGATGTCGAGGAAGTGGCCGGCGTCCGGCACCGTCGCGAACCGCGCGCGCGCCACGTGCGCGCCGAGTTGCCGCACGTCGGCCGGCGTCGTGTATTCGTCGCGCTCGCCGTTCAGGAACAGCAGCTCGCAGCCGATGTTCGCGAATTCGCTGAAATAGCGCTCGGGCTGCAGCGACAGGATCTGGTCGACGTGGAACGCGACCTGGTCCTGCTCGTCGCGCGGCAGGCGCGTCAGATACCGGTAGTTGTACAGCTTCATGATGCGCGGCAGATAACGGCCGACGGTGTCGTTCAGCAACTGCGCGGCCTTCAGGTTCTCGCCGGCCGCGATGTGGTCGCGGGCGCGCGTCACGTAGTCGACCATCGCGTCGTTCAGGAACGGCGAGAACGAACAGATCGCCGCGCGCCGCACGCTCGGGCAGCCGCGCGCGAGCGCGAACAGCGACGCGACGCCGCCCCACGACACCGACACGAGGAACGACGGCGCGAAGTGCTCGACCAGGTACTGGAGGATCGCGGCTTCGTCGTCCTTGGTCAGGATGAAGCAGCCGGGATTGTGCTGGCGCGACTGCCCCGCATACGGCAGGTCGAAGCAGATCGTGTTCATCCGCTCGCCGAGATACTGGACGGTCTGGCCGAACGACGCGGTCGTCGCGAGCGCGCCGTTGACGAGCATCGCCGTGTCGAACGCCGGGTCGAACACGTTCCGTTCGACGTAGACCTTCAGACCATTCGGCAGCGGGACCACGTGTTTTTCGGTCGGCATCGTCGTTCTCCGGTGGATGCGGCGTCTCGACGTCGCGGCATGCTGCAGGTGCGCAATGGCTGGCGCCGGCCAGGCGCGCGATCCGTCCGCGCGGCCATTGCCGACGCACCGCGGCAATGACCGGCGGCGCCATTCATTCCTCGTAGTGCGGCGCCATACTAATACGGTCGATATTACTGACTCAAGTCATTCCAAAAATCCCTCTACTCGGCCCGGAAATACGCCGGATTCAAATTTTTTCATCAATTTCTATGGTATGCGGAATCCCAAAAAGAACGAACGCAATCGTTTGCGAGCAGTCCACTGCCGGCATTCACAAATCCGTAAATACGCATTGTTTTCAATCAATTACATCATTTCAATCGACCGATTGAAACGGTTTTTAGAAAACCGCGCATCTTCACAATCCGATTTGACAATTTCACATCGTGAATAATGTTGCAGATTTCAACACTCTTTCGATTTGTAATAGAAACAGGTGGGGAAACGGTCCATCGCATTGCGTCATTTTTTCATGAACCGTTTTAAACAGATTCAAACTTAATTAACGTTCTTTCAAGGCGTTTTTCCGCACCTGCACATGACGCTCGCGACGAACGACCGTGCCCCGTTTAGAACACCGCACCTCGTTCGGCCCCGATTTTTTGTTGATTGAACGATCAATAAAAAACCGATAAGCTCTCGACTTCCATGGACGGCCCGCCCGGGCGAAGGGAGTCGCGATGCCGAAAGTCGGAATGCGGGAGATACGCCGCGCACAGTTGATCGACGCCACGCTGCGCTCGATCGACGAAGCGGGCCTGCCCGGCACGACGCTCGCATCGGTCGCGCAACGCGCGAACATCTCGACGGGCATCGTCAGCCATTACTTCGGCGACAAGGACGGCCTGCTCGAAGCGACGATGCGACACGTGCTGCGCGACCTGTGGTCGGCCACCACGCGTCGCCGCGTCGCCGCACGCAAGGACCCGCGTTCGCGGTTGCGCGCGGTCGTCGCCGCGAACTTCGACGACACGCAGGTCAGCGCGCCGGTGATGAAGACGTGGCTCGCATTCTGGTCGCAGAGCATGCACGACCCGATGCTCAAGCGCCTGCAGCACGTGAACACGCGGCGCCTGCATTCGAATCTGTGCGCCGAGTTCGCGAAAGCATTGCCGCGGACGAAAGCGCGCGAAGCCGCCAGCGGCCTCGCCGCGCTGATCGACGGCCTGTGGCTGCGCGGCGCACTCGCCGGCGGCCCGATCGACACCCGAGCCGCGTTGAAGCTCGCCCACGATTACATCGACCTGCTGCTCGCGTCCGACTGACGCGTCACGCAGTCGCCCTCAAGGAGATCCTCATGTCCGTATACGGTTTGCAGCGCCTCTACATCGGCGGCGGTTACGTCGACGCCACCAGCGGCAAGACTTTCGACACCTTCGATCCCGCCACCGGCGAACTGCTCGCGCAGGTGCAGCAGGCGAGCGCGGCCGACGTCGACCGCGCGGTCGCGTCCGCCCAGGAAGGCCAGCGCGAATGGGCCGCGATGACCGCGATGCAGCGCTCGCGCATCCTGCGCCGCGCGGTCGACCTGCTGCGCGAACGCAACGACGAACTCGCGGCCATCGAAACGCGCGACACCGGCAAGCCGATCGGCGAGACGCTCGCGGTCGACATCGTCACCGGCGCGGACGTGATCGAGTACTACGCGGGCCTCGCGACCGCGATCGAAGGGCTGCAGGTGCCGCTGCGCGCCGAGTCGTTCGTCTATACGCGCCGCGAGCCGCTCGGCGTGTGCGCGGGCATCGGCGCGTGGAACTACCCGATCCAGATCGCCTGCTGGAAGACGGCGCCCGCGCTCGCGGCCGGCAACGCGATGGTGTTCAAGCCGAGCGAAGTCACGCCGCTGACCGCGCTGAAGCTCGCGGAAATCTATACGGAAGCCGGCGTGCCGGCCGGCGTGTTCAACGTCGTGCAGGGCGACGGCTCGGTCGGCGCGCTGCTCACCGGCCATCCGGACATCGCGAAGGTGTCGTTCACCGGCGGCGTCGAAACCGGCAAGAAGGTGATGTCGCTGGCCGGCGCCTCGTCGCTGAAGGAAGTGACGATGGAGCTTGGCGGCAAGTCGCCGCTAATCGTGTTCGACGATGCGGACCTCGATCGCGCGGCGGACATCGCGGTGACCGCCAACTTCTTCAGCTCGGGCCAGGTCTGCACGAACGGCACGCGCGTGTTCGTGCACCGCTCGATCAAGGACGCCTTCACGCAGAAGGTGCTCGAACGCGTGAAGCGCATCCGCGTCGGCAAGCCGACCGATGCCGACACCAACTTCGGCCCGCTCGTGTCGGCCGCGCAGCTCGACAAGGTGCTCGGCTTCATCGAGAGCGGCAAGGCCGAAGGCGCGAAGCTGCTCGCGGGCGGCACGCGCCTGACCGACGGCCACTTCGGCAGCGGCCAGTACGTCGCGCCGACCGTGTTCGGCGACTGCCGCGACGACATGAAGATCGTGCGCGAGGAGATTTTCGGGCCGGTGATGAGCATCCTCGATTTCGAATCGGAGGACGAAGTGATCGCCCGCGCGAACGACACGCACTACGGGCTCGCGGCCGGTGTCGTGACCGAGAACCTGTCGCGCGCGCACCGCACGATCCATCGCCTCGAAGCCGGCATCTGCTGGATCAACACGTGGGGCGAGTCGCCGGCAGAAATGCCGGTTGGCGGATACAAGCAATCCGGTGTCGGGCGCGAGAACGGCATCACGACGCTCGAGCACTACACTCGCATCAAGTCGGTGCAGGTCGAGCTCGGCCGCTACAACCCGGTGTTTTAAGACAAGGAGATCCGTCATGACGACACGCGAATACGACTACATCATCTGCGGCGCGGGTTCCGCGGGCAACGTGCTCGCAACGCGCCTGACGGAAGATCCGGACGTCACGGTGCTGCTGCTCGAAGCGGGCGGCCCCGACTACCGCTTCGACTTCCGCACGCAAATGCCGGCCGCCCTCGCCTATCCGCTGCAGGGCCGCCGCTACAACTGGGCGTACGAGACCGATCCCGAGCCGCACATGGACAACCGCCGGAT
This sequence comes from Burkholderia sp. 9777_1386, assembly GCF_015712265.1. Lineage (NCBI taxonomy): Bacteria > Pseudomonadati > Pseudomonadota > Betaproteobacteria > Burkholderiales > Burkholderiaceae > Burkholderia > Burkholderia sp. 9777_1386. The sequence goes on along the minus strand of NZ_JACCQB010000008.1, from coordinate 35,298 downwards.
GGAATGCGGCCGCGGCAAGGGGCTCGGCGGCTCGTCGCTGATCAACGGGATGTGCTACATCCGCGGCAATGCGCTCGACTACGACAACTGGTCGACGCACAAGGGCCTCGAGAACTGGACGTATCTCGACTGCCTGCCGTACTTCAAGAAAGCCGAGACGCGCGACGTCGGCCCGAACGACTATCACGGCGGCAGCGGCCCCGTGTCGGTCACGACCAGCAAGCCGGGCGTGAATCCGCTGTTCGAAGCGATGGTCGACGCAGGCGTGCAGGCCGGCTATCCGCGCACCGACGACCTGAACGGTTACCAGCAGGAAGGCTTCGGACCGATGGACCGCACCGTCACGCCGAAGGGCCGCCGCGCGAGCACCGCGCGCGGCTACCTCGACCAGGCGAAGGCGCGGCCGAACCTCGAGATCGTCACGCACGCGCTCGCCGACCGCATCCTGTTCGACGGCAAGCGCGCGTCGGGCGTCACCTACCTGCGCGGCAGCGAGCGCGCGACCGCGCATGCGCGTCGCGAAGTGCTCGTGTGCAGCGGCGCGATCGCATCGCCGCAACTGCTGCAGCGCTCGGGCGTCGGCCCCGGCGCATGGCTGAAGGCACTCGACATTCCCGTCGTGCTCGACCTGCCCGGCGTCGGCCAGAACCTGCAGGACCACCTGGAGATGTACATCCAGTACGAATGCAAGGAGCCCGTCTCGCTGTACCCGGCGCTCAAGTGGTGGAACCAGCCGAAGATCGGCCTCGAATGGATGCTGAACGGCACGGGCCTCGGCGCGAGCAACCACTTCGAGGCGGGCGGCTTCATCCGCACGCGCGACGACGATCCGTGGCCCAACATCCAGTATCACTTCCTGCCGGTGGCGATCAACTACAACGGCTCGAACGCGATCGAGATGCACGGTTTCCAGGCGCACGTCGGCTCGATGCGTTCGCCGAGCCGCGGCCGCGTGAAGCTGCGCTCGCGCGATCCGAACGACCATCCGAGCATCCTGTTCAACTACATGGCCGAAGCGCTCGACTGGCGCGAGTTCCGCGATGCGATCCGCGCGACGCGCGAGATCATGCGACAGCCTGCGCTCGACCGCTATCGCGGCCGCGAGCTGAATCCGGGCGCCGACTGCAAGACCGACAAGGAACTCGACGCATTCGTGCGCGCCCGCGCCGAAACCGCATTCCATCCGTCGTGCTCGTGCAAGATGGGTTACGACGACATGGCGGTGGTCGATGAAGAAGGCCGCGTGCACGGGCTCGACGGGCTGCGCGTCGTCGACGCGTCGATCATGCCGATCATCACGACCGGCAACCTGAACGCGCCGACGATCATGATCGCCGAGAAGATCGCCGACAAGATCCGCGGCCGCACGCCGCTCGCGCGGGTCGACGTGCCGTACTTCGTCGCGAACGGCGCACCGGCGAGGAATGTCGCGAAGGCCGTGCGGCAACCCGAGACGGTCTGATGCAGGCAGGCGCCTGCCCGGGCGCCGCGATACCACCCGCGCGGCTCGCGGCGTTCTCGCCGCGAGCCGCATTTCATTGCGCCTTCTCGTTTGCGCTGCGTGGCCGGGCTGCCGAAACACCGCGCATCCGCTTGGCGCGGACGATCGGGTTCCTGCGCGACGTCAGGCTCATCGCGTCACGCAGGCGGTCGAATGCGACATCTTCCTTCACCCCGAAGCGGCTGACCGCCGGCCATGCGAGCACGTGGTCGAGCCACGTTTGCCATGTGTCGCCCCAAAACCGGTGGCCGATTTCCCGAACCGTGTCCGGCGCGGCGATCACGATGCCCGCCAGCAGGTAGCAGGCCCAGAAGCTGCCGGCGCCAACGAGTCGATCGAGCCGGCACACGGCAAGTGCAGCAAGCAGCCCGTCCTTCGACGCGAGATCGGTGCGATGCGTTCTGATCGCTTGCGCGACGAAGTTGTGCCGACCGCCGTACGCCTGAACGGAAACGCCGTTGCCCGCGGCGAGTTCGGCCGCGAACATCGCGAGTGCGGCCATCTCGTCGACGCGCGCCGCGTCGTCGCGCGGGCCGCATACGCGCAACACGGTCGCATCGATGACCGCGCCGGGACGAGTCGGTGTTGCCGCGATAGCGGCCAGCCTGTCTCTCAGGTTCTTTGCAGGCGGCGTCTCGCACCGCCCGTCATGTCGAGCCGCGATGCGCGCGCCCGAGTCGCGGCCTGCGCATTCGACGCCATCGGCAATTCGTTCAAGCGCGGCCCAGCCGACGTCGGGATCGTCGAACGTGCATGCACCGATCACGCCGTGCGCGGTGTCGAATACGGCACGCGAGCCGGGGCAGCAACGCTCGGCCTCGGCGAGTTGCTGGACCGAAGGCACATGCGAGCACGCGCCGGGCGGATCGGTCGGGTCGCATGCGCAACCGCCGCCGTCCGTCGCGATCCACGGGACGAGCCGATGAAGAACCGCAGTCGCTTCGCGGGAGAGGTTCGCGCCTGCGCCCGCACGGATCGCGTGCGAAGCGGCGACGGTCGCGTCGCCCACGCCGGTTGGCGCCATCGCGCAAACCGGCGTGTCGAGATGGTCGATCAGGTACTGCAACCACGCGGCCGTGCGCAGCCGGTCGGGCGTCGCGCCGCGGGCATCGCCATACTTTGCTGGATCGGTCAGCATGGGTCGTCCGGGATGGTTCTGGTCAATTGGCCTGGTTTTGTTTCAATCGGATCGGGTGGCGCAATACACGCCACGCCGGCCCTGCAAGTCCGCCCGTATCGGATCGCGACACGGGCGGGCAACCGGCCGTCGCGCTGGTAAGCATGACGGCTCGCATGAATCGGAGATGCGGAAACTCGCGTATGCGCCGCGCGGTTCACATGCGCGGCGGGCGCCCCGCTTCGCGGCGCCTACTGCACGCGGCGCTTCGGCAATACATGGATGGCGGCATACACGACCACGCTGTCGGACGAATCCGGCCGCCGCGCCGATACGCGCGACGGCGCGAACCCATCGAAGCCGCGAAAACCCGCCGCGCATACCGCATGCACGGCCCTCGCGCGCGGCGGGTTCCCGCTTCGCTCGCGCGACGCTTACTGCACGTGGAACTTCGGCGACGTCAGGACCGTACCGGTCACCGTGCAGTCCGGCGTCAGCACGGAGTTGTTGAACGCCAGCGACGAGTTCGCGTCGCTCCACGCGGTCACGACCTTGCTCGGCCCGCAGGTGCCGAGCAGCGTGACGTTGACCTTCACGTTGTTGATCGACAGCTGCGTCGTGCTGTCGGCTTGCCCCGTCCACGGCGACGTGCTGCTCGCGCTGCCGCTGATCAGGCCGCACGTCGCGCCGCCCGCGAACGTCGTCGACGTGATGTTGACGATGCCGGTCGACGTGATCGTGCCGTTGAAGGTCGCGGTACAGCTGGCGTTGATCGATCCCTTGCTGAGATTCGTGAGCCCCGTCGCCGAGAACGGCTCGCCGTTCGGATTCATCGGCTGGCCGTCGGCACGCGAAACGGTGACGGCGAAAGCAGGCGCGGCCGAAACCACGGTGAAAGCCACTGCAGCAACAAGCGATACGATTTTGCGAATGCTCATTTGAACTGCCCCCTCTCTTCACAAATGGCGGCACGCCGCCAGGAACGCGACCGTCCGGCCGGAACGATCCGGCCAGCCGGTCGCAGGAAGCCGCCGGCACGCGTCATGCGCGCCGGTCGGCTCAGAACTTGTAGGAAATCCCGACGAACGTGATCAGCGGATCGGCCTTCAACTTCGTGCGCGTGGTCGCGAGCGTCGACCCGTCGGCCGCCTTGATCACGAGCGACGAGTAGGTCTTCAGCGGCATGTACGTCAGCGTCGCCGTGAGCCCCCAGTGCTTGTCGATCGCGTAGCTCGCGCCGATGTTGTAGACCGGCGTGAACGACGACGACGCCTTGCCCTCCACCGACGTTGCCCCCGGCTTGCCGGCGCCGGCGGCGAGCACGCTGCCGAGGTTCTCGTTGATGTCCCTCGCGAAGTTGCCATTCAGTTCGATGTTGCTGAACCAGCTGTAGGCCACGCCGATCCCGACGAACGGACGAAACTTCGCCGTCGACGAATTGAAGTAGTACTGCAGAATGATCGTCGGGCTCCACTGCCGCGCGTTCTTCACGGCCGGCTGGTTCGCCGGATTGTCCATGTTGACCGAACCGAGCGCGCCGGCCGGGCCAGGCGGCTTGATCACCCCGTGTCCGGTCAGCGTGAATTCCGGCGGCACGCCGAGCACCGACGTCACCGCGATGTGATCGGTGAAGAAGTGCGTGAGCGTGAGGCCGACCGTATCGGCGTTGTTGACCGTCAGGCTCGTGCCCGGCGACGTGAACGAACCGGGCAGGCGCAACGGTCCGTTGATCGGCATGTTCGCGAGATTCGTCGTCAGCCCGTTGGTCGAATCCTGCGGCATGATGTGCAGCCAGCCCAGCGTCGCGACGTTGTCGCCCGCCTGCTGGGCCGATGCGAGCGTCGATACGCCTGCGACGACACCCGCGACAATCAGCTTCTTCATGAAGTCTCCCCCTCATTCTGTCCGGGCGCCGCGCCTTCGCGCGCGGCGCCGCCGTGTCTCCATCCACACGCGGTCACTGCACGAACGCGCCGACCGTGAAGTACGGGTTGCTCGTATCGGCCATGTCGAGGAATCCGAACACGCCGCCGGTGAACACGAACTTGCCGGTCGCCGGCCCCGACGCCGCATCCGCATGCACGGTCGTCACGACGCCCGGCGCCTTCTGCGTGTAGTCGAGGTTCAGCGCGCGCGTGAGCGCGGCCTGCGATGCGTTGAACGGATCGAGCAGCGTGGCCTGTGCGCCAACGAGCGCGGTCGCGCGGTAGTTGAACGCGCTGTCGACGCCCGTGTACTCGCCGTCCTGCGAGCCCTGCGCGATCGCCGTCCGCGGGCTCAGGAACGAGATCCCCGATTCGTCGTCCGCGCTCGGCGGGCCTTGCGTAAGGTCCGCGTTCGCGGCGCCGGTGCGGATGAAGATCGGCACGAGCTGCTTGCGCAGCTTGCCGACGATCAGGATCCCCTTGCCGGCCTTCGCCGGATCGAGCGCGGCGAGCGTCGGTGGAATCTGCGGCTGGTAGTTCAGCGACTGGAATGCCGGCGCATCGGGGCGCAGCGTGAACGGCTGATTCACCGTCGCGCTCGACGCAAGCGGCTGCCCGCCGTTCTTCTTGCCGAAGTTGTCGGTTTCCGTGTAGCTGCCGTCCGCGTTGATCGTCACCTGCTGGTCGAGCGCCACCGGCTGGAAGTTCTGCGACGGCACCTGGTGATAGCCGAGCTGGTTGTACGTGCCGGCGATCTTCGTCAGGTCGGTTTCCAGCGACGAGAAGCTGATGAACGGGTAGTACGGGAACGTCGTCTTCGTGATCTTGCCGACGCCGATCACGCCGTCGAACTGGATCGTCGCGCCGGGGATCGCGCCGCCCAGCACGCCTTCGCCGAGGAACAGCCGCGCGGGCCGGCTCGGGTCGAGGCTCGCGTTCTGCATCCGGAACGTGCACTGGTTCAGCTTCACCGTCGGCAGCCCCGTCTCGTCGGCCAGCGTGCCGTCGACCACGTTCGCGGGCGCGGTGTCGCGCGTCGGCTGCACGGTACCGGTGGTGGCGGGCACCGGCGACGCGAGGTAGGTCATCCGGTACGTCATCTTCGTCGTGTCGAGCTGCACCTTCACGAGCTCGCCCGACCCGGAGCCGCCGATGAACACCGTGTTGTAGTCGATCGTCTGCGGGCACAGCCGGACCACCGGCGCGGGCGGCGGGTCGCCGTCACCGCCGCAGGCGGCCAGCACGGGCGCGAGCGACGCCGCGACCATCCAATGTTTCACATTCATAGGAATCCTCTTGAAATTCGATTCACCGGCGGCGACGCATGCGCCGCCGGTGTGACGTGTTCAATGCGGGGTTACTGGACGAACGCGCCGATCGTGAAGAACGGGTTGACCTTGTTGTTGTTGACGACCATCGCGTAGACGTTGCCGGCCGTCACGAGCCAGCCCGTGTCGCCCTTGCCGAAGATCGCCGCGTTGCCGTTCGCGCCCTTCGCGTTGAAGTCCTGCGCGGCCGTCACCTTGATCTTGCCGGGCGTGGCCTGCGTATAGTCCAGCGCGAACTGCGAGGTGACCGACGACGTCTGCGGATCGATGAACGCCGCGGTACTGCCCTGGAACAGCGTGGACGTATAGTTCGCGGCCAGCGTCGACACCGCGGTGCCGTCGTTGCAACTGCCGGCTACCGAATAGAAGGCGTTGTTGGCGAAGATGCCGGGCAGGTCCGGGTGCGGCACGTTGGGGTTGAAGCTCGGCCCCGCCGACGCCAACTTGTTCCCCTGGCCGCTGGATGTCACGATGCCGCATGCAGAGGCGCTGGTCGCGCCGATGTACCCGCCCTTCAGGGAGTTCGCGGCAATCGCTTTCGTCGACGACAGCATCGAGATGCCGACTTCGGCGTCGGCGACCGATGCGAGCAGATTGACCGTATCGACGTGCGTGTAGCCGACACGAATCACGATCGGCACCAGTACGCCGTTCAGCCTGCCGACGATCATGATGCCTTTCGCCTGGCTTGGTGCAATGATCAGCGTCGAGCCCTGTCCCGCGATCGGATACCCTGCCCCGCCGGCCGGATTGCTCACGAACACATTGTCCGCCGATCCGTCCGCGTTCTTGCGCTGCGCCCACGGCGTCCCGGTCGTCTGACACGAGTAGTCGCTGCCCTGCGTGATCGAACACGAACCGTCCGCGTTCAACGTCTGATTCCAGTTGACGACGTCGGATTCCCAGCCGACCGCCCCGGTCGGGCTCTGACCGTCACCGCCGATGGGCGACAGATGGATGCCTACCTCGTTGTAGTTGCCCGCCACTTTCCTGAAGTCCGTTTCCGTGTCGGTGAAGCCGATGAACGGATAGAAATCGAAGGTGCGCGACGGTACGACGCCGAGCGTGATGCCCGGAAGCAGCGGGATACCGGCGAACGCAATCGTCGCCCCCGGAATCCCGCCGCCCACCACGCCATTGCCGACGAACAGCATCGGCGGGTCGGCGCGGTTGATCGTCACCGAATACGCGCCGTCGCTCGTCGCGCCGCTGTCGAGCACGAACGCGCAACGGTTCTGCTCGGCCGTCGGGAGATTAGTCGGATGATGGAATGCACCGCTGATCGTCAGGCCCGCGCGCGTGTTGTTGACTTGCCCCGCCGACGTCGGCACCGACGATTCGATGAACTGCAGCTGGTAGGTGAGCTTCGTCGTGTCGAACTTCACCTTCACGTATTCGCCGCTGCCGGCGCCGCCCGTGTACGTCGTCGTGTAATCGAGCGCGTCGGGACACAGCTTCGTCACGACGGGCGGCGTCGTGTCGGCGCCGCTCGGCCCGCAGGCGCTACCCGAGCACTGCGGCACGGTGATCGGCCCCGGATCGTCGCCGCCGCCGCAACCGGCGACGAACGGCAGCGCCAGTACCGCGCACGACAGGACCGCCTTCCGCCATTCAGGAATGCAAATCATCAACCCCTCCTTTTCAGGTACGACAAGTCTCGTCCGGCCGGGCTGCATGGCCCGCCGGTTGGTATCGCGCCGCCGCACGAAGGCGCGGCGCATGACGATGCACGCAAGGCCGCCGCGATGCCGGTCAGGCAGATGCGGCACATGCCGCGGCGGCAGACGAGCGCGCTCCCGCAGCGCCGTCATGCGGCACGGCGCCGTCGGAACGATCGAAACGGAAAGTAGCTTGTCGCTACGGTTCGCCGCTACACGGCGTGGTGACGAGGCAGGCACGCGACCTGCGTCGCGCCTGCATTCAGCGAAAAATCGGGAAACGGCAGTCCGGCTGGCCCCGCGGATAGGCGTCTCATGGTGTGGTCTCCATACGTACGCTTGATTCGTTATCGTGATGCGTCGTTTGTCGAGACTATGATCGGACCATTCCCACAAGTAAATGGATGCAGAGTTCCAAACGGATGAAACCGCGCGATCCTAGCGTTCATACGGTATTTGACAGATTTTCAAACAGCCTTCATTTTATTTGCTCAGACAAATACACGGACCATGGAACACGCGTTTGAACGACGGACGACAATCCGCGCCGAGCCAGGCCAGCCGGCCCTCGGCGGCCCGCACGCATGTTGCGGCGCACCTCATACGTCGATGATCGCAAGCGTGCCGTGGCTGCCGGGCAGCACCGCGTGGCGCGTGCCGGCGCGCGCGAGATACATCTGCCCGGCGCCGACCACGACCGTTTCCGCCTCGACCTCGAGCCTCAGCGTGCCGTCGAGCACCAGCAGCCCCTCGTTGTAGTCGTGCACTTCTGCTTCGTAAGGCTGCGCATCCATGCGCAGCACCTTGATCCGGGCCGGCCCGACTTCGCCGACGATCGTGGATTTCCATGCGGCGGCCTGCGCGTCCGCCACGGACTTGAAATCGATCAAAGACATGCGCCCCGCTCCGTATCACCGTGAAAGGCACGCATTATCGCGAGCGCCACGCGTGCCGTCCCGGTACGGCGCGAGGGACGGCAGGCAGCACAGTCGGCCCGCCCGTCGAGCGGCAACGCGCTCGCGGCCCGATTCGCGGAAAACCATCCGGATTATTCGCATCATTCAAATAAAACGCCAAATCGTTGAGCGATATCACCGCAATTCCCGCAAATCCGACGCCGGTCCAGCCCGGCCTTTCCATCAGAATGCATTTCGATCTGCCGATTGCTAATATGGCGGTCCCGCGATCCCGCACTACCCTGCCGTTCGACATGACGCCCGTTCGCCATGCCGTCCCCGGTCCCGGCCGCTTCGCAGCGGCGGCGACGCCGGGCACGCGCGGCGCCCGCCGTCGCGCCGGGCGGCCGTGCCATCCGTGAGCATGCAACCGATCCTTTCCGTCTCCGACCTCTCCAAGACTTACGCGTCCGGCTTCCAGGCGCTGAAGCACGTGACCCTCGACATCCGCCCCGGCGAGATCTTCGCGCTGCTCGGGCCGAACGGCGCCGGCAAGACGACGCTGATCGGCTCGATCTGCGGCATCGTCACGCCGACCGAAGGCCGCGTGACGGTCGGCGGCCACGACATCCGCGATCAATACCGCGCGGCCCGCGAAATGATCGGCCTCGTGCCGCAGGAGCTGACCACCGACGCGTTCGAAACCGTCTGGGCCACCGTGTCGTTCAGCCGCGGCCTGTTCGGCAAGGCGCCCGATCCCGCGTACATCGAGAAGACGCTGAAGGCGCTGTCGCTGTGGGACAAGCGCGACAACAAGCTGATGACGCTGTCGGGCGGCATGAAGCGCCGCGTGATGATCGCGAAGGCGCTGTCGCATGAGCCGCGCATCCTGTTCCTCGACGAACCCACGGCCGGCGTCGACGTCGAACTGCGCCGCGACATGTGGAAGCTCGTCGATTCACTGCGCGAAAGCGGCGTGACGATCCTGCTGACCACGCACTACATCGAGGAAGCCGAAGAGATGGCCGACCGGATCGGCATCATCCTCGGCGGCGAGCTCGTGCTCGTCGAGGAAAAGCGCGAACTGATGCGCAAGCTCGGCAAGAAGCAGCTGACCGTGCAACTCGAGCAGCCGCTCGCGGAGGTGCCGCCCGCGCTCGCGCCGTTCGGTCTCGAACGCGCGGAAGACGGCGCCGCGCTCGTCTATACGTACGACTCACAGCGCGACGACGCGAGCATCGCGAAGCTGATCAACGCGCTCGGCTCGGCCGGCATCGGCTTTCGCGACCTGCACACGACGCAGAGCTCGCTGGAGGACATTTTCGTCAGCCTGATCGACAACCGCCGCAACGGCGTGCAAGGAGCCTGACCCATGAACTGGCATGGAATCCGCGCGATCTACCGCGCAGAAATGGCCCGCACGCGCCGCACGCTGATGCAGAGCATCATCGCGCCGGTGATCTCGACGTCGCTGTATTTCGTCGTGTTCGGCTCCGCGATCGGCTCGCGCATCAGCGACGTGAACGGCATCGGCTACGGGTCGTTCATCGTGCCGGGCCTCGTGATGCTGTCGCTGCTGTCGCAGAGCATCTCGAACGCGTCGTTCGGCATCTACTTCCCGCGCTTCACCGGCACGATCTACGAGATCCTGTCCGCCCCCGTGTCGTACTGGGAGATCGTGATTGCGTACGTCGGCGCGGCCGCATCGAAGTCGATCCTGCTCGGCGTGATCATCCTCGCCACGGCCGGCCTGTTCGTGCCGCTGCACATCCTGCATCCGTTCTGGATGGTGCTGTTCCTGGTGCTGACGGCCGTCACGTTCAGCCTGTTCGGCTTCGTGATCGGCATCTGGGCCGACAGCTTCGAGAAACTGCAGCTCGTGCCGCTGCTGATCATCACGCCGCTCACCTTCTTGGGCGGCAGCTTCTACTCGGTCGACATGCTGCCGCCAGCGTGGCGCGTGGTCACGCTGTTCAACCCGATCGTCTACCTGATCAGCGGCTTTCGCTGGTCGTTCTACGGGATCGCCGACGTGCACGTGTGGATCAGCCTCGCCGCGACCGCGCTGTTCCTCGTGATCCTGCTCGCGATCGTCGCGTGGATGTTCCGCACCGGCTACAAGCTGAAGAACTAACGCTGCCTGGCGTCACGCGCCGCCCGCCGATGACGCATTTCGGCAAGCGGGCGGCGCTTTTCCTCCGATGCGGCAGTTTGTGGTCGCGTCTACTGAATACGAAGCATCGGGGCCCTCGAGCATGCGCTGCGCGGCCCCTTTTTCATTTCAGAGGACGCCATGCCCGCCGCCACCGCTCCCGCCTCCGCCGCCGCCCGGCTCGAACGCCTGCCGTTCTCCGGCTATCACAAGCGCATCTTCTTCATCATCGCGATCGCGTTCTTCTTCGATTCGGTCGACCTCGGCACGATGACGTTCGTGCTCGGCTCGATTCGCAAGGAGTTCGGGCTGTCGACCGCGGCCGCCGGCCTCGTCGCGAGCGCGAGCTTCTTCGGGATGGTGCTCGGCGCGGCCGTCGCCGGCCTGCTCGCCGACCGTTTCGGCCGTCGGCCGGTGTTCCAGTGGAGCATGGTGCTGTGGGGCGCCGCGTCGTACCTGTGCTCGACCGCGCAGAGCGTCGACGCGTTGATCGTCTATCGCGTGTTGCTCGGCATCGGGATGGGGATGGAGTTTCCGGTCGCGCAGACGCTGCTGTCCGAATTCGTGCCGACCGAGAAACGCGGCCGCCTGATCGCGCTGATGGACGGCTTCTGGCCGCTCGGCTTCATCACGGCCGGCATCGTCGCGTATTTCGTGCTGCCGCAGTTCGGCTGGCGCACCGTGTTCGCGCTGCTCGCGATTCCGGCCGTGTTCGTGCTCGTCGTACGCCGCATCGTGCCGGAATCGCCGCGCTGGCTCGAACATGCGGGCCGGCACGCGGAAGCCGACACGGTGATGCACTCGATCGAGGCGAAGGTGATGCGCTCGGCCGGCGTCACGACGCTGCCGCCGCCGTCGCGGCTCGCCGAGCCGGCCGCCGCACGCGGTCGCGGCGCGCTGCGCGAGATCTGGAGCGGCGTGTACCGTCGCCGCACGGTGATGGTGTGGCTGCTGTGGTTCTTCGCGCTGCTCGGCTTCTACGGCCTCACGTCGTGGCTCGGCGCGCTGCTGCAGCAGGCCGGCTTCGAAGTCACGAAATCGGTGTTCTACACGGTGCTGATCTCGCTCGGCGGCGTGCCGGGCTTCCTGTGCGCCGCGTGGCTCGTCGAACGCTGGGGCCGCAAGCCGACCTGCATCGCATCGCTGATCGGCGGCGGTGCGATGGCGTACGCATACGGCCAGAGCGCGCTGTACGGCGGCAGCACGACGCTGCTGATCGTCACGGGCCTCGCGATGCAGTTCTTCCTGTTCGGGATGTGGGCGGCGCTGTACACGTACACGCCCGAGCTGTACGGCACCGGCGCACGCGCGACCGGTTCGGGCTTCGCGTCGGCGATCGGTCGCGTCGGTTCGCTGATCGGGCCTTACGTGGTCGGCGTCGTGTTGCCGGTGTTCGGCCAGGGCGGCGTGTTCACGCTCGGCGCGCTGTCGTTCGTCGCGGCGGCCATCGCCGTGTGGACACTGGGAATCGAGACGAAGGGCCTCGCGCTGGAGCAACTGGCGGCAGGCGACGACGCGGGCGGCAGCGGCCGGTATCCGGCGACGGCGGCGGACAAGGCGTCCTGATCACCGGGCTGGCCCGCGTACACGCTGCTGCTGTCGTCGGACATCCTGATGCGTTTCGGCGACGAGGAAACGGACGACCGCTGCCGGCGATCGTCGATTCGATCGCACGCTCGGCCTACCTGCCGTCGCTCACGCACCTGGCGAGCGCGCTGGATCCACGCGCTCGATCTCGACATCGCCCTGCCGATGCACGGCCCGGTGATCGCGCACGACATCCCGCGCGTGCTCGCCGGCGCGCTCGCTCATCGCGAAGCCGCGCCGCGTAAGCCGCGGCGGCGGTCTTCCGGCGGCGCGACGGCCGGGGCCGGGGCCGGTCAGGCGCCGGCGACGATGAACTCTTCGGCCGCCTTGCGCTGAACTGCGGCCATCACCGCCAGTTCGCGCTTGCTGCGCGCGTCGCCGGACACGACGCCCGTCGCGTGCTTGGCCTTCGCACCCAGCGGGAAAAAGACGAACGACGCGCCGGCCGGGGCCGCCGGCTCCGCACGCAGGCGTTTGTTCAGGATCTTCAGGTACTTCTTCTTCGAGACTTCCTTAGCAGCCATGGCGCCCTCCGCGTAAACGTGGTGTGGACCAGCATACCAGTTTTGCCGAGGCGCTCCGTGACAGCGGCCGCGCGGATCGATCTGCTCTAAAATGGACCACGCTTACGCGACCTGCCGCACCGCCCGCGGCCGCATGTCCTCATCGGAGCGCTTCCATGCATGTCGAGTTGTTCGCGCAGCATCACGCTTGCCCCGGCTGGCAGGGCGACATGGCCCGACGCATTACCGCATTCGACTGGTCGGCCACCGGGCTGGGCCCGATCGACGGCTGGTCCGCCAGCCTCGTCGCGGCAGTCCGCGCTGTGCTTGCCTCGCCGCTGCCGCTGGTGATGCTGTGGGGCCGCCCCGGCTACATGATCTACAACGACGCGTATGCCGGGTTCGCCGGCGGCCGCCATCCGTATCTGCTCGGCCAGCCGGTCGAACTCGGCTGGCCCGAAGTCGCCGATTTCAACCGCAACGTGATGAACACCTGTCTCGCCGGCGGCACGCTGTCCTATCGCGACAAGGCGCTCGTGCTGCTGCGCAGCGGCCGCCCCGAAGACGTGTGGATGGATCTGCACTACAGCCCGCTGCCCGACGACGACGGCGCGCCGGGCGGCGTGCTCGCCGTCGTCGTCGAGACCACCGAGCGCGTGCTCGCCACGCGCCATCGCGATCGCGCGGAAGCGGCGCTGCAGGCATCCAATGCCGAGCTGCGCAACCTGACCGAAACGCTCGAACAGCGCGTGACCGACGCGATCGCCGAGCGCGCGGCGATCGAGGAACAGTTGCGTCACGCGCAGAAGATGGAAGCGATCGGCAGCCTGACCGGCGGCATCGCGCACGACTTCAACAACGTGCTGCAGGTGATCAGCGGCAACCTGCAGATCCTCTCCGTCGAACTCGGCGCGCATGCGAGCGCGCAGCCACGGATCGAGAACGCGAACAACGCCGTGCGGCGCGGCGCGCAACTGGCGTCGCACCTGCTCGCGTTCGCGCGACGCCAGCCGCTTGCGCCGACCACGCTGAACCCGTGCCGGCTGATCGACGGCATGCACGAGATGCTGCACCACGCGCTCGGCGAAGCGGTGCGAATCGTCCCCGCGCTGTCGCCCGACGTGGGCAACGTACTCGCCGACCGGCACCAGCTCGAAAACGCACTGCTGAACCTCGCGATCAACGCGCGCGATGCGATGCGCGGCGGCGGCACGCTGACGATCGCCGCATACAACAGCACGCAGCCCGGCCCCGCGGCCGGCACGCGCCGCGCGCCGATGCCGCCCGGCGAATACGTGACGTTCGAGATCGCCGACACGGGTGTCGGCATGACGGCCGACGTGCTCGAACGCGTCTTCGAACCCTTCTTCACGACCAAGCCGGACGGCGAAGGCACCGGGCTCGGGCTCAGCATGGTGTTCGGCTTCGTCAAGCAGAGCGGCGGCCACGTGTCGATCGACAGCACGCCCGGCCAGGGCACCACCGTGCGCCTCACGTTTCCGCGCTGCCACGAGGCGGCCGACGAGCCTGCCCGCACGCCGCAGCACGACGCGATGCGCGGCCGCGAAACGATCCTCGTCGTCGAGGACGATGCGGATGTCCGGCTGACGGTGGTCGACATGCTCGCGCAGCTCGGCTACAAGGTCATCACGGCGTCCGACGGCGAAGCCGCGCTGCGCGTGCTCGACAGCGAGACGCCGATCGATCTGCTGTTTACCGACGTGATCATGCCGGGCCGCGTGAAGGGCGGCGAACTCGGACGCCGCGCCGCGCTGCGCAAGCCGCCGTTGCCGGTGCTGTTCACCTCGGGCTACACACGCGACGAGATCTTCCATGCGGGGCGGCTCGACCCCGGCGTGATGCTGCTTGGCAAACCTTACCGGCGCGACGAACTCGCCGCGCGGATCCGCAGCGTGCTCGATGCGCAGGCCGACGCGGCCTGACGCATTGCCGACACGGCGCCCCTCGCCATTCCGATCGCCGCTGAATTTTTTTACCCGCGATGTCGATTCGCGTCGCCGTCGCGCGTCGTGTTGTCGTAACCGATCGTTTTGCCGTCGCACCGCCGGCAAACGTCCTATTCACGTTCAAGGAGATACGACAATGCGCGTCATGGTCATCGTCAAAGCCACCGCCGATTCGGAATCCGGCCAAATGCCCGACACCGAAATCATGGCCGAAATGGGCCGCTTCAATGAAGAACTCGTGAAAGCCGGCATCCTGCTCGCCGCCGACGGGTTGCGCCCGAGCAGCCACGGCAAACGCGTGCACTTTTCCGGCAAGAGCCGCGCCGTCATCGACGGCCCGTTCGCCGAAACGAAGGAACTCGTCGCCGGCTACTGGCTGTGGCAAGTGAAATCGATGGAAGAAGCGGTCGAATGGGTGAAGCGCTGCCCGAACCCGATGCCCGGCGACTCCGACATCGAGATCCGCCCGCTGTTCGAGGCGGAAGATTTCGGCGACGCATTCACGCCGGAGTTGCAGGAGCAGGAGGCGCGGATGCGTGCGGAGGTCGACGCCCGGCAGAAGTCCTGAACCGCAAGCGGGCGGCGCACGCGAATCTCGCACGCGCCCGGACGAGCCCGTTGACGAAGCCCTGCCGAGTAACGTATCGTTTTGTCACGTTACTCGGCAGGGCTTCGTCATGCATTCCCGTTTCGACCGTTTCCGCTCGACCGCGCTCGGCGCCCAGCTCGAAGCGCTGATCGAGCAGCCCGAGCGCTATCTCGAGTTCGCGGCGCTGTCGCGCGTCGGCGTCGCCGCGATCGGCGCGATCCAGGACGAGATCGCACGCAAATTCCCCGAAGTCGAAGCCGACACGACGGCCCGCCAGTTCTGCGGCGCGATGGTCGCCGACGTGATGCGTCGCCACGGCCATGAGGTCGTGCAGGCGCGCGGGCGGCTCGGCGGCGCGCTGTTCAGCTACGGCGCGGTGTTCGCCGCGCACCCGCAGCGGCTGCCGTTCGCCGACGTCGTCGCCGCGCTGGCCCGCATGCCCGCCCGGCTCGCCGCCCGTGCCGCGCATGTACCGGCGGCGCTGGCCACGCGCCGCCCGACCGGCACCGGCTTCTCGCTCGTCGAACATGCGTGCCACCTGCGCGATCTCGATGCGGTGTTCGCCGCACGCATCGACGCCGTGCGCACGGCCGAGCTGCCCGTGATCGAATCCGTCGACGGCACCGCGCTCGCCACGCAACGCGACTATCTCGCGCAGCCGCTCGATCTCGCCGTCGCGGCGTTCCGCAGCGGCCGCGCCGCGCTGTGCGCCACCGCGGCCGCGCTGGACCCATCGCAACTCGCACGCTGCGGGCTGCGCGACGGCATTCGCCGGATGTCGCTCGACGAACTCGTGCGCGAGTTGCTCGACCACGACCGCACGCACCTGCTCGAGCTCGACGAACTGCTCGCCGAACTCGAATTGCCGCCGCTTCCTTCCGCACACGCCGCATGATCCAGCCCACGCCCGTCGTCTTCATTCACGGCTTCATCGGCACGTTCGACGTGCGCGGATGGCACGGCCCGCATCTGTGCCCCGACCTGCTCGGCTACGGCGCGCATCGCGCCACGCCGCCCGACGCGATCTCGCTTGCCGCGCAGGTCGAGCACGTGCGGCAAACCGTCGAGATGCACGTCGGCATGCGGCCGGTCGATGTCGTCGGCCATTCGGTCGGCGGCGCGATCGGGATGCTGTTCGCGCATGCGCACCCCGAACGCGTGCGGCGCATCGTCAACGTCGAAGGCAATTTCACGCTCGACGATGCGTTCTGGTCCGCATCGGTCGGGCGCATGACGCCCGACGAAGCCGACGCGATGCTCGACGGCCTGCGCGCGGCGCCGCTCGACTGGCTGCGCGGCGCGATCAACGCACCGTCGCCGAGTCAGCTCGACGACGCACGCCGCTGGCTCGCGCATCAGCCGGCATCGACGCTGCGCGCGATGGGCCGCTCGGTGGTCGAGACGACCGGCGACGCGGGTTACCTGCCGGCGCTCGCGCAAGTGTTCGAGCGTCATCCGGTCTGGCTGATCGCCGGCGAACGCTCGCGCGCGGGCTGGCACGTGCCCGAATACGCGCTCGCCCGCTGCGCCGGCTTCGACACGATCGCCGGCTGCGGCCACCTGATCGCGGCCGAGCGGCCCGATGCGTTGCGCGCCGCCCTCGCGCGCATCGTATGCAAGCCGGCCGCCTGACAACCCGTAGGATTCACCGAAATATGGTTGAAAGGCGCGGTTGCTAGAGTCGTCGCAACAGGGTTTTCCCGGCATCCGGCCGGACTGGGTCGACACATGCAAGGATCGATGCGCCTGGCACGTACCTTCTGGCTGCTTCTGCTGCTCGCCGTCACGCCCCCTGCGTTCGCATTCCATGCGCGGGTCGTCGCGATCCCGAGCGCCGCGATGAGCGAGACGCTCAAGGCCACCATCGTGCTGCCCGACGATTACGCGCGCGACAACCACGGCGAACGCTACCCCGTCGTGTATCTGCTGCACGGCTCGGGCGGCGACCATACCGACTGGACGTCGAACACGCACATCGCCGCGCTGGCCGACCGCTACCGCGTGATCCTCGTGATGCCCGACGGCGGACATGAAAGCTGGTACATCGACAGCCCGTTCGATTCGGGCAGCCGCTACGAGACCTTCATCGGCGACGAAGTCGTGTCCTACGTCGACCTGCATTTCCGCACGATCGCGACCCAGCACGCGCGCGCGATCACCGGGCTCAGCATGGGCGGCTTCGGCGCGCTGCGCATCGCGCTCGACCGGCCCGACACCTTCGGCGCGGTCGGCAGCATCAGCGGCGCGGTCGATCCGCGCTGCTGCACGGAGGAGCCGGGGATCGCCCACGTGTTCGGCGATCCCGACCGCCATCCGTCATTCTGGAACCGCAACGTGATCGTCGAAAGCGCGCGGTCATTCGTGCGCGCGCATCTCGACCTGACGATCGATTGCGGCCGCGACGATGCCTTCGTCGGCTCGAACCGCACACTGCACGAACGGCTCGTCGCGCTCGGCGTGCCGCACGACTATGCGGAGCGGCCAGGCGGCCATACGTGGGACTACTGGGCGAACGCGATCCGCTATCAGATGCGGTTCTTCGCGACGTCGTTCCAGCATCGCGGCTACGCGTTCGTGCCACGCCCGCCGCGCCGGGCATGACGCGCGCGGGCCGAGGCGCGGCTACCGCCCGAGACGGCAAAGCCTGACGTCGAAAGTCGAAACGGGATGACGAACCGGCATGCCGCGCAGCGCGCCCGGCAAGAAGATGAACGCGCGTCGCCCGACGCGCGCGGCAAACGAAAGCGGCGAGCCGGTCAGTTGTCGTGCGCGGTGTCCGCGCCGACGACGCGATCGAAGAATTCCTGTGCACGCGCCAGCTCGTCGAGCGCGCGATCGAGACGCGACATCGCGCGTGCGTATTCGGTCGACGAGCCGTCGTCGTCGCTTTCGCCGCGCACCGCGCGAAACGCCTGATCGACGTTGCGCGTCGCTTCGACGAAGCGTTGTGCGGCCCGTGCTTCCGGCGAACAGATGTGGGTCGACATCGACACTCCTCCCTCAGGATTGCAGTGTGAAGCACGCCGACGCTCAGTGTGCGTGGTACGCATGTCGGCGGCGTGAACCACGACCCGTCGCGTGTCGACGCATCGGCCGCCGCACCGCGCGCTTCGTGCCGATTGTCCCTCCGCGCTCGCCGATCCGCTACGGCGAGATTGCAACAAATTCTTGCGCGAACGGCTCCGCGCGTGGCGTCACGCGCGCCCGACGCGCGGATGCGCCAGCCCCGCGAACGCGGCCGCCTCGCCCGGCGACAGGTCGAACAGATCGCCGGTGAGATCGCGCGGATGCTCGGCCGCCGGCCGGTTGCGCAGGCGCGCGACGTGGGTAGGCGGCACATACGCGGCCGCCGTTTCGAGCGGCGGCACGTCGAACAGATCGCGCGTGACGCCGCGCACGGCGTCCGTCGGCGAACGGCCGCGCAAGCGCGCGACCAGCTCGACGAAGCGATCGAAATCGCCCGCGCGCGTGGCCTTGTTCACTTCCGCGAGATCGCGCGCCTTCAGCACGCACGGCTGCGCGAGCCGCACGAAATACGGTGCTTCGAGCTCGACCGACAGCGCGAGCGGATAGCTCTTGCCCGTCTGCTCCTTCGCCCGCCCGATGCAGTCGACCACGGCCGCCCCTTGCGCGGCGCCCAGCGGCTTGCCGGTGCTCACGCTGCGCAGGTGGTCGGGAAACACGCGCAACTGCGTGCCGACCGTCAGCGCGGTGGACGACGCGCACACGAGTGCGTAGTGCTGCTCGCGACGCCGGCCCGACGGCAACGTCGAGCGGCTGGCGATGAACGTATGCGGCGGCAACGGCCGCACCTGGCCGCTTGCGTCGACCCAAGCATTCCACAGCAGCGCGTCCTTGCGCTCGCCCGCGCGCGGACGCGACGCGACCGGCGAAAACAGCGCGAGCAGCGAACCCGTGCGATGCGCGGCGACTTGCGCGCTGCTGCCGAGCGGCTGGTTGATGCCCCACAGAAAACGCCCGCCCCCGAGCCGGCGCTCCCATTCCTTGCGGAGCACGACGGTCGGCAGTTCCTCGCCGGACTCGGTACCGATCTTGGTCCAGCAGAACGTGGGAGGGAGGTGTTTCAGTGTCATCAACTTTCTCGGGATACAGCCTCGCTGGTGACAGCAAGCCCATTCAACAGCCGTAACTGTATAGGTATAATGCATCGCATGGAAGCCCCGGACCAAGATTTTCCCGTTCAAGACCTGTTGCGCCGCCTGCTGGCAGATACACGCTCGTCCAGCGAAATCGCGCGACTTTCCGGGGTCAGC
Organism: Burkholderia sp. 9777_1386; assembly: GCF_015712265.1. Taxonomy (NCBI): domain Bacteria; kingdom Pseudomonadati; phylum Pseudomonadota; class Betaproteobacteria; order Burkholderiales; family Burkholderiaceae; genus Burkholderia; species Burkholderia sp. 9777_1386. The sequence continues at coordinate 15,801 of NZ_JACCQB010000008.1, read as the reverse complement.
CAGCCCACCGTGTCGCGCCTTCGGCTGTCGAACGGGCGCCGGCTGCGCCGCAGCGCGCCATTCAACAAGCTATGCAGTTTCTACGGTGTCGACACGGAGCCGTCGCGCCGCCGGTACAACGACCTGCTGCGCGACGCGATCGTCGACGCGTGGGACGGCTCGGATGAGCACGGGCGCGCGCTGCTGGTCGTGATTCAGGGGCTGAAGGATTTGCAGGCGAAGGCGGATGACGGGTAATGGCGGCGACGGGCCCCGTCATTCATCGAGATTGAACGTGATCGGCACGCGCGCCCGGATCGGCGACGGCGCGCCGTTTTCTACATGCGTGGCGCAGCGGCGCGTGAGCCACGCATCGCGCAGCACCGCATCGAAGCGCGGATAGCCGCTGCCGGCGGCAGCGACACGCGCGGCGACGACGCGGCCTGCCGTCGTCCCGGCCGTGCCCCGTCAACCGTCGCACGTCACGCCGCATTGCGCGAGCGAATTCTCCCTGCTGCGAAAAACCAGCGGCCGTTCGTCGGGCGGCGCGCGCCGGCGCGCGAACTGCACGGCCTGTTCGACCTGGCCGTGATGGGCGGATTTCGCGCACACCGGATCGGCTTCGTTCGGATCGCCGGCCAGCAGGTACGCCTGACACCGGCAACCGCCGTGATCCGCATGCCGCTCGTCGCACGTCCGACACGGCTCGCGCATCCAGTCGTCGCCGCGAAACGCGTTGAACGCGTCGCTGTCGTACCAGATGTCCCGCAGCGAGCGGTCGCGCACGTTCGGCAACGCGAGCCCCGGCAGCGACCGCGCGGCATGGCACGGCAGCGCGGTGCCGTCCGGCGCGACGCCGAGGAACACCGAGCCCCAGCCGTTCATGCAGGCCTTCGGGCGGCGCTCGAAATAGTCGGGCACGACGAACAGGATCTTGCAGCGCTCGCCGATCAGCTTGCGATAGCGGTTGACCGTATCCTCGGCCTCGCGCACCTGCTCGACGGTCGGCATCAACTGGTCGCGATTGAGCATCGCCCAGCCGTAGTACTGCGTGTTCGCGAGTTCCAGGTAATCGGCGCCAAGATCGAGCGCCATCTCGATGATCTGCCCCACGTGCGGCAGGTTGTAGCGATGCAGCACGCAGTTGAGCACCATCGGATAGCCGTGCGCCTTGATCAGTCGCGCCACGTCGCGCTTGCGTTCGAACGTGCGCGTGCTGGTCAGGAAATCGTTCAGCTCGCGCGTCGAATCCTGCAGCGACAACTGGATGTGGTCGAGCCCGGCGGCCTTGAGCCGCTCGATGCGCGCGACGTTCAGCCCGATGCCCGACGTAATCAGGTTCGTATAGAAGCCGAGCCCGCGCGCATGCGCGACGAGCGTCTCGAGGTCGCCGCGCTGCAGCGGCTCGCCGCCCGAGAAGCCGATTTGCGCGGCGCCGAGCGCGCGCGCGTCGCTGATGACCGTGCGCCACGCGTCGGTGTCGAGTTCCGCGCCGTGCGTCGCGAAGTCGACCGGGTTGTAGCAGAACGCGCAGTGCAGCGGGCAGCGGTACGTGAGTTCCGCGAGCAGCCACAGCGGCGCGGACGGACGGGGGGTGTCGGGCGTCATGTCAGTCCAGCCAGCCGCGCAGTCGCGCATGATCGAGGAAACGGTAGACGTCGGTCGCGAGATCCGACTGCATGAACAGGCGCTCGAGCTCGCCGATGATGTCGTCCAGTTCGCGCGTGCCGTCGCAGCGCGCGAGGATCTCGCCCGCGCTCGGGTTGAGCTTGACCATGCCCTCCGGATAGAGCAGCACGTACGCATCCTGGGCCGCCTCCCATTGCAGGCGGTACATGCCCCTGAGGCAGGGGCGCAGCGGCACGCCGCTGGCGGCTTCGATCGCGTTCATCACGGGTAGGCCTTTTCGACGGCGTCGAGCATCGACCACAGGATGTCGAGCTTGAATTGCAGAATGCCGAGCGCGCGCTGCTGCGCGTCCGGTGTCGTGAAATGCGCGAGCGTGACCGCGAGCCCATGCTCGACGTCGCGCTGCGCGAGCGGCACGCGGCTGCGGAAGTAATGCAGCCCGGCCGGCTCGATCCACGGGTAATGCGACGGCCAGCCGGCGAGCCGGTCGAGATGGATCTGCGGCGCGAACATCTCGGTCAGCGACGAGCACACGGCTTCCTGCCACGGCGCGCGCCGCGCGAAGTTCACGTACGCGTCCACCGCGAAACGCACGCCGGGCAGCACGTGTTCGAGCGACCACAGTTCGTCGCGCGTCAGGCCGCACGCTTCGCCGAGCCGCACCCACGCCTCGATGCCGCCTGCGTTGTCGCCCTGCCCGTCGTGGTCGATCAGCCGCTGGATCCAGCGGCGCCGCGTGTCGCGATCGGGACAGTTCGACAGAATCGCCGCGTCCTTGAGCGGAATGCAGATCTGGTAGTAGAAGCGGTTCGCGACCCAGCCGCGGATCTGCGCGGGCGAACAGGCGCCGCTGTTGAGCCGCCGGTTGAACGGATGATGGATGTGATAGCGCGATTCGAGCGCACGCAAGCGCGCCTCGAATTCGGTCGCGGTCCAGGGCGTCGCGTGCAACGCCGTAGCGGGGATCGGTGCGTTCATCGTCAGACCTGGAATTGCATGCCGTCGTGCGCGACGTCGATGCCGTGCGCGCGCAGGTGCGCGTGCTCGACGGAATGCGGATCGAGAATCGGGTTCGTGTTGTTGATGTGCGTGAGCACCTTGCGCGTTCGCGCAGGCAGCGTGTCGAGCCAGTCGATCATGCCGGGCTGCCCGTGTTCCGCGCACTGCGCGAGATGCCCCATGTCGGCCGCATGCTTGTGCGACAGGCCGAGATCGATCATCTCGGTCCCGGTCCAGAACGTGCCGTCCACCAGCACGAGATCGGCGCCGTCCATGGCCGCGCGTACGTCGTCGGTGACCGACGCGAGCCCCGGCGCATAGAACGCGCGCCGCCCGCTCGCGACGTCCTCGATCGACAGCGCGATGTTGTCGCCGGGTGCGGCCGACGCACGCCGCGGCGAATAAGGCGGCGGCTTGCTGTCGACCGCGATCGCGGTGAACCGGATCCCGCTCGCCGCCGGCACCGCGAACGGCTCGCCGGGCGCGATCGTATGCGCGGCGACGCCGCAGTAATGGCCGAGCAGCGGCACGAGCGGCAAGCCGGTCGACAGGTCGTCGAGCACCGGCGCGCTCGCGTAGAGCGGCAGCGGCGTCGAGCGCTCGCGCAGCATCAGCAGGCCCGTCACGTGATCGATCTGCGCGTCGCACAGCACGACGGCGGCGATGCCGCTGTCGCGGATCGCGCGTGCCGGTTGCAGGTCCGGGTCCGCGCGCAATTGGGAAAGAATGTCGGGCGACGCATTGACGAGGACCCAGTCGATGCCGTCGTCGCTGACCGCGATCGACGACTGCGTGCGCGGCAGCACGTGGCCGCTTCCGCTGCGTGCACGGCGGCAGTTCGCGCAATTGCAGTTCCATTGCGGCAGCCCGCCGCCGGCTCCCGAGCCGAGTATCTTGATCTTCATGGGCGTCAGCTCCCGAGGCCGCCCGCGCCGACCACGGCGAAACGGGCGGCACGCACGGCGATCAGCGGTTGGCGATGTACATCGTGATTTCGAAGCCGAAGCGCAGGTCGGTGTAAGACGGTGTCGTCCACTGCATGGTGTGTCTCCTGTTGAGTTGATGAGTTGATGTGTTGCCGGATGAATCGAACGACCGCGGCAATCGAGCGGTCGGTTCCTCTTCAGCAAGGAGCGTGCCGAAGCGGTATTTCGGCGGCGCCGCGGCGGTAGACGGCCGTCGTCCGGGCATCGGCGCGGAAACCTTACGAATCGCCGACACGATTCGCGCGAATGCGGTCCGCCACCCCGGCGACGCGATGTCCGCGAGTGGTGACAGGTGTTGAATCGTTGAACACCGGTGTTGCAACTTGACACACCGGCTGTGACAGGTCGCGCACGGCGCGACGGCCGCGCGTCAGCTCTCTTCCGACGGATGGCGTCCCGCGTCGGCGGCCGGCATCTTCCGGTAGATCGTGTTGCGCGACACGCCGAGCGCGCGCGCCGCGGCGGACACGTTGCCGCCATGACGCGCGAGCGCGGCGGCGATCGCGGACGCGGCGACGTCCTGCAGGCGCGCGTCGGCGAGCGGCAACGCGTCCGCGACGCCAGGCCCGGCGCTCGCCGCGGCAAGCGAATCGGGCGCCGCCTGCACGGGCTGCGCATCGCCGCGCCGCAGGTCGTCGAAGAAATCGTCCGGCAGGTGCTCGCGGCGGATTTCGCCGTCGTCGTCGACCATCGCGGCCGCCGTGCGCAGCAGGTTGCCGAGCTGGCGGAAGTTGCCCGGCCACGTGCAGCGCACGAACAACTCCATCACGTCCGGCGCGACCGACAGCGGCGGCCGGCCCGGGCCCGCGAACGCTTCCCGCTGCAGCATCTTCTGCACGACGACCGCGAGATCGGTGCGGTCGCGCAACGGCGGCAGGCGCACCACGAGGCCGTTCAGCCGGTAGTAGAGATCCTCGCGAAAACGGTTCTGCGCGATCATGTCGCGCAAATCGCGGTGCGTCGCGCAGATGATCGCGATGTCCACGGCGATCGTCTTCGTCGACCCGAGCGGGTTGACGAGGCGCTCCTGCAGCACGCGCAGCAGCCGCACCTGCAGCGGATACGGCATGTCGCCGATCTCGTCGAGGAACAGCGTGCCGCCGTTCGCCTGCAGCAGCTTGCCGATCGCGCCCTTGCGGCGCGCGCCGGTGAACGCGCCTTCCTCGTAACCGAACAGCTCGGACTCGATCAGCGTCTCCGGAATCGATGCGCAATTGACCGCGACGAACGGCGCGTCGCGCCGCGGCGAGTCGTTGTGGATCGCCTGCGCGAGCAGCTCCTTGCCGGTGCCGGTCTCGCCGGTGATCAGGATCGGGATGTCCTTGCCGATCACCTTGCGCACCTTCGCGATCACGCACGCGACCTGCGCATCGCCGGTGTCGAGATAGTTGAGCCGCGACAGGCCGGCCGACGTGCCCGCCGCCGGCGCGGGCACCGCGTTCGCGCGCGCGGCCGGCGCCGCCGCGTCGTGCACGTCGGTCGGCCGGCTGCCTTCGGCGAGCGTCGCGCGGCGAAAGTGCACGCGCGCGCAGACCACCGCGCCGTTGCCGAGATTCAGCATCAGGTGCCGGTCGGTGCTCGCGCGCATGCGGTCGATCAGCTGGGCGCTGGTGACGTCGAACAGCGACGACAGCGTGTGCGCGCGCAGCGCGGCGAGCGGCATGCCGAGCTGGAACTGCGCGCTGCGATTGGCCGACAGGAAGCGGCCGTCGGCCGTGAACGCGACGATCCCCTCCATCAGCGTGCCGAGGAACTCCGGGCGGCCATGGAACGACACCTGCAGCGTTTCCTGAAAGGTCGTCGTAAACAGATGATTCTCGATCATCTGCACCGACATCTTCGCGAGCGCCATCGTGTGCTGGTGATAGCTGCGGTGGTCGCCCGTCACGTCGAGCACGCCGATCGCGTCGCCGTACGGATCGAGGATCGGCACGCTCGAACAGGTCAGGAAGCGGTTCGCGGCCAGGAAGTGCTGGTCGCCGTGGACGACCATCGGACACAGCTCGGCCAGCGCCGTGCCGATCGCGTTGGTTCCCTGGCGACTCTCCGCCCAGTTCGCGCCGGGACGCAGTGCGACCTTCTCCGCGCGGCGCAGGAAATCGTCGTCGCCGATCGAATGCAGGATCAGCCCTTCCGCATCGGTCAGCACGATCATGCTCTGCGTGTTGACGATCTGCTCGTGCAGCGTCTCCATCACCGGCATCGCGTGCACGCACAGCACCCGGCTCTGCTCGCGCTTGAGCACCAGTGCCGCGTTCGACAGCACGTCGTAGTCGGGCCGTGCCGATACCTGCAGGCCGAACGTCTCCGAGCGCTCGTGGGCCTTCTGGATCGACGGCGCGGGCCAGCCAGCGGGATGCGCGGCCCGTGATCCGGCCGCCTGCTCTACGTCATCGCGCATTGTCTCCTCCGGGGGATCCTTCCGGTCAACTGCCGGACTCTTTGCCGTCGTTGCAAGCAAGCATCGGGCCACACCGGCGCCGCGGCATACATTGAAAGCTCGATGTAATGAATCGTCCGGGCGGAGCGTGTCGCGTCGCGCGACGGCCAGGCCTTCGTGATACCGTGATTTCCCGACGCGTGACTACCCGTGCGAATCCGGATCTTCGCGGCTGACGCGTTTCTGGCTCGCTTCTCGCTTTGTCGCAGGGCAAGCCCGGCCACCGCCACGCCGCCGATGACTCCCCCCTCTCGTACCCTATCGACATGACGCGTCGCCCGACTCGATCCACATCGTCGCCCGCCATGCGGGTCTTGCCCGACACGCCCGCGCGCCGGCACCTGCACCGCGACGCGCAATCGATCGCATTCGCCGTCGCCGGCACTGAACAAGGCCATCCGGTCGTCGTGCTGCACGGCGGCCCCGGCAGCGGCAGCCAGGCCGGCATCCTGCGGCTGTTCGACCTCAGCCGCTTGCGCGTCGTGCTCGTCGACCAGCGCGGCGCGGGTGCGTCGGGGCCGCGCGGCGGCACGCGCCACAACACCACCGCCCGGCTGATCGCGGATCTGGAGGCGGTGCGCGAGCAGCTCGGCATTGCACGCTGGGGAGTCGTCGGCGGCTCGTGGGGCGCGGCGCTCGCGCTCGCATATGCGGGCACGCATCCGGCGCGGGTCTCGGGCGTCGTGCTGCGCGGCCTGTTCCTGACGTCGCGACGCGAAGTCCGCGAACTCTTCATGACGTCCCGCACGCGTGCGCCGCGCGAATGGCGGCGCCTGCATGCAGCGGCCGGCAGCGGCCGGCCGGATCGCCTGCTCTCGCGCTGCGCGCAGCGGTTGCGTCACGGCGCGAGCGCCGCCCGCCAGCGCGCGGTGGCGCTCGCGTGGCACGCATACGAAAGCGCGATCCTAGCGTCAGTGCGAACGCGCCGCTCGCCCGCCCACACGATCCGTTCGAACCAGACCGTCGGCCGTCTGATCGACAAATACCGGGTTCAGGCGCACTACCTGCAACATGACTGCTGGCTGGGCGAGCGCCGCGTGCTCGCGCTCGCGCGACGCGCCGCGCAAGCCGGCGTGCCGCTGTTCGCCGCGCACGGGAGGCACGATCCCGTGTGCCCGGTCGGCAACGTCGAACGTCTCGCGCGGGCCACACCCGAAGCGGAAATCGAACGCGTGCAGGCCGGGCATCTGGCAAGCGACCCGGCATTGGCGCGCAGCGTCGCACGCGCCGTCAATGCGATGTTCGCGACGGTGCCGCTCACGTGACGGCCCCGCGCTCGTTCCTGTCATGACGCGACGACACACGCAAGCGCGCCACACGCGATCGTGCGCCGCTCAATCCCACGCATAGCGCACGCCGACCCACGCACCGCGCGGCGCGCCCGGCCCGACGAACTGTTCGTTCACCGGACGGGCGCCGTCGAATGTATGGTTCGGCCCGTTGAAGAAATTCTGGCCGAGTGCGCCGAAGCTCGCGTAGCGCTTGTCGAGCAGGTTCGTCACGCTCGCGAACACCTCGAACCGCTTCGTGATCCGGTAACGCATGTCGAGATCGACCAGCACGTAGCCGGCAAGCCGGCCGTTCACGTCCCCGTTGTTCTCGTCGCCGCGTGCATACACGCCGCCGCGCCAGGTCACGTTCGCGCCGATGTCCCACGCGGGCGTCGCCGCGTAGTCGAGCCGCAGTTTCACCGTATGCGCGGGAATGCCGGGGATGCGGTCGCCCGGCTTGACCGTCACGTTGCCGTTCGCGTCGGCCGTCGAATTCGCCGGGCTGTGTTCGGTCCACGACGATCGGTAGGTTGCGTCGACATAGCTGTACGACAACCCGACACCGAGCGGGCCGACCCGCGTGCGGCCGGCGAGCTCGATACCCTGCCGCCGCGTATCGCCGACGTTGCGGAAGTAGCCCTGTGCGCTGGCCGGGCTGCTGATGAACTGGATATCGTCGGTCAGCGTCGTGCGGTAGGCCGCGGCGCTCCAGGTCGTCGCCGCGCCGATGCGGCCGCGCATGCCGGCCTCGAACGTCTTCGAGATCACCGGCTCGAGCGGCGGGTCGGCGATGAAGTCGTTCGGCAGCGAACACGGCGCGGCCGGGTCCGCGCACGCGAGCTCGATCGCGGTCGGCGAACGCATGCCTTCGTTGTACGTCGCATAGGCGGTCAAGCCCGGCACCGGGTTCCAGTTGAGTCCGACAGCCGGGTTGAAGCGCGAGAACACATGGCTGCCGTCGAGCAGCGGTTGCACGCCGCTCTCGTCGCCGATCCGCGCTTTCGACCAGTCGTAGCGGCCCGACAGCGTCAGCGTCCAGTGCGGCGTCAGCGACAGCGCATCGCTCAGGTACACACCGACGTTCGCATTGCGCGTCTTCGCGCTGGTCTGCGGAACGAAATCGCCGATGCCGATCGCCGCGCGCGCATCGGTAAACGATGCGTCCTGCGACGACGCGACGTAGCTCGAATTCGCGACATCGGCCGAGACGCCCGCGACCAGCCGGTTCGCCATCCCGCCCAGCTTGCCGAGCAGCGTGAGTTGCACGCTGCCGCCGTAGCTGTCGGTGACGATCGTCGATTGCGCATTGCTGCCCTGCACCGTATCGATCGCGCCGTCCTCGTCCACCGATCCGTAATCCGTATTGTTGTTGCTGCTCGTGTTGGTGTTGCGCAGGTGCCGGTAGTACGCGTTGCCGCTCAGCTCGACGTGCTCGCCGAAAAATCGCTCGCCCGACAGTGTCAGGTAGCCGGCGCTGTTGCGGTTACGGTCCGGATACGTATACGCCTGCTTCCGGTTGTCGAGGAACGAGCGCGGGATCGTCTGGGTGCCGGACAGCGTGTTGTCCGCGCCGCCCGCGGCAATCGACAGCGTCGTGTCCGCATCGGTGTAGCGCAGCTTGCCGAACGCCTGCCGCACACGGCTCGCGTTGTGGTCGGCCCAGCCGCCGTCGTTCGCGACGTTCGCGGTCGCGTAGTAGTCGAGGTTCGAGCCGATCGTGCCGCCCTGCTCGACGCTGGCGGTCTTGCGGCCCCATGAGCCGCCCGACACCTCCGCTTCGCCGCCCGGGTTCGACCTGCCGTTCTTCGTCGTGATCGCGAGCGCACCGCCGAGCGTGTTGAGCCCGTACACCGGGTTGGAGCCCGGAATCAGCTGCACGCGGTCGATCGCCTGCATGGGCAGGATGTCCCAGTTCACGACGTCGCCGAACGGCTCGTTCACGCGCACGCCGTCGACGAACACCGACACCCCCTGCGGCGTGCCGAGCAGCGGCGACGCGGTGAAGCCGCGATAGTTGACGTCCGCCTGATACGGGTTGCCCTGCGCGTCCGAGATCGTCACGCTCGGCAGGTTCGCGGCGAAGAAATCGGCGAGCGTCGCGCGGTGCTGCGCGTCGAGTTCCGCCGCGCGCACCGTCTGCACGTTCGCCGGCACCTTCGACAGCGGCGTGCCGATCCCGGGCAGCGGCGTCGTGCCGACGACAACCACCGCGGGCAGCACGACGGCCGGCGGCTCGGCCGGCGCGATCGTGCCGCCGTCCGCCGGCTGCTGCGCGCGCACGCTGCCGGGCGGCAAACCGAACAGCGCCAACGTGCCAACGGTCACGCCAACGCATCGCGCACGCCGGCCATGCCGCATCGCGCCGTACCACCCGGCGGCCTTTGGTCTCCTGATCATTCCGTTGTCTCCGCACTTTTATTCCGCCGGCGCGTGCGATGCACCGCACGGCGACGGGTTGTCGCGAAGCCGGCGTGCGAGAACCGTGCCAGCACCGCGAGCACGAACGGTGCACGCCGCGCCGCGCATCACTCGGGTACGCGATGCGCGCGACCGGCGCGCCGCTGTCCGGCCGACTGCGCCACCTGTCATGTTTGGCAACACTTCACGCGCGACGGTGTACCTGAATGCAACACCTGCGTCGACGTCGCCGCGCACGCCATCGCTCGACGCATCGCCTGCGATGCGCCGGTGTGCCGCACCGTACCGGCTTCCGGCCGCGATGGCATGCGACTTGCGTAACGGGCAGGGCACTCGGCCCGGAAACCCCAACCGTGCCGGCGCGACGCAACATTCGCGGCGGTGCGACCACAATGACCCAGGAGACAACCATGAAGAAACTCTCGGCTTCAGCGAGCCGGCTGGCGACGATCGGAATCGCGGTGGCGGCCGCCGTCGCGCTGAACCCCGGCCTCGTCGAAGCGGCCGCGGACTACCCGGCCGTGACCTACCAGCGCCTGACCGATGCACACGGCGACCCGGGCTGGCTGACCTACTACCGCACCTACGACGGCCGCTCGCATTCTCCGCTCAAGCAGATCGACGCGTCGAACGCGAAGGATCTCAAGCAGGTGTGGGCGTACAAGTTCCCCGCCGACCTGAAGCAGGGCTTCGAGGCCACGCCGATCGTCAACGGCAACTATCTGTTCGTGACGACGCCGAAGGACAACGTCTACGCATTCGATGCGAAGACGGGCAAGCAGTTGTGGAAATACGAGCCGAAGCTCGGCGCGGCCTCGTTCAAGACCGCGTGCTGCGACGTCGTCAACCGCGGCGTCGCGCTGTACGGCAAGAACGTCTACATCGCGATGCTGAACGGCGAAGTCGCGGCGCTCGACGCGCAGACCGGCAATCTCGTGTGGAAGAAGCAGATGTTCGAGCCGGGCCTCGGCTACGCGTTTTCGCTCGCGCCGCTCGCGATCGACGGCGCGATCGTCGTCGGCACGTCCGGCGGCGAATACGGGATTCGCGGCTACATCGCGGCGCTGAATCCGGAGGACGGCTCGCAGGTCTGGAAACGCTACACGATCCCCGCCGCCGGCGAAAAGGGCGCGGAAACCTGGCCCGACGGCATGCAGAGCCATGGCGGCGGCGCCGCATGGCTCACCGGCACGTACGACGCCGCGTCGCGCACGCTGTACTGGGGGGTCGGCAACCCCGGCCCGTGGCTCGCGGCGCTGCGCCCGGGCGACAACCTGTATTCCGACTCGCTGCTCGCGCTCGATGCGAAGAGCGGCAACCTGAAGTGGCACTACCAGTACACGAACAACGACACGTGGGACTACGACGGCGTGAACGCGGCCGTCCTCGCGGACATCAAGTACAAGGGCAAGGACTACGACGCGATCATCCACGCCGACCGCAACGGCTTCTTCCACGCGATCGACCGCACGACCGGCAAGCTGATCTACGCGACGCCGTTCGTGAAGGCATTGTCGGTCACCGGCTACACGGAAGACGGCAAGCCGATCCAGGACGCGTCGAAGTTCCCGAAGGCCGGCACGACGATCGAGACGTGCCCGAGCTTCCTCGGCGGCAAGAACTGGTGGTCGATCTCGTACGACCAGGAACGCAACATCGCGGTCGTGCCGGCGCTGCATGCGTGCATGAGCCTGACCGGCAAGTCGGTCAGCTACATGGAAGGCCTGCCGTACCTCGGCGAAGGCTTCGAGATCAAGCCCGAACCGGGCAGCGAAGGCTACGGCGAGCTGACGGCCATCGACGTGAACACCGGCAAGAAGCTGTGGAGCCACTGGTCGAAGAAACCGTGGAACGGCGGCGTCGCGACCACCGCGAGCGGTCTCGCGTTCAGCGGCTCGCTCGACGGCCACCTGTACGCGTTCGACACGGCGACCGGCAAGGTGCTGTGGGAAAGCCCGCAACTGGCGAGCGGCATCATTTCGCAGCCGTCGGTGTACGAGGTCGACGGCAAGGAGTATGTCGCGGTGCTCGCCGGCTACGGCGGCGCGAACCCGATCTGGGGCGGCCCGATGGCCGACATCGCGAAGGACGTTCCGCGCGGCGGCACGCTCTACGTGTTCGCGCTGAACTGACCCGGCGCCACGCCCGAGTCGCGCCCGCATGCGCCCGATGCGGGCGCGACGCCCCACCCGCTTCAACCGGAAACACGACCATGAATACTCGTCTCACTTCCGTTGCCGTCGCCAGTCTGCTCGCCGTGGGCGTGGCGCTGACACCGGCAACCGCATCGGCCGGCGTGCGCATCTGCACGCTGCCTGGCAGCCCGACCACCACGCTCGATCGCGCCGTCGCGCGCGAAGTGTTCCGCACCGCGGGCATCGCCGCGACCTTCAACACACGTGGCGTCGACGACAACGGCGACGACGACGGCATCTCCGCCAGCGAACTGACGAAATCGCTCGAACGCGACTGCGACGTGATCGCCGGCTTCCCGCGTTCGGCCATCGCCGATGCGTCGGGATCGAAGATGACGTTCTCGCAGGGCTATCTGCGCTCCGGCTACGTCAGCGTGTCGCTGCGCGATGCGCCCGCGCCGTCCGGCGCGAAGGAAACGATCGCGGCCACCTACGGCAGCCCGTCGCAGCTGATCGCCGCGCAGCAGACGAATGCCCGCTTCGATCTCGAGAACACGAGCGAGAAAACGATCGGCGCGCTCGCCGCGGGCCGCGCGCAACGCGCGATCGTCTGGTATCCGAGCGTCGTCGCGTACGAGCGTGCGCATCCGAAACAACGGTTCCAGGTGGCGGCGACGTCGTCGCCGTACTCCGACTGGCAACTGTCGTTCGCGTTCGGGCCGGGCAAGGACGCGCTGCAAAAGCGCATCGACGCCACGCTGTCGCAACTGAGCGGCAACGGCCGCCTCGCGTCGCTCACGCGCGGCTGGACGCTGCCCGACGGCATCGCGCAAGCCGCCGCCTCGCGCGTGCCCGGCCGGTTTCTCGACGGCGCGATCGCGTCCGCGCAGCGGCCCGGCTTCATCAAGGTGTCGACGAGCGAAGGCAGCGGCGTCCCGTCGTTCGACCAGGCTCAGGTGCAGCACGGCAAGAAGCTCTACGGCGATGCGTGCGCGAAATGCCACGGCGACCAGCTCGAGGGCAATACCGCACCCGCGCTGAGCGGGGAATCGTTCGCGCCCGAAGGCAAGTCGCACATCACGGTCGGCGGCATCTTCCTGTACATGTCGAGCAACATGCCGGCCGATCGCCCCGGCAAGATGACCGCACAGGAATACGAGGATCTGATGGCGTTCCTGCTTTATTCGAACGGCTACGACGCGTCGAAGAGCAAGCTGACCGCCGAGATCGCCAACGCGTCGAAGGCGCCGCTGATCGCCGGGCCGCGCAAGTAACCGCTCCACCCGCTTTCGTTTCGATCGACCGCCGCGCCGGGCAACATGCCCGGCGCGCGGGCCGGGCTTTTTCCGTTCATTTCATTCAGGACCGCATCATGATCTCCCGTCATCGCAGAACCTTCTTCGTGCAGGCCGCCGGCCTGTGCGCCGCGCTCGCGGCCGGCACGCGCGCATTCGCCGCCGCTCCGCCCGTCGACGAAAACGACGCGACGGCGAAGACGCTCGGCTACCGCGCCAAGGCGACGACCGTCGACGCCGGCAAGTTCCCGAAGTACCAGGCCGGCCAGATGTGTGCGAACTGCCGCTTCTACAAGGCCGCCGCGGGCGAATCCTCGGGGACGTGCCCGATGTTCGCGGGCAAGACGGTTGCCGCGGAAGGCTGGTGCAACGTCTATGCCAAGCTCGCTTGACGCCGGGCCCGCTCGCGAACGCGACGGCGCGCCGTCGCCGTGTCGCGGCGCCCACGCCGACCGCGCCGCGCATCTGCATGCGCTGATCGCGCTGGGCATCGATCGCGGCTACGTGACGCACGGCGAAATCGCCGATGCGTTGCCCGACGACGCGGCCGACGGCGCGGATGTGGACGCCGCCGCGTCGATGCTGCGTGAGCTCGGCATCGACGTACGCGAGCATGCCGGCGCGCACACCGCATGGACGCTCGACCGTCATTTCGCGCAAGTGACGGAAGTCGCGTCGCCGCTCGCCGACGCATCGACGCCGCTCGCGGCCGACGATCTGCTCGCGGGCCGGACCAACGACCCGATTCGGCTCTATCTGCGGGAAATGAGCGCGACGCCGCTGCTCGAACGCGACGAAGAGATCGCGCTCGCGGTTCGTCTGGAAAGCGGCCGCGCGGCATGCATCGACGCGTTGAGCCGCGATCCGGCGGCACTCGCCGCCGTCGCGGCGATCGCGAACGACATCCGCGCCGGCAAGGTGGCGGCGTCGGTTTACGTGACGGGGTTTGCCGGCGATGCCGAATCGGCCGCAAGTGCGCCGACGACGTTACCCGACGATCCAAGCATGGCCTCACCCGCGCCCGACGACGACGCAGGCCTTGCCCTCGACAGCCCCGCATGGCGCGATACGGTCGTCGAAGCACTCGAACGCGCCGGTGCACCGGTATCGGCGATGCAACACGCATTGCACGCGGACGGCTTCGCGTCCACCGCTTACCGGGCGCTGCTGCGCGAGGCGGCCGCGTCGACCGGCCGCATCCGCTTCACCTCGCGCGCGATCGAGCGTATCAGGCAAGCGAACGGCGAGCGCGCGACTCAGGCGCGCACGCTCGAAAAACGGCTCGTCGACACGCTGGTCGCCACGGGCATCCCGCTCGATGCCGCGCGCCACGAACTCTTCGCGCCGTGCGACGACGTACGCGCATGGCTGCACACATGCAGCGCCGCGCATCCCGACTGCGCCGCCACCCTAGCCCGCCACGCGCCGGCGCTGATCGACGCGCGCGGCGCGCTCGCTCGCCTCGCGGCGCAGTCTCCGTTGCCGCTCGACATCGCGATCGCGCTCGATGCGCGGCTCTCGCGGATCGAGCGCGCGATGCAGCCCGCGAGAACGAAGCTGTTCCAGAGCAATCTGCGGCTCGTCATGTCGGTCGCCAAACGCTATGCCGACCGCGGCCTGCCGTTCGCCGATCTGATCCAGGAAGGCAATATCGGCCTGATGAAGGCCGTCGATCGCTACGATCACCGGCGCGGCTTCAAATTCTCGACGTATGCGACGTGGTGGATCCGGCAGGCGATCACGCATGCGCTCGCCGATCTGGGGCGCACGATCCGCGTGCCCGCACATACGGTCGATTCGCTCAACAAGCTGTCACGGCTCGCGCGCATCCATCGGCAACGGACCGGCGACGTCGCCGACGCACGAGCGCTCTCCCCGCAGATGCGACTGCCGGTCGACAAGGTGCGCGAGCTGATGAGCATCGTGCGCGAGCCGATCTCTGCCGACCTGCCGGTTTCGCCCGATCACGACCTCACGTTGTGCGACGTCACGATCGACGCCGACGCGCCGACGCCGGAAGAAGCCGCGAGCGCCGGTCAGTTGCGCGCGGCGGTTGCCGAGCTGATCGACAGCCTGCCGGTACGCGAAGCGTGGATTCTGCGCCTGCGGTACGGCATCGACGTCGACAACGAGTATTCGCTGCGCGAGATCGGCCGGCAACTGAACCTGTCGGCCGAACGCGTTCGTCAGCTCGAGGTATCGGCGCTCGAACGCATCCGGCAATTCAGGCACGCACCGGCACTTCGCTCGTTGCTCGCCTGACGCGGCGGTGCCGGACGATCACCTGCCGGCTCGCCTCAACTGCTCAGGACTGCAACACGACCTGCTGCATTTCTGAACGCCGCGCCGCATCGCGCTACCGTCCGCGATGCCGTCGCTTAGCCGGGAGCGGGCGCGACACGCCGGACTGTCGCGGCTTGCGCCGCATGCATCCATCCGTCACGCGACTGGCACGCATGTTGCGTTTTCCCGAGCGCCGTCAGGAATCACATGAACGCATGGAGACACGCTTGTCCAAGATCGAATCGGTTCTTCACGAAACCCGTCAGTTCGCGCCGCCCGCGGCGCTCGAGAAGACGGCGGCCATTTCCGGCATGCCGGCCTATCGCGCGCTCGTCGCCGAGGCCGAGCAGGATTACGAAGGCTTCT
>NZ_JACCQB010000089.1:0-17186 GCF_015712265.1 Burkholderia sp. 9777_1386 | reverse complement strand
GCACACGCCGATCTCGGCGCCTTTCTCGGCGGCCAGCTGCTTGAGCCGGATCGCCGCCGACAGCCCGGCGGGGCCGCCGCCGACGATCACGACGTCGTATTCCATCGATTCGCGCGGGCCGTATTGCGCGAGCAAGTCCTGTGTGGTCAAAATCCTGTCTCCTGCTGCGTCCCGACCGTCAGTGGGTCAGAACTGGTCTTCCGTCAACGCGAGCACGCTCTCGTTGCCCTTCGCGCCGACGATCGACGCTTCGAGCGCACCCGCCTGTACCAGCACGTGCTCCGCATAGCATTGCGCGATCGCGATCTTCGCGTCGAAGAACGCCGGGTCGCTCGCACGGTTCGCGTGCGCAGCCACCAGCGCGCGCGCCATCTGCCAGCCGCACAGCACCACACCCGCCAGCTTCAGGTACGGCACGCTGCCCGCGAACACCGCGTTCGGGTCCTGCTTCACGTTCGCGAGCACGTAGTCCACCACCGCCGCCAGCGAGCGCGCGCCCTTCTCCAGCTGCGCCTTCATCGACGCGGCCGCCGCACCGTCCAGCTTGCCGAGCGCCGTCACCGTGTCGCCGATTTCCGCGAGCAGCGCCTTCGCCACCGCGCCGCCGTCGCGCAGCGTCTTGCGGCCCACCAGGTCGTTCGCCTGGATCGCCGTCGTCCCTTCGTAGATCGCCAGGATCCGCGCATCGCGGTAGTACTGCGCCGCGCCCGTCTCCTCGATGAACCCCATCCCGCCGTGCACCTGCACGCCCAGGCTCGCGACGTCGTTCACCATCTCCGTGCTCCAGCCCTTCACGACCGGCACCAGATACTCGTAGATTGCCTGATGACGCGCGCGCGTCGCCTCGTCCGAATGGCGGTGGGCAATGTCGCTGTGCGCGGCAGCCACGTAGGCCAGCGCCCGCGCGCCTTCGGTCAGCGCACGCATCGTGCCCAGCATCCGGCGCACGTCCGGGTGATGGATGATCGTCACCGACTGCCTGGCCGAGCCGTCCACCGGGCGGCTCTGCACGCGTTCCTTCGCGAATTCGGCCGCCTTCTGGTACGCGCGGTCGGCCACGCCGATCCCCTGCATCCCGACCCCGAAGCGCGCCGCGTTCATCATGATGAACATGTATTCGAGGCCGCGGTTCTCCTCGCCCACCAGATAGCCGATCGCGCCGCCGTGATCGCCATACTGCAGCACCGCCGTCGGGCTCGCCTTGATCCCGAGCTTGTGCTCGATCGACACGCAGTGCACGTCGTTGCGCGCACCGAGCGAGCCGTCGTCGTTGACCATGAACTTCGGCACGATGAACAGCGAGATGCCCTTCACGCCTTCCGGCGCGTTCGGCGTGCGCGCGAGCACCAGGTGGACGATGTTGTCCGCCATGTCGTGCTCGCCCCACGTGATGAAGATCTTGGTGCCGAACACCTTGTAGGTGCCGTCGCCCTGCGGCTCGGCGCGCGAGCGCACCAGCGCGAGGTCGGAGCCCGCCTGCGGCTCGGTCAGGTTCATCGTGCCGGTCCATTCGCCCGAGATCAGCTTCGGCACGTAGCGCTGCTTCTGCTCGTCGGTGCCAGCCGTCAGCAGCGCCTCGATCGCGCCGTCGGTGAGCAGCGGACACAGCGCGAACGACAGGTTCGACGCGTTCAGCATCTCGATGCACGGCGTCGCGATCAGCTTCGGCAGCCCCTGGCCGTCGTACTCGGCCGGATGCTGCAGCCCCTGCCAGCCGCCTTCGACGAACTGGCGGAACGCTTCGCCGAAGCCCGGCGTCGCGGTCACGACACCGTCCTTCCAGCTGCTCGGATTGCGGTCGCCTTCGACGTTCAGCGGCGCCAGTACCTCGCCGCAGAATTTCGCGGACTCGTCGAGCACGGCCTGCGCCGTGTCGTAACCCGCATCCTCGAAGCCCGGCAACTGCGCGACGGCGTCGATGCCCGCGAGTTCCTTCAGCACGAACAGCATGTCCTTGACGGGGGCGTTATAGCTCATGGTCGATGTTCCAATCAGGCGGTGAATAGGGCGCGACGCGGGCCCGGTACGGCAAAACCGGCCAGCGCCGCGACGTGATGGGCCATCCTAACGCCGGGACTCCCGATTCCGATTGTCATATCCGGCCCACATGGTGACAAAACCGGCCACGTCGCGCGCCGGCGGCGGCCGTCGCATCTGGCCGCGAAAGCCCGTCTGGCGGGCGTCAGCGCCCGTCCGGCTGCCGTTCCGGCCGGGTGGCGAAATAGTGCGCGGGCGAATCGCCGAGCGCCTTTCGGAACATCGCGATGAAGTTGCTGGGCGATGCGTAACCCAGCAGGTCCGACACCTCGGCCACCGGACAGCCGCGGGCGAGCAGGTCGAGGCCGCGCGCGAGCCGAGCCTGCTGGCGCCATTGCGCGAAGCTCAACCCGGTTTCGGCCGACATGAGCCGCCGCAACGTGCGCGGCGACATCGCACCGAACGCCGCCCACGCATCGAGCGTGCGCCGGCTGCCGGGATCGTCGAGAAGCGCCCGTGCCACCCGCGCGAGCCGCGGATCGGCGGGCATCGGCACGTGCAACGCCTCGCGCGGCGTGCGACGGATTTCGTCGTGGATGACCGCAGCCATCCTCGCGTGCTCCGGCGCCAGCGGCGCGTGCTTGTCCCATTCGATCGCACGATGCGCGAGCGAACGCAGCACCGCGCTGATGCCGATCACGCACGGTTCGTCCGGCAGGCCCGCGCAGAACGGCGGCGCGGCCAGCAGCACCCAGCCACCGGGCGCGCCGCTCACCCGCACCTTGTGCGGCATGCCGGGCGGCACCCAGCCCGCACGATGCGGCGGCAGCAGCCACGCACCGCGCGGCGTATGAACGTGGATCAACCCCGCCTCGACACACAGCACCTGACCGCGCGCATGCGCGTGCCAGTCATAGTCGCGTGTGCCGAGCCGATACGCGCTGGCCGGATCGTCATTGCCGCGCAGCGCGATCAGCGCGGGGCCGTCCAGCCATTCGCTGTAGTCGGGAAGCGCCAGGTCGGCGGCGGTACGGTTATCCATATTGGCCAGTCTACGGCATTGAACGGCCAGATGCCGTTATCCGCCCACCCGTGACGCACGGAACAATGCATGCCGGACCGCGCACCCCGCGCGGCTAACGGAGAGCGTTCCATGCACGACATTCACGTCGCCATCGTCGGTGCAGGTCTCGGCGGCCTGGCCCTCGCCCAGGCCTTGAAACAGGCCGGCATCGCGTTCGATGTCTACGAGCGCGACGCGGCCATCGACAGCCGGAGGCAGGGCTACCGCATCCGGATCGACGCGACCGGCCAGCGCGCGCTGGCGGCCTGCCTGCCGGCCGGGCCGGCGGCATTGTTCCGGGCATCGGCGTCGCAGGGCACCGGCGCCGTGCGGCTCGCGACGCCCCGGCTCACGCCCGCCCACGGACATGCGCCCGCCGGCTGGCACACCGCACCGGACACGGCGGACCTGAGCGTGAACCGGCTGACCCTGCGGGAGATCCTGATGGCCGGCATCGAGGATCGCGTGCATGTCGGCCACGCGGTCGACCGCTATCGAGTACTGCCCGACGGCCGCGCACACGTGACGTTCGCGAGCGGCACGTCGGGGTCCGTCACGTGCGACGTGCTGGTCGGCGCGGACGGCATCCATTCGACCCTCCGCGCGCAGCTCGTTCCGGCGGCCGCGCCGGTCAGGACCGGCGCCCTGTGCGTCTACGGCAGGACCCGGCTGCCGACCGACGATCCCGCGTTCCCCGAAGCCGCCGGGTTGCGCGCCGCCACCACGGTGATCGTGGCCGACGGGTGCGCGGCGGTCCTCGAGGACATGCGGTTCCGCACCGACCTGCGGGCGCTCGCGGCCCATGCGCTGCCGTGCAGCCGGTTCACGCCGCCGGACGACTATTTCTACTGGGCCGCGATCGGACCGTCGAGCCGCTTCGGGCTGGATGACGCCGACCCGACGGCTGCGCTCGCGGCGCGAATCCCGGCCGCGCTCCGGCATGTCGTGCGGGACTGGCACCCGGTGCTGCGCCGTTTGCTGCTCGACACACCGTCCGACGCCGTCACCGCGCTGCCCGTGCGTCGCGGACGCCCCGACGTAGCGCTGCCGGCCGGCCCGGTCACGCTACTGGGCGACGCGATCCATGCCATGAGTCCCGCCGGCGGCGCGGGCGCCAATACGGCGCTCAGGGATGCCGCCGCGCTGGCGGCGCGGCTGGCCGGGCAGACCGCCAACGGTGGCGATATCCGGCACGCGCTGACGCGATATGCGGAAGACATGCGCGTGTGGGCGACCGACGCGGTGATCGCGTCCGATCGCGCGGCCGCGCGGCTGTTTGCCGAGAATTGAGCGGAATGTGTCCGTCGATCGGAAATCCAGATCGCCGATTGCGGCGACGCACGCCGAAGGAAACGATCGGCCGAGTGCGCGCCTGCACGGCCCGAGCGGTGAAGGTCGCCGGTTATGGGAATGTCCGCCGAAAACCGGCCGTGGAAACCGCAAAAGGAGCCGGTTATGGGATTCAATCCGCGAACCCGCGCATCCGCGCCACTCAGCGTCGCGCCCGCGTCACGCCCGCCGCCGATACGTCCCCGGCGTACTCCCGGTCCAGTGCCGGAACGCGCGATGAAACGCGCTCGGATCGTCGAAGCCGATATCGGCGCCGATCGCCGCGATCGTGTCGGGCGTATCGGTCAGCCGCTGGATCGCGATATCGCGCCGCAGTTCGTCCTTCAGCACCTGGAACGTCGTCCCTTCCGCCGCCAGGTGACGGCTCAGCGTCCGCACCGAACAATGCAGATGCTCGGCCGCCTGGTCGATCACGGGCAGATCCGGCAGCGCCGCCGACAGGTATTGCCGCACGCGATGGCACACGAGCTGTTCGCTGAACGATTCGAAGATCCAGTCGCCGGGCGCGCGCGCGAGGAACTTGCGCAGGTTGCGCTTGCTCTGCCGGATCGGCGCGTCGAGGTAGTCGGCGCTGAAGCGCATCAGCGTGCGCTCGCAGTCGAACTGCACTGCGCCGGTGAAGAAGTACAGGTGATCGACCGCATGGCGCGGCCGCGGGCACGCGAACTCGATCTGCAGCAGCGGAATCTTCTGCCCGATCAGCCACGAGCACACGCCGTGCACGAGCTTGAGCATCAGCTCCTGGCCGAGCGCGCCGATCGGCCCGATGGCGTCGTTCGGACGCAGCAGCACCTGCGCGACGAGATCGTCGCGCTTCGATTCGACGAAGAAGTCGTCGAGCAGGATATGGAAAAATTGGCCGAAACGGTGCAGCGCCGTTTCGAGATTGCGCGCGTCGAGCAGGCTCAGGCACAGGTACTTCAGCGTGCCGCCGCGCAACGGGCGCGAGAAGATGCCGGGCATCTCGTCGTCGAGGTCGATCGCGAGCGTGCGGTACAGCGTCGAGAACTGCTCCTCCGTCACGCGCGCGTGCGGCTCGCCGAGCAGCTCGATCGGAATGCCGGCGCCGCGCAGGTAGCGCTCGACCACGTCGCGCTGCACGCCCGCGCTCGCGAGAAAGCCGTTGACGAGCGAGATCGGCACCGTCGCGCTCGGCGACGGCAGCGCACGCCCGGGCCGGGCGGAAAGTGAATCTGAGCCGGTCATCGCGTCCCCGTCGATCGAACCGACCGCATTGTACTTGAGCGGCCCGCGCGCCCCCTTCGGCGTGGCCGGCGCACCGGGCCGCGCCGCCGCGGCCGCGCGGCGCGTCGTGCCCATCAGTCGGTGCGGCTGAGTTCCCGGCGCAGGATCTTGCCGACCGTCGACTTCGGCAGCCGCTCGACGAAACGGACGAGCTTCGGCACCTTGTACGCGGCCAGGCTCGCGCGGCAATGCGCGACGAGTTGCGCCTCCGTCACGTCGGCGTCCGCCGCGAGCACCACGAACAGCTTGACGGCCTCGCCCGTGCGCGGGTCCGGCACGCCGATGCACGCGCATTCGGCGACGCCCGGCAGCGCGGTCGCGACCGCTTCCACCTCGTTCGGGTACACGTTGAAACCGGACACGATGATCATGTCCTTCTTGCGGTCGACGATCCGCAGGAAGCCGGCCGCGTCGAACACGCCGACGTCGCCGGTACGGAAATAGCCGTCCGCGGTGAACGCGGCCGCGTTCGCGTCCGGCTTCTGCCAGTAGCCGCTCATCACCTGCGGCCCCTTCACGCAGATCTCGCCCGCCTCGCCGATCGCCACCTCGCGATCCTGGTCGTCGAGCAGCTTCACGTCGGTCGACGGCAGCGGCAGGCCCGTGGTGCCCGTGAACCGGTCGATCGACTGCGGGTTGAACGACACGACCGGCGACGTTTCCGACAGCCCGTAGCCTTCGCGAATGAAATTGCCCGTCACCGCCTTCCAGCGCGACGAGATCACGTCGATCACCGCCGCCCCGCCGCCGGCCGACAGCTTCAGCCGCGACCAGTCGACCTCCTTCAGGCGCGGATGGCCGGCGAGCCCCGCGTACAGCGTGTTCACGCCGACGAACACCGTCGGCCGCGCGGCCTTCAGCACGTCGATGAACCCGTCCATGTCGCGCGGGTTCGCGACGAGCCAGTTCTGCGCGCCGATCGCGAAGTAGGACAGGAAGTTCACCGTCAGCGCGAAGATGTGATACAGCGGGATCGCCGTGACGACGACCTCCTCGCCCGGCCGACGCGCATCCGGCACGATCGCCGCGAACTGCGCGATGTTCGCGACGAGGTTGCGATGCGACAGCGCCGCGCCCTTCGACAGGCCGGTCGTGCCGCCCGTGTATTGCAGCAGCAACAGGTCCGCGCCGCTCAGCGCCACCGGCTCGCATGCGAGCGATTCGCCGGCGGCGATCGCCTGCGCGAGCGCGGTCGAACCGGGCGGCAGCGCGTCGCAGGTGCCGGCCGGCGCATCGACGACGCCGAGATCCTCGCGCCCCACGCTCAGCACGGTGCGCACGCGCGTGCCGCCGACCACGTCCGCGAACGTGCCCATCGACCCGCCGCAGACGATCGCCACCTCGACTCCCGCGTCGTTGAGCTGATGCTCGAGCTCGCGCGCGGTGTAGTGCGGATTCACGTTGACCTGGATCGCGCCGATCCTCGCGACGGCGACGAACACGACCGGGAACGCGAGCACGTTGGGCAGCATCACCGCCACGCGATCGCCCTTGCGCACGCCGACGACCTGCTGCAGATACGCGGCCAGCGCGGTCGACAGGCGCTCGACGTCGGCATAGGTGAGCGTGCGGCCGAACGCATGGAACGCCGGACGGTCGGCGAAGCGGCGCATCGCGTCGTCCAGCAGCGCGCTGACGGAAGGATGGCGATCGGCGTCGATCTCGGCGGGGATCGAGCCATACGACCCGGTCCAGTGTCTCTTCGTCATGTCTCACTCCTCTTTGGACGGCACGCCAGCATGCGTACCGTTCGCACGGGGCCTGCACGCCGGAGGGACGCGGGCCGCCGCCTGACCGGCGACTATCGCCCGCGCGACGCGCTTTGCAAATGATCCGGGCGGCCGAAAACATGATCGAAACGGACATGCGTGCTCGCTCCCTGTCCAGGCAACTCGTCCGCGCGCATATTCCCCGGCGCGAATTGCAAAGCAGCAAGCGGCATGGCGCGGCGTGTCGCCGTTCTTCATAATCGACGACCGTCCCTCATCCGCCGAGACCATGCAGCCGCTCGCCCTGGCCCCCGCCGACACCTTCTCGTCCGTTCGCTTCCTGCTGACCGACATGGACGAGACCCTCACGCATCGCGGCCGCCTCGCCGCGCAGACCTATGCGGCGCTCGAGCGGCTGCAAGCGCGCGGCATCCGCGTGATCCCGGTCACCGCCGCGCCGGCCGGCTGGTGTGACCAGATGGCGCGGATGTGGCCGGTCGACGGCGTGATCGCGGAGAACGGCGGACTCTTCATCCGGCGCAGCCCGGACGGGCACGGCGCCGAACGCCGCTATTGGCATGCGGACGATGCGCTCGACGGCGCACGCGACGCGCTCCGGCGCATCGCGCGGCATGTCGCGACGGCCGTCCCGCCCGCCCGCCGCGCGGACGACCAGGACTTCCGGCTGACGTCGCTCGCGTACGCACGCACCGGCGGCGACCAGGACGACCGGATACTCGACGCGCTGATCGAGGCCGGTGCCGACGCAACCATCAACAATCTGTGGGTGATCGGCTGGGTCGGCGGGTACGACAAGCTGTCGATGTCGCTGCGCGTGCTGGCGGATACGTTCGGCGTCGATGCCGGCGCCGCGCCCGGGTGCGTCGCCTATTCGGGCGATTCCACGAACGACGCGCCGATGTTCGGCTATTTCACGCATACGGCCGGCATGAGCACCGTCATCGAGTATCTGCCGCAGTTGTCCGCGCTGCCGCGATGGATCACGCAAGGCCCGGGCGGCCTCGGCTTCGTCGAGTTCGTCGACGCGATCCTGCGCGCGCAGCCCGGCGATCGGGGCTGACTACCCGCGCGGCGGGGTGGCGCCGGCGTATATCAGGGTGAACCCGGTGGCGGATGGGACCGTTCCCGCGCAGAATTGCGTGCCGTCAACGATATCGATTCGGACGCAGGATCCCGTCATGCCGCGCAGTGCGCTCTTGAAACCGACCGACGCCCGTCCCGCCCGGCTGCCGGACGCCGCTTCCGCGCACGCGTTGCGCGAGCAGCGCTTCACGCCGGCCAAGCTGGCCGTGCTGGTCGACGTGGCCGCGCAAGCCGGCCTCGATCCGGCCGCCGTGCTCGCCGGCACCGGCCTCGCGCCGGCCGACGTCGCGGACCCGTTCACGCTCACGTCGCCGCTGCAGTTCCTGACGGCCGCGCGCAACGCGGTCGCCCGCTACGACGGCCCCGACCTCGGCGTGCGCGTCGGCCGCCGGCTGCGCGCGTCGAGCTACGGGATGTACGGCTACGCGATGCTGTGCTCGGAATCGCTCGCGCACGCGTTCGATTCCGCCGTCAAATATCACCGGCTCGCGAACGGCATGCTCCCGATCCGCTGGGTCGAACAAGGCGATACCGCGTCGTGGCTGTTTCCGGACCGCCACGAAGTCGCGCTGCCCGATCTCGACGAGCCGCTGTACCGTTTCCTGATCGACATGCAGTTCGCGCTGCACGTGACGATCATCAAGGACGTGATGGGCGGATGGTGCGTGCCGGCGCGCGCGCAGTTTGCGCAGCCGCAGCCGCCGCACTGTGCGCTGCTGGCCGACGCGCTCGAATGCCCGATCGCGTTCGACCAGCCGCACCACGTGCTCAGCTATCCGGCGGCCTGGCTCACGCGCGCGCCGCAGCTCGCGAATCCGATCACCGCTGCGCAGGTGTCGTCGCACTGCGCGAGCCTGCTCGACGAAATGCGCAGCCAGGCCGGCGTCACGCGGCACGTATACCAGGAACTCACGCGCACGCCCGGGCAGTTTCCGGACATCGACGCGATCGCCGAGATCCTGTGCATGACCTCGCGCACGCTGCGCCGCAAGCTCGAAGCCGAAGGCACGTCGTACAGCGAACTGCTGACGAGCGTGCGCAAGGCGCTCGCGATCGACTACCTCAGCACGACCACGCTCAGCACCGAGGACATCGCGCTGACGCTCGGCTTCAGCGATGCGGTGGGATTTCGCCACGCGTTCAAGCGCTGGACCGGCACGACGCCGAGCGACGTGCGACGCAAGCGCGGCGGCTGACGCCGCCGATCGAAGCTCAGCGTGCGTCGCCCGCCGCCGGCGACGCGACCGCCAGCGCGAACTCGAACACCGCGCCGCGCCCGGCCCGGTCGACGAGCCGGATGCCGCTGCCGTTGAGCGCCAGCATCCGGTGCACGATCAACAGGCCGAGCCCGCCGCTCGTCGCGGTGCCGCCGCTCATCGGCCGCTGCGGCCGCTGGAACAGCCCTTCGCGCCGCGCCGCCGGAATCCCTGCCCCGGTATCCGACACGGTCACGACCACGCGGTCGCCGTGCGGCGCCAGCGCGATCTCGACCTCGCCGTGCGCGGGCGTGTGCCGCAGCGCGTTGTCGAGCAGGTTGGTCAGCACGCGCTCGATCATCCCGAGATCGGCCGACACGGCCGGCACGCGCGGCGGAATCCGCGCATGCAGCGCGACGCCGCGCGATTGCGCGCTCAGTTCGAACTTCTGGAATACGTCCTGCACGAGATCGACCAGCGAGAACGGCTCGCGCTCGGCCTGCACGCCGCCCGATTCGAGCCGCGCGAGCTCGAACAGCGCCTGCGCGAGCCGCCCGACCTTCGCGCTCTGCGCGAGCGCGATCGACAGGTAGCGCCGCCGTTCGGGCTCGGCCAGCGTGTCGGCCTTCAGCGACAGCGTCTCCAGATAGCCGTGCAGCGACGTGAGCGGCGTGCGCAGGTCGTGCGAGATGTTCGTGATCAGTTCGCGCCGCTGCTGGTCCTGGCGCGTCAATGCGCGCCACTGGTCGCCGATCCGGTCGGCCATCTGCGCGAACGCGGATTCGAGCACCGCGATGTCGTCGCCACGACGGCCCGGCGGCAAACGCAGCACCGGCGGCTGCACATCAGCCGCGCCCGGCGCGCCGGGCGCACCGTTCGCGTCGAAGTCGCGCATCGCGGCCGTCAGCCGGCGCAGCGGGCGCGTGATGAAGCTGAATGCGGTAAGGCCCGCGAGCAGACCGAGCAGCGCGACGATCGCCATCGACCACAGCGTCGTGCGCAGCACGTTGCCGGCGTCGACGCGCGCGGCGAGCCGGTCGTGCGCCTCGCCGAGCAGCACCACGTAGATGTAGCCCGACGGCGGCTGCCCTGGCCGCTGCAGCGGCGCGGCGCTGAACACCTTGCGCGCGTCCGGGCTGCGCGGATCGTCGCCGAGGATCGGCAGCGGCTGGCCCGCGATGAAGCGCTGCACCGGCGCGAGATCGACGCGGTCGCGCTTCACGTGGCCGGGCGGCGCATCGTCGCCCTTGATGCGCCCCGCGTTGTCGAGCAGGTACACCTCGACGCTCGGGTTCACGCCCATCAACTGGCCGAACAACGTGCGCACGGCATCGGGGCGCAACCCGTTCGCGTCCATCAGCGGCGCGCTGCCGGCGATGTTGGTGGCCAGGTCGCGCGACAGCGCCTGCACGACTTCCTTCTCGCGCATGTCGTTCGCGCGGATCTGCAGCCACGCCGACGCACCCGAGCACGCGAGCAGCAGGATCGAGAACACGAGCGACAGCCGCCGGGTGAGCGTGAGCTTCATCATGCGTCCCGCTGACCCGGCGCGGCGAGCTTGTAGCCGCGCCCCCACACGGTGAGGATTCGCACGGGCTCGGCCGGATCGGCCTCGATCTTCGCGCGCAGCCGGTTGATGTGGGTGTTGACCGTATGTTCGTAGCCTTCGTGCTGATAGCCCCACACCGCATTGAGCAGGTCCATCCGCGAGAACACCTTGCCCGGATGCCGCGCGAAGAAATACAGCAGGTCGAATTCGCGCGGCGTGAGGTCGATGCGTGCGCCGTCGACGCTCGCTTCGCGCGCGATCGGGTCGATCGCCAGCCCGGCGACGTCGAGCGTGCCCGCGTCGAGCCGCGAATCGCGCGCGAGCGCATCGACGCGCCGCAGCAGCGCCTTCACGCGCGCGACGAGTTCGAGCACCGAGAACGGCTTCGCGAGGTAGTCGTCGGCGCCGAGTTCGAGGCCGAGGATCCGGTGCACCTCGCTCGATCGCGCGCTCGTGATGATGATCGGCGTGTAGCGCGTCATCGCGCGCGCCCGCCGGCAGATCTCGAGGCCGTCGACGCCCGGCAGCATCAGGTCCAGGATCAGCGCGTCCCAGCCGCCCTGTTCGAGCAGGCGCAGCCCTTCGGCGCCGTCCGCGCTGTGCACGACTTCGTAGCGCTCGTCGCGCAGGTGCAGGCTGAGCACGTCGGCGATGTCGGCATCGTCCTCGACGATCAGGATACGTTTCGGTTGGTCCATGGCGGTGGGCGGCGGCACGTCGGAGCGGGGCTCGGTCACGGTTGTCGGGCGGCGATCGGAGCCGGCGCGAAGCACGGCGGAAGGCCGCGCTGCCGTCATTGTGCAAAATTTTGCGGCGGCAAGGGATCACATTTCGTTTATGTTTGCGCCGCGCGTGCGCCGTCAGCCCACGCCGTCAAGGGCGGGCGCGGCAATCTGGCCCCTGAAACGCGATGTCGGACACGCCGGGCGGCACGCTCGATCGACAGCGCAAGGTTCGCCAGCCGACGGATCGGCGCCGCCCGTCCCTCGACCTCTCGATTCCCGCGGCACGATCCGGGCATGGGCCGCCCGCGACGCGCCTGCGTTCCGCGTCGCGCATGAGCTTCGTGAGTTCGCGCAATCGCTCGGCAGAAATTTCGTCGCGTTCCAACCCTTCGCGGCCGTCCACCCCGGCGCGACTCCCGAACGTCGAGCGACGCGGTCCGGTCGACGCAATGTCGGACGCCATCCCATCCACGATCGACTTCAAATTCGATGTCGAAGGAGAAGCGTTGTCGACGCCGTCCGTTTGCATCCGTGCGATCCACTCGATCGTCATCGCATCGTCTTCGCTCACGCGTTCCATGCGAAAAATGCCGGGCGCATTTGGCGAGCGATCGGCTCGGCGCAGCACCGTACGCAGGAATCCCTTCGCGAATCCTATGCGGCTGAATTGCCAGTCGGCATCATGCTCGACAAGGTCATCGTTGACGGTCTGCTGCATCGAGACGTGATCGGTGTATCCCGCATAGCCTTTCGGCTCGCCGGGAAAGTACTGAAAATCCAGCGATGGCGATGCGTCCGGCCGCGGTACGCGTGGTGCCGCCTGCTTTTGCCTGCTGTTGTTCACTGCCGCCACGAACGCCAGCAGACCGGCGCACGCGCCGACCAGGATGGCAAGGACCGTCTGCTTCATCGTTCGTCTGACGCGCTAGCGGCAGGTGTCGTTGCCGGGCGTTTCCGGGGCCGCGATCAGGCGCGAGTCCAGTTCGGTCAAACCGTCTTCGAGTCATGTCCGTGCCCGCCGTCGAAGGACGCTGCCAACGTCAGCGGTCGGCGCGACACGGCGCTGCCGTCGCGGAAGGTGCATGCGTACGTCGATGCGATGAGCGCGAGGCTCGGGGAAATGCGGCCGGCCGCACCGCCAAGGACAACGCGGCCGTAACGCTTCGCAGCCCGAAGCATCCGGCCCGCGGGTCCGTCAGCGATGCGCGTCACCTGCGAGCCGCGCGTGCAAGGCCTCGATCGACGTTGCGACGAACGACGAGAACGCGCGAATCCGCGCGGTGTCGCGCAGGTCCGGATGAGTCAGCAGCCACAGGTCGGTCGCCAGTTCGTCGATCCGGCCGCCCAGCCGCACCAGATCGCGCTCGTCGTCGGCCAGGTAGCACGGCAACACGGCTGCACCGATGCCGGCGCGTGCCGCGGCGAACAGGCCGAGCAGCGTATCGACCCGATACCCGCAACGCGCATCGGCGCCTTGGGCATGCATCCATCGCTCGAGCGGCCGGTAACCCATCCGCCGGTCCGGCCCGACCCACGCGAGATCGTCGGCGCGCTCGCGCCACCCGGGTGCCGCATAGACGGCCTGTGCGATCGTACCGACCCGGCGGCCGATCAGCACCTCAGGCGGCGACGACGACGGGCGGATCGCGACATCGGCCTCGCGCTTCGACAGATCGAAGACCGCGTTCGACACGGACACTTCCAGCGTGATCTCCGGGCAGGCATGCCGGAACGCGGCGAACACCGGCGACAGCAAGCCCGACAGCAGCGTATCGGTCGTCGTCACGCGCACGGTGCCCGATGGCCGCACGTCGCGACCGGCCACGCGCCGCTCGACGCCATGCACCTCGTCCTGGATCCGTTCGGCGGCAGCGGCGGCGTCCTCGCCGGCCGGCGTCGGCGCATAACCGGCGCGGGTGCGCTCGAACAACTTGACGCCCAGTTCGGCCTCGATTGCCGCGAGGCGGCGAAACACCGTCGCGTGGCTGATGCCGAGCCGCCGCGCCGCGCCCGCGAGCGAACCGGCCTGCGCCACCGCCAGCACGAGCCGCAGATCGTCCCATGACAGCCGCTGTTCATTCATGCAAACCTCGTTTGCGAAACTGGCCAATTCCCGTTCATTCTCGCAACGCGTACCGTATCAGGCAAATCCCGGCGCAAGCCGCCTTCACCGGCACACCATGAGGAACGCCGCCCATGCACACGCTGATCGTTCATTGCCATCCCGAACCCCGCTCGTTCAACGCCGCGCTACGCGACACCGCCGCGCGGACGATGCGCGCGCTCGGCCATGACGTCGAGGTGTCGGATCTCTACGCGGACGGGTTCGATCCGGTCGAGGCGCCGCGCCACTACCCGTGTCGCGCGAACGCCGACGTGTTCTCGGCGCTGGTCGAACAGCGCCACGCGAGCACGCATGCCACGCTGCCCGCCGACGTGCGCCGGGAGATCGCCCGGCTCGAGCAGGCCGACCTCGTGGTGTTCCAGTTTCCGGTCTGGTGGCATGCGCCGCCCGCGATGCTGAAGGGCTGGTTCGATCGCGTGTTCGTGAACGGCGGCCTGTACACGGGCAGCCGCCGCTACGATCGCGGCCACTTCCGCGGCCGACGGGCGATCTGCTCGGTCACGACCGGTGCGCCGGCCGCGACGTTCGGCCCGGGCGGGCGCAGCGGCGACATCGGCCTGCTGCTGTGGCCGATTCATTACTCGCTGCATTACATGGGATACGACGTGCTGTCGCCGGTGCTCGCGCATGGCGTGCAGGACGCACACGGCGGTTACGCGTATCAGGACGATGCGGCGCTGGCGGCCGAACTGGCCGCGCATCGCGACACGCTCGCGCGCCGGCTCGCGAACTGGCAGACGGACCGGCCGCTGCGATTTCCGGGTTGGGATGACTGGGACGAGCACGGGACGCTCAAACCGGGAATCGTCGGGTACGACCGGTACGTGCGCGGGTGTGCGTGAACCCCTCACGGGAAATTCCGTGACGCTGCGTCGAATTGACTTGCGCCCGGACGGGAGGAAAGGCTGCGGGTAAGGCTGGCCCGACCTGTTCGACGCGCAGCGCGTTCGGGGCACTGCACGGCAGCTCGCCGACGCGCGAGACCGCCCAGTCGCGACCGGCCCGGTGACGACGTTCGGCACGAACCTGCATGCCACCCGCCTGGCCACGCCGTTCAGGTCAGCAACGGGCATCGCACCTTGCAATCGCTCCGGACCACGAGTTCGCAGATACGTTACCCCGCGACTCTCTCGAACGTATCCGCATTGGTCTGGACGGCATGTGCCCATCCAGACTCCGATGATCGTGAGCCTTGCCGAGGCGCCTGGCTGGTAACGACATGCCATACCGTCTGCAGCGTGCCGTCACGCAGCATGCCCGTGAAAGAACAGATCACGGTAACCCGGTCATTCGATATGCCGAAAGCGAAGTTGATGCAATCGCCAAACCAGACGCCCGAGACAGGCAGATCGTGACCGAAGAAGGCGCTGTCCTGCAACGCGGTGCTGAATACGCCACGGATGGCGCCCTCCTTGTCGTCGGTGATGGAAAGTGTGGAGCCGTATTGATTACGCCACGTACCGATCCAGTTCATAACGCACCTCCGGAGCACACGCTCACGCGCCAATGGGCCGAGCGTTCCAGGCGCCGGCGCCTTCTCGCGGCAATCGGGCTCGCAAAGCCGGCGCCGCGCATGGGCGAGCACCGTCGTGACAGAAAATCCTGGCGCGAATCCAGCAATAGTGATGCATCACCAGCGCCCACTGCGCCGGCATGACGATCAAAAAGTATAGACGCTCGTCGGATGATATGAGGCGGTGCATGTGGCGATCCGGCCAGTGCGGACGCTTGTGTTCCCCCACTTTGTTGACCACACGATGCCGTCCGGCACGAAGGCTCGCCTGCGTCGACATGAGCCGATCAAGGGGCCCGCACGTTTTCCCATTGCTGCTGCGGTCGCCACGACGGCGTCGGGAAGATGTCGAGCAACTTTCTCGCCTGAACCGCTTGGGGTTTCTGGATGAAATTCACGCGGCTCGCTCTGTCAACGCCCCGTCGTTGCAACGGTTATCTCGACGGCGGACAACAGAGCGCGCCGTCACGTTCCTGCCAGTCGGAAAATCGGGCCGGCGCCCGCGTGACGACGTGACCTGCTGCATGCCGCCACGCAGCATCGTCAACCACGGGCGCGTGACCAATCCCCGCGCGCCGTCCATGCATGCTCAGTATGACTTGCCGCCCACCGTCGCCGATTCCAGTTCGCGCGTGATGATCTGCGTGCCGCCCACATCGGCGACCGACTTGACCATGCCGACACCCGGCGCGAGCCAGTCGTCCGCGATCGTCTTGCTGGTCAACGCCGGGTTGGTGAAGGTCTCCGTCGTGTGATAGTGGCATGCGTTCGCGAAGACCTTGCCGTTCCGGAGGCTGACCGTTTCGCGCGCGACGTAGGTCCGCTGGATCGAGACGGACGTTTGCGCGCCGCCGGACGGAAAGACGGGCGTATCGACATAATTCACCGTCTCGCTTCCCGTGAGCCCGATCGTCTCGACATAGGGCGGCGAGTTCACATCGCGCAACGCGAGCGTGCTGCCGCTGTAGACCTCGCCGCCGTAGTTCGTGCGCACGCCGTTGCCGACGAGGTAGTAGTGATTGGTCTGAATCGGCGAGCCGGTCGTGGTTTCGGCCTGCTGCGTAAGCGCCACGCCCTCGAACGTCGCCGGCGCGAAGGTCCGCGTGTACACGCCGTTGTCGACCGCCGGGCTCTGCGCCGTCGCTTGCGTGTACATGTGCAGTTGCACGATATCGCCTTGCTGGTAGACCGGATCGCACTCGACGTTCGAGGCGGTCGGCGAACCCGAATTGCCATCGGATGTGCCCGTCGTTGGCGTGCCGCCCGTCCCGCCGCTGCCGCCGTTGTTGGTCGTGCCCGATCCGCCGGACGCCGCGGGCGAGGAATTGTCGTCGCCACCGCCGCAAGCGGTCAGCGCCAGGCAGGTCAATGCAATCAGTGCAACGGCTTTCATCGGGATCACCTTCGGAACGAACAGGACGAACGCAGCCGCTGCGCGCGCATCGTGCCGCACGCACCGACCCTCACGAATCGGACATCAGGAATCAAGGCAATCGGCCGGCAGCCCTCGCCGGCCCGGCGACGTCAGTTGACCTGCAGCTGGCCACCGCGGCCCAGCCCGCCCTTGACGTCCTGCGCCTTGTAGCTGCGCAGCGCGACGACCATCTTGTTGTACGCATCGATGAACGCG
>NZ_JACCQB010000088.1:0-20014 GCF_015712265.1 Burkholderia sp. 9777_1386 | reverse complement strand
CCGGCTCGCCGGCGCCCGGGCCGCCCCCGAAGGAACCCATTCGATCACGTCGCCGGTTGATCACCGTCCGAACAGGGTGGGGAATTTTACTTCGACACTTCTGGGGAAATTACGGCCGAGGTTGACAAGCGGCACACGCAGCCGAGATATAGAACGGGAAGAGCGGACGCTTTAAAGCCATGGTGACGTACCTTCGAAAGCAGCAGTTAGAAGAGGGGATTTGGTTGCCGGTCCGGTTTTATCGCGAAATGCAAAAACGGATGGAACCGGATCGTTGCATTAAATCATGACGGTTTTGTTAAATTGATCTCGCGTGGTTTGTTTTTTTATAAAAAACAGAAACTATTGTTTTAAATAAAACAAATTTACATGTTAAAAATGGTTGTCGTTCAGGGGCGGAGGGGAATATTCTGTCGATTGTCGAAATTATTGATTGCACGCGATCCAGGATCGCTCGGTAATGTTTTATCGTGGTAAAGACGTCCGGTAGAGTGAGGAAACGAGACCGAGGGAGTCGATCGCTCGCGCAGATGCGCGCGCCAGCTCGGGGCCCGCTCCAGCCTGGCGTTAACGTTTGACGAGAGGCATTTTTCACGCAGTCATCCTGCGCCAACGTGACAATGGCCTCGCTCGACCTCGTCTCGTCGCTCTACTAGACGTCCATATTGCGAAAAAACCAAAAAGAATGTAGATCAAGCGCTGGCATACACATTAACAGTGCCGGGTAATATTGTTATATATAATAGTGATTAATGGATTAAAGAAATTGGGTGGTATTTTATAGGTTGCAATTGTTTTTTTCCTGCTTCACGCTGGAGCCTTCATGCCATCAGGCATGCCTCATCGGCGAAGAGTAACGCGAGCTCCTAAGCCACGCTTATATAACTGTTTCATCTTGAGGAAGGCATATGCGGGTCGTCAAAAAAGCAATGGAATGCAATTCGACAGTGATGCTCTCACTTTCGATGCTCGTCGCACTGGCGGTCAGTGGATGCGGTGGCGATGACTTGTCGTCTACGAACGCGAGTAGCACCGGGACACCCATCATCGAGCCGTCGCCCCCGGGCACTACGTCGTCCACACCCACAACTGCCCCCCAATCTGCAGAACAGCAAGCATTCGATCGAGTGGCGCCTCCGGACAAGATTTTGAATGACGATAATGCTTACGACACGACTGGAACCGGTTCGATCGATCTCGCCAAGGTCAACGAGGACTCGTCAGTAAAGCGTCATACAATTACGGTGAATGGCAAGGATGTGCCGTACCTCGCGCGTGCCGGCCACCTGATCGCGTATCACGGATCCGGGACGAACAAGACACCCCAAGCAGCAATTTTCTATACGGCATATACGCGCGACGGTTTACCCAAGGAAAACCGACCGGTCACATTCTTGTGGAACGGTGGCCCCGGCTCAGCTTCAATCTGGCTTCACATGGGTTCATGGGGACCGAAGCGCTTGAAGTCCGACGCTCCAAATATGCCCGACCCGACGAAGCAACCCGATAGCTTTCCGTTTGAAGATAACGCGATTTCCCTGCTCGATCAGTCGGATATCGTTTTTGTCGATCCCCCGGGCACGGGTCTTTCCACCGCGATCGGTCCACGCAAGAACGGCGATTTTTGGGGCACGGACGTCGATGCCCAGGTCGTGGCCGATTTCATCATCAGTTATGCGAACAAATATAATCGCCAGAGTTCTCCAAAGTATCTATACGGGGAGTCGTATGGAGGAATCCGCACGCCAATCGTCGCCAATCTGTTGGAACAGGCGGGCACAAGCGGCTATGCCCCGGATCCATCCGGCAAACCTGCCCAGGTTCTAGCGGGATTCGTTCTCAATTCACCAATTCTGAATTACAATTCCAATTGCGACGTAATCACGAAATCTTCATGCGAAGGATACTTTCCGTCCTACGCAATGACGGCCGATTATTTCAAGCTATCTGCAAAACGCGGCAATAAAACACAAGAGGAATATCTCGACGAGCTACGCACACTGGCACGAACAGTATTCCAGCCGGCATTCGTCAGCAATTACAGTTCTAACAGTTCTACGACGAGCTCAATCCGAGGCGGTACCGATGTAAATGCCAAATGGAAAGCGTTCGCGCCAACTGACGCCGGTCGGGTGATTGTAAATCAAATCGTTGCTTACACGGGAGTTCCTGCTACAAGCTGGAATAGTCAGCTAAATATCGGCCCGGACATTTTCAGGCAAAAACTGTTTGTTAACTTTAGCCTGGGCCGCTATGACGCACGCATGAAAGTGCCAGTAGGCAACAGCTTCAAAGCGGACGACTATATCGACGTGGCTTTCCTCAACCAACTCAAGACCTACTTTCCTGATTTCGTTAACTATAAGACCACGTCAACCTACAGCCCCTCGAATTCTGAAGCAATCGATATCTGGAATTGGAAGCGAGCAGGAAGCCAGTACTATCGTCCGGAAAGCCTCACTGATATTCAAGCGGTCCTTACTGCAGATCCGAAGGCCAAGCTGCTGATTCTTCACGGCTACGAGGATGTCGCAACGCCAGGCTTCCAAACCGAGCTTGACCTGGAAGGAGTTAATCTAGGTGACCGAGTGCCCGTCAAGTGGTTCGAGGGGGGGCATATGATATACAACACGGAAATGTCGCGCGAGCCACTGAAGCGGGCGCTCGACAGCTATTACCAGTCGCCGGCGCGTGTCGCGAACGGCTCCTTACTGTAACTTTGTGAAGATGCCAATGAAAATCGCGACCTCGTTTGTCTCTATCACGGCGGCAGCTTTCGTCGTAATGTCGAGCATTGGAACAGCATTTGCGTATGACGATTTGCCGAGGCCTCCTGCGCCGCCAGAAGGCTATACTCCACCGCCCCCGCCTTCGGAAAACTCGGTTTCGCAGGACGTGGAAAGGCAAATTGCGCAACGGTTCACCGCCGCAAGCGGTGGCAATCCCAATGGATTATTGTCGCAGCAGCAAGCCAAGGCAGCCGGCTGGGGCTTGGTGAGCGACCATTTTTCGGAGATCGATCGTGCGGGAACCGGATACGTTCGACTCGACGACGTATTGCGATTCATGTCGGCCCGGACCCCTCAACACATTATGCGGATGAGAAACACGACAAGACTGGGGCAGTGATCGTAGTGCGGAGGTGATTCCCTGTACTCTATTGCAGGGAATCACATTCCAACCAAGCGGCCAGATCAGCACAGCCTCGGCGAACGCCACCCGCCACCCGCGGACTGTCTGGCGGCATCACTTACGCTGTCTCGACATTCGTTTCGAGCGCCGCGCCGACATTCGGTGGAGTATTCCACTGACCTACCCCCTTCAATAGGGCCAGTGGGCTTCTAGCAAAGTCCCTTTTGTGCGGCCCCCAGTAAACAGCGCCATGATGTAAGCGAGTTTTCGGCGGATTTTTTCAGTATGATAGGAGCCGTACGATGAAACGCAAGCGCTTCAGTGTCGGGCAGATTGTGGCGGTGTTGAAACAGGCCGAAGCAGGCACGTCAGCGGCATTTCTGAGTTGCCTGTAGTAGTTTGCCTCAGCCTCAGGGGTGGGATATAGCCGAGCGGTTCCAACGGATTCACGAATGCCATGTATCCCAGCTCTGCCGAGACATAGGTGAAATCCGACACCCAAAGCTGATTCGGGCGCTCAGCCTTGAACTGTCGATTGCCCCGGTCCAGCGGCCGCGGTGCGCTCGTATCGGGAGTCGTCGTGCGAACCCGCTTGCCGCGAATTGCGCCGCGCAAGCCCTGCAGCTTCATCAGCCGCCCGATCGTGCAGCGTGCCGCCGCAATGTCTGCCCGGTTCAACTGTTTCCAGACCTTCGGCATACACATAGACCTGTGGCCTGCCATACACGCTTGATCTCCGGCTGCAGCAGCTCATCCCGTTTTGCGCGGGCGCAGCGCTTCGACGGATCGCGAAGTTGCGCAGCATGGCGTCGGTAGCCCGGCGGGGCAATCCGCAAAACCTTGCAGAGCGGCTCGACCCAGAAGGTTCGCGATGCTGATCGACGAACGCCTTCAGGGCTTGAATCGGCGGTCGAACTCCGCCTGGGCGAAAAAAACGCTCGCCAGCTTGCGAATCTCGTTGGTCCGGCGCAGTTCCTTGACCTCGCGCGCCAGGGCGTTGATGCGTTTGCACTCGGCCGCGCGCACGCCATCTCGCTTCCCCCGGTCGACCCCGTCGCGCTTGATGCAGGCCAACAGCGTCTGCGGCGTGCAGCCGATCATCGGTGCAATCGATTCGACCGCCGCCTACATCGACGGGCGCTCGCTACGCTGCTCTCTTACCAGGCGCACTGCGCGCTCTGGGACTTCGGACGAAAGCCTGCGTGGCTTCTTGTTCATAGCTCGATTCTCTCGAGAATACGAGCCTCCACAAAATCCGGTGCGGTTCAGATGTCGTAGCGCGTCGTCAGATAGAACAATCGTCCCGGCTGCAGGAATGCCTCGCTGGCGGAAGCGGAATTGTATAGAAGCCGGTCGAACACGTTCTTGACAGCGAACGTCACCGACCATCGTTTCGCCCGGTACCACGTGCTCAAATCGGTTCGTACCTGCCCAGGCAGGCGAGCCGAGGTTCCCCACACCTCCGTGGACGATTGGGCAATGACGCCAACCCCACCGCCCAAGCCACGCCATTGTTCGTTCTGCAGATCGTAGCTCAGCCAGATCGAGCCGGCATGGCGAGGCAGTCCCTGGCCTTGCTGCAGATTGTTGTAGGCGTAGTTTGCGCTGACATCGAGACCCGGCAGTACGTGGCCCACCGCGCTCGCTTCGACGCCACGCGAGACTTGCCCGCCTTGCAGGGTGACGATATCGGTTCCGGGAATCGACTGCGTCACATTCGCGGTTTGCGCACGAAATACGTCGGCTGTCACCGTCAGGCGATCGTCGAGCAGATTGAGCTTGATACCCGCCTCGACGGAGTGTCCCGAAAACGGCGGTGGTGTCTGGCCACTCATCGTTACCGTACCGCGCCGCGGATAAAAGCTGCGCATCGTGCTGGCATAAATGGACAGGCTGTCCGTCAATTCATACAGGACGCCCAGATTCGGCAACCAGGCGTGCTGCGCCTCGCTTCCCGTTGTCCAGCCGTTGGCGCGCGCAATGCTGGCGGTGACGTGCAGTCTCGCCCAGGAAATCTGGTCTTGCAGGTAGACATTGTCGAAGTAACTCCGGCCAGGGCTGGAATATCCGAGCGAACCGTTGTACGGCGGCAATACGGGGCTCGGAAATGGCCCAATGGCTGTTGTGTCGCCCGTGGCGGCACGCATCACATCCCAGTAGACCGAATACTGAAATCCGGCCACCACGGTTTGTTTGACGGCCCCGGTCGAGAACGCCGCCTTCACGTGGTTGTCCGTCATCCAGTTGAACACCTGATGATCGCCGACAGGCGCATAGAACAGCGCTTTTTGGGGAGCGACGTACGCGAGCGGCACGTAGCCGGCGTTATCGTTTCGCTCCCGATAACGCGAATAACTCGTGCTGCTTTCGAACGACACCCCCCCGGCGAAGCGATGCTTGAAGTCGAAGTCGATGTCGTCGGACTGGATCAGCGAGCTTCCCGGCTGCGCGGATGGCCACGCGACTTTCGCCGGCAGTCCGTCGAGTCCGAATAGCGTGGCGGCCGTGAGCGGGGCCTTCTGGGCCTGGTGCCGATAACCCAGCACTATCTCTGTATCGGCGGATTTCCATGCGATGGACGGCGCGACATAGAACGATTTCGCCCCGTCGTATCCATACGAACTCGCACCGGTCCGCTCCCCGGACATCACGAAGCGATACGTCAGCCGTTTGTCGCTGCCGAGCATGCCGCCCAGATCGACTGCCTGCTTCACGTCGCCGAACGAGCCGACCTGCGTGGTCAGCTGCCGAACCGACGTGGCGGTCGGTTGCTTCGTGACCAGATTGACGATGCCGCCCGCATCCATCGCACCGGCGAGGATGGTATCGGCTCCCCTGAGCACCTCGATTTTCTCGACGCCGTCGATCGGTATGCCCAGCGCACCGAGCCAAGGGCTCAATCCGATCGAGTTTGCGTGTCCGTTGACCATGACAGGCGCGAGAAAACCGCGAATGTACGGTTTGACATTCACGCCGCCAAAATCGGCGATCGAGACGCCGGGCAGGTGAACCAGCGCATCCGACACCGATTGGGCGTTCCGGTCCTTGATTTGTGCCTGGGTGACGACGTCGATCGATTGCGGGATCAGCGCGATCGGTGTGTTGGTACGCGTTGCGGAGGAGGTGAAATCGTCGCCGAGCGCAGCGGCGTTCACGCTGATCGTCGGCAATACGACGCTGGAGGCGCTTGCGGTCGATTGGCCCGCGTGCGGCGACGGCGCGCCCTGTTCGATCACGTAGGTCTTGTCGTCGCGCCGGACCGCCTTGAGCCCGGTGCCGCCCAGCATCCTGTCGAGCGCTTGTTCCAGCGTGAGGCGCCCGGATATCGCCGGTACCTGAGTTCCCTCGATCAGCCTGGACGGCGCGAGGATGTTGACGCCCACGGCGCCGGCGAGTTGCGAGAGTGCGCTACCGAGCGCCTGCGCGGGCAGATTGATCACTGCCTGCGCATTCGCGTCCTGGCCGCACAACGCCAGCAGAACGATCGCGACTCGTGCGTGTCTCGCGAACGCATCGGTCCTGATTCTCCTTGCCATACCTCTCCGCACGCGCGAACTTGTCATGATATGCCGGCGTCGGTCACAGGTGACCGGCTGCCGTGTGCGTCAGTTGAATCGTCAACGCCGGGCGATGACGGCCTTGCCGCTTTGCTGAATATCGATCGTCACTGGTGCAACCCGGGGCAGTGTCTTCAGCAGCAAATCAGGATCGCTGCTGGAGAATCCGCCCGTTATCCGATAATCCCCGACCCGCGAATCCGCCAGCACGATCGGTGCCGTGCGGTAACGCTGGAGCTCTTGCACGACATCGCGCAGCGGTGTGTCGTCGAATTGCAGGCGCCCGTCCTTCCAGCTTGTCATCGACGCGAACTGCTGCGGCCCCTGCATTTCGACGCTGCCTTGACGATCGGTTCGGGCAGCCTGTCCCGCATGCAGTTCGACCGGCGCCATGCCGGCTGTCGAATAGAGCTCCACGCTGCCTTCGAGCACCGCCACGTTCACGCCGTCGGGCGTCTTGTGCACGGAGAACCGGGTGCCGATATCCCGGACACTGGCCTGGCCTGCCGACACCGCGAAGGGGCGCAGCGCATTGTGAACGACCGAGAACAACGCTTCGCCGCGCCGCATCGTCACATCGCGCGAGCGCAGCCGGTTGCTGAAGGTGAGTTCCGTGTCGGTGTTGAGCACGACGTGGCTCCCGTCGTCGAGCACGATGTCGACGTGCTCGCCGACCGGGGAGCGCATGTGCTGGGTCGCCAGAACCGGATTGACGACCCACAGGCCGACCAGCGCGCTGAACACGAGCGCACCGCCATAGGTGGCGGCACGTGCGCCAGCAAACCATGGGCGCGGCGCCGGCCGATCCGGTTCGACGACCGGTTTGGGCGAAACGGGAGGGCGGGGGGCAGGCTTGTCGACATGCCTTGGGTAGAGTCGACCGAGTTCGCCGGCCAGCGCATCGACAGTCGCTTCCGCTGCGTGGTGATCGGCGACATATCGAAGCCGGTCGGGCGAGTTCGCGGCCCACTCATCGAGTGCGGAGCGCGCTTGCGACTTCTCGGTTTCGCTGCCGAACGTCAGCGAAACGAGAAGATCATCGGCTTCGTCAATTTCGGCCTGGGTGAGTGACATGTCGACTATCAACGACGGGCATGTAATCCGCGAAATCCCGCTGTTATATCACAACGCTCCGACATGCTTTCATCGCTTGGACCAGATATTTCTTGATGACGGTGGGGCTGATGCCCATTTCCTGCGCGGCCTCTTCGTACGACAGGCCATGCAGTTTGCAGAGAATGAAGGCTTCGCGGCACCGCGGCGGCAGCGCGTCGAGTACCTCGGTCAACTGGTCGAGTGTCTGGCGGGCGATGCAGTCGCGCTCGGGCGTTACATCGGTATGAACGCGCCGGTCGATTGCATCGTCGTCGGTTTCCTCGCAAAACTGCACCGGCAAAAACCTGCGGCGGCGCGCTGCATCGATTTCGAGGTTGCGCGATACATGAAACATGAGCGCGGCAGGAGACCGCACCTCGTTTTGTTGCGTATAGCGCAATGCCGCTTCGAACGACGCTTGCGCAAGATCTTCGGCGTCGGCGGTGCTCAGACGCTTGCCCAGATAGCGTCTGAGATCACTGTAGCCCCGCAACAATTCGTCCAGCACCCCAGCCATCTCTATTGCTCCGCAATTTTCCGATTTATCGCCCGACGAGATAAACGCAAATCATCCCGGGCAACGGCGGTGGCGATGTCGCACGCAACGACGGGAGACCCAAGGCCCACGTACCACCGGTTCATGTACCGGGGATCGTGCCCCGAAAAGTTGCTCCAGACATAATTAATATTTTTGCATAACCGCGCGCAACCATTGTCAAATATGGCAAAGACTGTGAAGAAACAACACGCGTTGAAATAGGGGCTCGTTTCAGGGTCGTGGTACCGTTTGAAACGAAGCCTGACATATTGAAAGGCGACGCACGGGATGTGGCAATACGCAAAACTACCGACCCGCCGTGCCGAACGCGGCCCGCTTCGCGGCCGAGTGCAACCGGCATCCCGATCCATGTGCTGGATAGCAAAGCCTTGGGTGGCTTTTCCGGCATCGCCACGGTGCGGCAGGGCGCGTGAGGTGCCGCTGGTACAATCGCGGCGATGCGCCGGGCGGTGCGTGTAGCGCCACGTCCGTGCCGCACCCGCCTTCGTCGATTTCGCGCATGGCAACACCCGACGCCTTCAGTTCCGAGCACTCGTGGTGGAGCGTACGGGCTCTGACTGCCTTCATCTTCAGTACTGCAGAAGTCGTTCCGGTCGCGCTGCTCAGCGCGATCGGCGACAGCCTTCACATCCCGCCCACCGACGTCGGGTTGATGCTGACGATCTACGCGTGGGCCGTCGCGGTCGTGTCGCTGCTGCTGACGTTCGTTATGCGGCACGTCGAGCGCCGCAAGTTGTCGAGTGTCGCGCTGCTGGTGTTCGCCGGCAGCCACGTCGTGACCGGCTTCGCGTGGAATTTCACGGTGCTGATGATCGGCCGGCTCGGCATCGCGTGCGCGCATGCGATGTTTTGGTCGATTTCGATCCCGCTCGCGGTGTGGCTCGCGCGGTGCGACCGCAAAAGCCGCGCGCTCAGCTTGATCGCGATGGGCTCGGCGATCGCGATGGTTGCCGGGATTCCGCTCGGCCGCGTTATCGGCGAGGCATTCGGCTGGCGAGTCACGTTCCTGATCATCGCGGGCACGGCGGGCGTCGCGCTGCTGTTGCTGCGCGCCACGTTGCCGTTGCCGCCGAGCCAGGGCGCCGGGTCGCTGAGCAGCATCGGCGTGCTCCTGGGCAAGCCGGCGCTCTATGCGATCACCGTGCTGGTCGTGTCCGCGCACTTCGCGTCGTACACGTACATCGAATCGTTCGTGCAGAGCATCAACCATGCGAGCAACAGCCGGATCACGTACGTGCTGATCCTGTTCGGCATCGCCGGCCTGCCGGCTGCGCTCTGCTTCAATCGCGCGTACCCGCGCGATTCCGACAGGTTTCTGCTGACGTCGATCGTCGCGTTGTCGGGTTGCCTGCTGGCCCGGTTCCCGTGCGCGCTGAACGTCGTCACGCTGTCCGTGCATACGCTGGTGTGGGGCGGCGTGATCGTCTGTTTCGGCCTCGCGATGCAGGCGTGGGTGCTGAAGCTGGCGCTGGAGGCGACCGGCCTCGCGGTGTCGATCTACTCCGGGCTGTACAACGTCGACGCCGGTGCGCTGCTCGGCAACCATATTGCCGGCGACTACGGGCTGTCGTGGATCGGCACGTTCGGCCGCGTGGTCGGCGCGTTCGCGGTCGGGATCGCGTGGCTCGCATTACGGCCGCATGAGTGGCTGGCAGCGGCTTGGCTCCATCGCGACACCCCGCGCTCATTCCGAATTGTCAATGTGACCCGTCGTACCAGATTCCCGCCGCATCGAGCTGCCTGAGCTTCGCATATAGCATCGTGTGTTAAATGCCCAGCTGTCGCGCGGCCGCTGACACCTTGCCGTCGTGAGCGTCCGCCGGATCGGGTCGAGCGACTGTTCGTGCAGGCTCGCCTGAAGGGCCCGAGGCCGGTGCGGTGTGGCACACGTCGGCAGCGTCTTCCGGCACGTCGGCGTGGCGCGCCATCATCGCACGGTCGAGCGGTGCACGCAGGGTGCGCACCGATATCTGGCTGTCCTCGCCGCGCGCGATCCGTTGCGGCATGCGTGCCGGTGTCAGCAAACGGCGTGCTGCGCAAGCGTCGCGCCGGGAAACAGTTGCCGGAGCTCGTACGAGGCCACCGACCCAGCGGCCGCGAGGTAGAGCATATGACGCGCCAGGCGGTTCACCGCGCACGCGGCCCGCTTCGTCGAGCGCGCACGACGGCTCCGGCGAGCGGTGTGCCGAGCCAGCGCGCGTCATGCGGGACCTGTAGCAGGTGGCAGTCGCGCAACATCGCGTAGAGCCTCTGCTCGGCGGACAGCGCCGCGTTCCGGAACCGTTCGCGCGAGTGCACAACGTTGCGCTGGCCGACGCTGGTGACGTCGAACGCGCCGATCACTTCACCGTCGAAACCCACCAGCGTCACCGCGAGGCAGAAGACCAGCGACAACTCGCGTGGCCCGGCGCAGTCGTGCCGATTTACGGCACGACGATCCGGTGCCCGGCGACGATCGGCGTCAGCAGCGCGTCGTCGCATTGCGGGCTGCGCCGCGCATGGATGATCGTGCCGTGTAGTTTGATACACATGATCGTCCATTCGGTGCCACCGAATGCGGTCCACAACCGTTCGATCTCCTGTGCGACGCAGCGGGCGGTTTGCCAGTGCCGCAGCCCAGCGTCGCGCGAACGCAGCCACGAGCGCGCGACGCTGGCCGGCAATGCTGTTTCCGGCAGCGGCTCGCCCGCGGCGAAGCAGGCGAGTAGTCGGTCGAGATGGCATTGTCAACTTGACGACCAACGGCGACAAAAATGCAATGAACGACAATCGCAGTTTGCCGGAGACGGATTTTGGGTCACGCCGGCGAAATTGCGCTAGGCGTCGAAGCGTGAAGCGAGTTGCTTGCGATGGAGTGACGCGCGCGACAAAGCACGAGAGGAAGTGTTGCGTGTGTGGCATGTCGCGAAACCCTCGCATACGACGCTCGTGCTTCCGAGTCGGCTGGTGGCTTTTCTCGGCGGGATTCCTCACG
This sequence comes from Burkholderia sp. 9777_1386, assembly GCF_015712265.1. Classification (NCBI taxonomy): domain Bacteria; kingdom Pseudomonadati; phylum Pseudomonadota; class Betaproteobacteria; order Burkholderiales; family Burkholderiaceae; genus Burkholderia; species Burkholderia sp. 9777_1386. Next base: position 8,697 of record NZ_JACCQB010000088.1, on the reverse strand, counting down.
CGGGCGGCTACCCTGACGAACACATGTCGGACACCCGCTAGTTTCGGGATCTCGCGCTTGGCGGTGATATAGCTGCGTAGCGGGTCAGTGATAACCTTGCGCGCCGCCGGGCAGGTGTGTGCAGTACCGGTCGGAAGATCAGGCGGCGATTGCTCTCGTGTGTAGTATTCGTTCTAATGAAATAAACGTTCCGCCAATCTTTTTATTGACCAAGAGCATACAACAAAGCGGTGCTGATGAAGCAGAGATCATGGGTGTGATGCTTCGTTACAATGTGCGATGTATTGCGGAACCATTTTCCTTGCCTATTCTCTTCGCCGATATGATGCGAGAACTAAATTTTAAGCGCGGCTCCAGGGGGGGTGATAACATAATAACTATAAGTTAATTAATAAATTTACTAGTATTGTAAAATAATTGAATTTTTATTTGCCTACCTTGTATCTTTGTCGCAAAATGGTTTAAGATGGTTGGAAGCTTTGGGCAAGAATTGCCGCCTGTTATTTGCAGCACGTCGCCAATCGTTGCCCTGTTCTGGTCCGCAAGTACGCTCGTGTCTTGGCGGATTTTGTATCACTGCCTGTTTGGTTGCGCGGGTTCGTTAATATGCGGCAACGGGCGATCCGATTTCGACCGCGTAAGTTGATAGTGTTATAGGTGCGAGTTAATTGCAGTCATGGTGTGCATTTGTTAATTTTTCGTATGGCGTACGGTCGGGAGCGTCGGCGACGGTGCGAATCCACATCGATAGACACATTAATTTTGGTATGAGTATGAATGAGGATGAGATCGGGGACGAAACGGCAGAGCGTTGATGTTGGCAAATTCAGGTGGAAATGGTTGTGTAGGCGCGACGCTTTTTCTGGCTATGTCTTAATTTGCCGTGTTTTAGTGTGAGGCTTTATTTTTACAAAGGCATGTACAGGATTTTAACATGTGAGGAATTGAATCATTTAATGGTGTGAAAGATGAAATTTCGCAAGAAAAATTCTATTGTGACCGCGGAACGTTTTGTTTACGCATGTCAGCATCCGCTTGTTGGCCAGACGGACAGCGGTTGGAGAATTTTGACACCGGATGGATGGCGAGAGGTCAAAGTCGGCGATTGGATTGTAACCGATTCTACGGGGGCAGCATGGCCGATGCCGCACTCCGTGTTTGAAAATCTCTTCGAACCGTACGAAGTTGATTAAGGCCATTTGAAATTCGCGGCCTATCCTGCACAATGTAGACTTCTGAGGGCAAGTAACAGCAGGATAATTCAAGTCGCGTTCCGCCATAGCGAATTGTTGTTCAGCATGGCGAGGTTGGAAGTTTTGTCGCAGGCAGTATCCATCGAGCCAGCTCAGGATATGGCGAACGAAGCGCTGTCGAAGATGGACACGACGTTCTCAATGACGTACGAAATCGACTTGAAGCGAGGGCGGCGCGAACGTTATGCGCGCGCAGTTCGCAGCGGTGATTGCCGAACCCTGTTGGCCAGCAGAGAATTGAAAATTTCCGTTTTTGCCATTTCAAAAATATTAGGATCGCCCGAGCAATTCATACAGATGTATCGTGTATTTTAAGGAATTTTCCGTGGTCTCTTGATTGGCCGCAGTCATGTCATCAAATATTAAAATCGGAGAACTATTTTGTTGAATCACGACATTAAGGGGAAAAACGTCATTGTAGCGGGCGGTGCGAAGAATCTCGGCGGATTAATCGCGCGCGATCTTGCCGAGCAGGGCGCGAGGGCGGTGGCAATTCACTACAACAGCGCAAGTTCCAAGGCCGACGCCGACAAGACTGTTGCGGCAATCAAGGCTGCAGGCGCCGAGGCGGTGGTATTCCAGGCCGACCTGACGAGGGCAGGCGCAGTCGAGAAGCTGTTCGCCGATACGGTTGCCGCGATAGGTCGTCCCGACATCGCGATCAACACCGTCGGCAAAGTGCTGAAAAAATCGTTTACCGAAATCACCGAAGCCGAATACGACGAAATGACGGCCGTCAATTCGAAGGTTGCGTTCTTTTTCCTGAAGGAAGCGGGCAAACACGTAAACGACAACGGCAAGGTCGTGACGCTGGTGACGTCGCTGCTGGGAGCGTTCACGCCGTTCTACGCGGCTTATGCGGGCACCAAAGCTCCCGTTGAGCATTACACGCGTGCGGCGTCGAAGGAGTTCGGCGCGCGCGGCATCTCGGTGACGGCCATTGGGCCGGGTCCGATGGACACGTCGTTTTTCTATCCGGCTGAAGGCGACGATGCGGTTGCATATCACAAGACCGCCGCAGCGCTTTCTCCGTTCAGTAAGACGGGCCTCACCGATATCGAGGACGTCGTGCCGTTCATTCGCCATCTCGTGAGCGACGGGTGGTGGATCACCGGCCAGACGATCCTGATCAACGGCGGCTACACGACCAAGTAGCGCATGCAGACGTATCGTCCAGCGTGGGCCGGTCGAGGCAGGTCTTTGTTCGGGACACTGTGGGTGTATTCGGCCCCGTCCGCGCTACCTTGGAGATAATGGATGCATACGCTCCTGACGATCGTCGCCGGCTTGCTATTGCTAGCTGTATTTCTGTTGTTCGGACAGCTATGGAACGCGTCCGGGCCATTGCTAGGAATCGCTGCGAAAGTGTTTGTGCCTGTCTGGTTCGGAGTGTCGCTCGCGAATCTGTGGGTTGGGGTGTACCGGGCCGGATTCGGCGTGCACGAGGAACTGCCGGTGCTGCTGATCGTGTTCGGCGTGCCGGCGGTAATCGCGCTTGCGACCGCCGCGCTGCTGCCGCGGACTTGAGCCGAACGAGCGGCGATTGACGTGCACCCAATAGCCGACATAACTCGCTCAGCGGACGATATGATTGCGTTCTGGAATGACGCTGGGCCGGGCATCGACCCGTATCGCTATCTCAGCTGGCTGTTCCAACACCTACCGCTGGTGAAGAGCGTCGACGACTACGACGCGCTGCTACCCTGGAAGATGCCTGCCAATCTTCGATAACGCCAATTTTTCATACTATAGGGCCTGACAAAGCATTCCCCGGTAATCTGTCAATGTCACTTTCTCGCCGTGGTCTTCCGAGACTCGACTACGAGCGCCTCGATCTGAGAATTACCCAGCATTTCAAGCTCAGAGAAAGCGTCATCAGTAAGGTCCTTGTTGCCCGTTCCTTCACCATATAGATGATATCCATCACCTAAATATTTGAATAAAAACACAAAGGGGGCAGCAGGACTTCCAGGTGCCGAAAGAACTACCAGAGACTGGTTGTCGTCATAGCTGTAAAGCAGTCATTCTGTTCCTCCGAACTGCTTATTGATTGGCCCTTTGTCACGCGGATAGCTCGGTACTTTTGGCGCAGCGCTACCACCCGCTGCGAAAGCAGCAGACGCTTGAAGAAAGAAGAACAAAAACGCGTACTTCCTCACGGCCACCCCATGCATCAGTCCGAGTTCCCCATCTTATCTGATCGACGTCATTCACGGATCGCTTGCAAAACAATGCGTTAGTGTCTGCCATCCGCCAACGAAGCAGGCGTCGTCCCTGGACGCCATGAGGGCCGGCATCTATATCGATATGGGACCGCGCGGCTGAGGAACCACGAACGGCATACCCATTCTCGCCAGGTCCAACAACGTCGCTCGATTGCGGAACTCGGGGGCACTGCCGTCGAGCACACCTCGAGCACGCGCCCGGTTTCCTGCGCGGCGAGGCGACCGGTAGAGCGGCGCGTTTCCACTCGGGCATCGACGGAACCGCGGCTTCGAGCTTACGACTTGCCATGCCGTCGAACACCAAATACTGGAGTCAGGCCCATAGCGCATTCTTGCGCGAGTGTCCGTGGAGGCGTGTCGCTTCCTGGCAAACAAAGGCGGTGAGCCATTCCGCCCGCGGAGTCCATCGACCATGGTCGGTCACTGGACAGTACTGGGCCAAGAGCCGCAAGACAAAGAAGCGATATTCACGGCGGGTCGCCCCCGCAAGCCCGACGACCTGCCAGCGATAGCGATCGAATTCGGCCACCCAACTGTTCAGCTCATCGGGCAATCCTGTCTGTTCTAAACGCCTGCCGTAACCGCGTGATCGAGGCGCGGAAGTCGGAGACGATGTGTTGTTCATGAGCTTCTCCGGTCGGCCGGAATGGTCGATCGTGAGAGCTTGCACCAATTTTCGTCTTGAGTTCTCGATAATCGCCCGATTTATTTCCGATTCGTCGGTTGTATCTTCAAAGATTGGGAATTTTTCATTTTCATATTAATAAATTAACTAAAATCAATTTCCAATTAGACACCTCACCATCTCCCAATATTTGATGGCGTGATGCAAACGTTGTAATGAAAGAGAAAACGTCATTAATCTGCGCACGCACGCGAAGCGACCAGCGCGTGCCGTTCACAACAATCGGGAGACGGAAATGAAGGGCGGGAATAAGTTAGGAGTGTTGGCGACGTGCTTTATTGCAGCAGCGATAGGTTTGTCAGGATGCGGTGGCGACGATGGCGGTTCGTCACCGACGCCGCTGAACAGATCGATGACCGCAACGACCTCGAACCCCGGGCCGACGTCGACGAACAGTGACAGCGGAACCACGAATCCGTCGCCAACGGCAATGCAGCAGATCGCGGTGAATCTGCCGTCGATGGGCTGGGCGTCGTGGAACAGCCTGCGCTGGGACGTCAACTTCGATACGATCAAGGCGCAGGCGGATGGGCTGGCCGCGTTGAATGCGAACCTCACGACGGGCAACAAGTACCAGTACGTGAATATCGACGAAGGCTGGTGGACGTCCAGAAAGCGGGACGCAAACGGCAACTTCATCGTCAACATCGACATGAACGGCAACCCGACCAATCAGTGGCCGGGCGGGATGAAGGCGATGGCCGACTACATTCACAGTAAGGGATTGAAGGCTGGCATCTATATCGATGCCGGGCCGTTGGGCTGCGGTAACACGAACGGCATCCGTTACGTCGGTAGCGATCCCGCGCACTACGATCATGATTTCCTGCAGTTCGCGCAATGGGGCTACGACTTCGTCAAGGTCGACTGGTGCGGCGGCCGTGCGGCTGGATACGATCCGCAGGAAGCGTATACCGCAATCTCGCAGGCGATCCAGAAAGCCTATGTGGCCACTGGCCAGCGGCTGGTGCTGAACATGTGCAACTGGGGCGAGCTCGGCAAGATCGGTTATCCCGACTACAACCTGGGACCGTGGGACTGGGCCGCGGGCATCGCGACTTCATGGCGCACGACGCATGACCTCTACGGGCCGGGGACCGGCGCCCCCGGTTTCAACTGGGTGCTCAGAAACTTCAACGGCAACTATCACCCCGAAGGCCAGCACACGGGTTACTACAACGATCCGGACATGATGGTGGCCGGCATGGGCATGAGCACGGCGAACGATCTAGCGCACGTGAATCTGTGGGCCATCGCAGGCGCGCCGATGATTCTCGGCAATGATTTGTCGAAGCCGCTGTCGAGCGCCACGGTGAACCTGCTCACCAATACCGAGCTGATCGCGATCGACCAGGACATACTGGGCCTGCAGGGGTTGAAGGTCGCGGACGCCAACGGGCGACAGGTGTGGGCGAAGCTGCTGGCCGGTGCAGGCAAACGTGCGGTTCTGCTGTTCAACAACGGCACGACGGCGAGCGCGATGAAGGTCACGTGGCAGCAACTGGGGTTTGCCGCGGGGACCTCGGCCACCGTTCGTGACGTCTGGGCACACAAGGATCTCGGCGCGGCCACCGATTCCTACACGGTCGCGAACGTGCCTGCCGGCGGCTCGGTGATGCTCGTGCTGGGCGGTACCGATGTCGCGTCGACAACGTTCCTGCCGCACACGTTGTCCGGCGGAGCGTCGTATTCGCCATGCGCCGCGTGCGCGAGCGGCCAAATCGTCACCGGGCTCGGGACGGTGGCGTTTGACAACGTGACCTCCCAGACGGTAGGCGGCTACGTCCAGATCGCGTACCAGAACACCGGCACCGACACGGCCATGGCGCAACTCGTCACGAATGGCGGGAGAGGTACGACGCTCGCGTTTCCGCCGACGGGGAACGTTGTCGGCACGGTGACGGTCTTCGTGAACCTCAAGGCCGGGCAGAACGCATTGTTCCTGTCGAGTCTCGACGACTCGACGCCGACGCCCGCGATCGCTTCCCTCGCCGTGGTGCCCGGTCCGGTGAAGATTCAGCCGTCGCCTCCGCTGGCGTATGAAGCAGAAGCCGCCGGCAACACGCTTGGTGGTAAGGCGCGCGTGGCGTCGTGCGGCACGTGCGCGGGCGGACAGGTCGTCGGCTATATCGGCAACGGCGACGGGACCACCAACGGCACGCTGACGATCAACGGCATCTCGGCCGCGGCGGACGGCACGTACAGCGTCTCGGTTGCCTACGCGAACGGCGACGCGACGCCGCGCAGCGCGCAGCTCAGTTTCAACGGCGCCGCACCCGTCACCGTGTCGTTCCCGTCGACCGGCGGGTGGGGGAACGTATCGACGCTGAAGGTGACGGGCGCGTTCAAGCAGGGCAGCACCAACACGCTGAAGTTCTCCAACCCGACCGGTTGGGCGCCCAACATCGACGGCATCGCCGCACCGGTGAAGCAGTAACGTGCGCATGGCGCGGCCAGCCGTTCACAGGTGGCCGCGCCATTTTTCGCATGTAGGATCGAGCAATGTTGGTCGTCACCTGTCGAACGGCGAATTGCTCGGCGGCCACGTGGACGCTCGCATCTGGCGACACCTCCGTTGCACGGGAGCCAGTCGATTTTCGCGCAATTTTCCGGTTAAACCACGCTAGGAAAGTAGCGACTTTACCTTGTTGCCCTCTATCGCAGCGATGAAATTGGCGCCGGCGACTGTGCTGCAGCGCGGTACCGGGTAATGAGCATTGTGCCGACTGACCGGCGTCGCCGCACTGGCGGCTAGGCAACTGCTGGTCGTACAGCAGGTCACCGCTTCAATCGGACCTGATGTACACGTGGATCACGCAGGGCAAGGCGCCGCCGCCGTTGACGCTGACGCTGACGACGGGCCTGCTCGCGACGCGCGACAACGTGTCGAAGGTGCGCGACGAGATGGGGCTCGCGTCGAAGTAAGCGGGCCGCCGGCTGCCGCGGCGATGCGGCGGCCGGCGGTCGATCGATTCCGGAAGTGGAGAGGCGACGTGTCAGCGGCACTGCGTTTTGACAATATCGGCAAGGTATTTCCCGGCGTGCGCGCACTCGACGGCATTTCGTTCGACGTGCATGCAGGCGAGGTGCATGGCCTGATGGGCGAGAACGGCGCGGGCAAGTCGACGCTGTTGAAGATTCTCGGCGGCGAATACCAGCCCGATGCGGGCAGCGTGCTGGTCGACGGCCAGCCCGTGCAGTTCGCGAATGCGGCCGCGTCGATCGCGGCCGGCATCGCGGTGATTCACCAGGAGCTGCAGTACGTGCCCGACCTGACGGTCGCGGAAAACCTGCTGCTCGGCCGCTTGCCGAACGCGTTCGGCCGGGTGAAAAAGCGCGAGGCGAAGCGTTACGTGCGCGAGCGGCTCGCCGAGATGGGCGTCGATCTCGATCCCGACGCGCGGCTCGGGCGGCTGTCGATCGCGCAGCGGCAGATGGTCGAGATCTGCAAGGCGCTGATGCGCAACGCCCGCGTGATCGCGCTCGACGAACCGACGAGCTCGCTGTCGCATCGCGAGACGGAAGTGCTGTTCAAGCTGGTCGACGTTCTGCGCGCGCAGGGCCGCGCGCTGATCTACATCTCGCACCGGATGGACGAGATCTACCGGCTCTGCGACGCGTGCACGATTTTCCGCGACGGGCGCAAGATCGCGTCGCACGAAGCGCTGGCCGACGTGCCGCGCGTGCGGCTCGTCGCCGAGATGGTCGGGCGCGGGATCGCGGACATCTACCATTACGCGCCGCGCACGCTCGGCGACGTGCGGTTTTCCGCCGAAGGCGTCGACGGCCCGGTGCTGCGCGAACCGGCGAGCTTCTCGGTGCGCGCGGGCGAGATCGTCCGCTTCTTCGGGCTCGTCGGCGCGGGGCGCAGCGAGCTGATGCGGCTCGTGTACGGCGCGGACCGCCGGCGCGCGGGCGCGCTGACGCTCGACGGTAAGCGCATCGACGTGAAGCGCACCGGCGACGCGATCCGCCACGGCATCGTGCTGTGCCCCGAGGACCGCAAGGAAGAAGGGATCATCGCGATCGCGTCGGTCGCCGAGAACATCAACATCAGCTGCCGCCGCCATTCGCTGCTCGCGGGCCTCTTCATCAACGGCAAGGCCGAAAGCGCGACGGCCGACCGCTTCATCCAGCGGCTGAAGATCAAGACGCCGAACCGGCGGCAGAAGATCCGCTTCCTGTCGGGCGGCAACCAGCAGAAGGTGTAGGCGTTCGTTATTAGCGCTAGCCGTGTTCAGAAACGTTGCTAGCGGAAACTCTCAAAGAAGCCTTGGCGAACAGGGACTTTTTGAAGTTTTCTGGCGGCGGCTTAGCCGTTGCGTTTCTGCAACAGAAACTTGGCCAATGTTCACTAACGTTGCTAGCACGTTGCACGTGTCGCGTGGATTGATAGGGGATCCATATTGACCTGCCCCCTGCAAACAGGGCCAGCTGGAGTCTAGTAAAGTTCGTTTTCGGAGAAGAAGACGAACATGAAGAAGCGCTTTACGGAACAGCAAATCATCGGGTTTCTGAAGGAAGCCGAAGCCGG
>NZ_JACCQB010000087.1:0-20430 GCF_015712265.1 Burkholderia sp. 9777_1386 | reverse complement strand
GGTCTAGGGCGGGGTGGCGGGACGGTCGAGAACAGGCCGCGGTTGCCAGGGTAAAACAAAAGGCCCGACCTCGCGATCGGGCCTTTCGAATTCCGTTGGTGGTGTAGCTTAACAGGAAGCGAAACCCGCGCCTCCGCTGATCGTCAGACCCGGTCGGAAGGCCCGCCATATGCGCGCGATTCCGGCGAAGGAATCCGTGCCCCCGCACATGCCCACGACCGGTAGTTCAGAGAGTTCGATTGGCACTCGCAGCCGTCGCCAATGCCGGGCGCTTCCGAGCCTGCAACTTGGCTTTCGTCGCATTCGCCGCCGTAATGCTCGGCACGAACGACGAAAGGAGACGCCCATGCAAACCGAACCAGCCTTCACCGAAACCGAACTCGCGCTGCGCTGGAACATCAGCCCCAAGACCCTGCAACGCTGGCGCTGCGATGGCGTCGGCCCGCCGTACATCAAGCTCTCCAAGGCCGTTCGCTATCCGGTGGACGAGATCGTCGGCTACGAACAGGCGAATCGCCAGGGGATGCCCAACGACGCGGCCTTGCCGCCATTGACGGTCGCGCCGCCCGTCATCGAACCGCCACCGCTATCTGCGCCGGAGCCGAAGCGGTACTACCTGAACGAGGCCTTCGCGCTCATCGCGCAGTACGGCAGCCTTGCGGCGGCCGAGGCCGCCCTGACGGAGGCGCACGATGAAACCCAAGGTTGACGCCGATGCCCGCCGCGCAGACCTCGGCCCGGATGAACCGCCATTCACGTATCCGGTCCTCAATGAAACACAGCTGTCCTTGAGGTGGAACCTCTCGCCCAAGACCTGCAACGCTGGCGGTCGGAGGGCATCGGCCCACCCGCATGGCACATCGGCAGATCTGTCCGCTACCTCCTGATGGAAGTCGAGGCCTTCGAGCGCAAAGCGCAGGTGACGTGGAAATCGAGCACCGGACGCGCCTTGTCCGAATCCTCGCCCACGGCGCGAGAAGACGCCATCGAACAGATGATGCAGCAGCGACCCGGTCGGCGCGATCAGATTTTCTACTCCGCCAAGAAAGTGGCCGACATCACTGGACTGCCCGCTCACTGGCTTCATCAGAATCAGGAACGCCACCGGCTCGGCATTCCTTTCTACAGGATGGCGAACGGTGACATCATCCGCTTCAGCATCGAAGAAGTCTTCCGCTGGAAGGTGCACCACTTGCGTCCGTGCCGCAGCAACGTGGACATGGACGTCGATGCACTTCAGTCCGCCAGTTCGTAGCCGGTGCTGCGCCCGCCGCCGGGCGATTTCTTCAACACGCCCAGGTCCAGCAACTGCGTGATGTCGCGCAGCGCGGTGTCGGGCGAGCACTTGGCGATGGCGGCCCACTTGCTGCTAGTGAGCTTGCCCTCGAAGCCGTCGAGCAGGCGGTTGAGCAGTTTCACCTGCCGTTCGTTCAACGACATGCCCGCCCAGCGTTGCCAGAAGCGCGCCTTGACCAGCACGGCGTCCAGCGTGGACTGCGCGCTGGCGACCGCGCGCCCGAGCCTACCGAGGAACCACGACAACCGGCCGGTGGCATCGAGCGTGCCCGTCTGCGTGTGCTCCAGCACGTCGTAGTAGTCCTTGCGCTCGCGCTGGATTTGCGCCGATAGGCTGTAGAAGCGTTGCGGGCTGCCGTCGGCGCGCGCGAGGAACAGGTCGCCCACGGCGCGCGATGCGGCCGTTGCCGTCGTCGAAGGGGTGCAGCGTGACGAACCACAGGTGCGCCAGCCCGGCCTTAATGAGCGCGGGCTCGCCCCTTTCCTCGTTGGCCCACGCCAGGAACCGCCCCGTTTCGATGGGCAGTGCGTCGGCAGGCGGCGCTTGGAAGTGAACCTTGCGCCACCCCACCGGGCCGGAGATGACCTGCATCGGCCCGGCGGCACCATCGCGCCACTGGCCCACGGTGAGCTTATTCATGCCCGAGTACCCGGTCGGGAACAGGGCGGCGTGCCAGCCGAACAGGCGCTCGGCGGTCAGTGGTTCGGCGCTGCGCGAGGTGGCGTCGAGTACCATCTCCACGACGCCTTCGACGTGCCGATCCACCGGGGCCACCGCGCCGATGTCCACACCCAGACGGCGGGCGATGGACGAGCGCACCGATTCCACGTTCAGCACCTCGCCTTCGATTTCGCTGGTCATGACCACGTCCTCGGTCAGCGCAGCGAGGCTGGCCTGATCGCGCAGCGCCAGCCCGACGTCGGCCAGACGCCCCAGCAGTACGCCCTGGGCGCGGCTGACCTCGGTCAACGGCCCAGTGAGCGTCGACAGGTCGTAGCGCCAGCTCGGCCAGTCGTCGGCCTGCTAGATGTAAAGTTTTTCTCCGCTATCCATGCGGAGATTAAACCCCCAATTCGCCGCAAGGGCAAGTCATTCTCCGCGTTATGTGCGGCGAATGAGGTCACTAATCACCGCATCGGGCTGGTGAGCGCGTGGCCCCCGATTCGACTGACGAGGCCACGTCTGACACGACTTCCCCACGCGGCGCCGCCAGGGCGGGATCAACATCCCAGTTGCTAAACAGCTGCTCGGTTCCCAGGCTCTCCTGTGGAATCCAGTAACCGGAATCCCAGAGCGAACAAATCTGTTCGCACAATTCTGGCAGCCACCGCCGAGCATCGTTCTCATCGTTGCTTGCTCTTGCTACTGGCGCTCGCCTCTTTCCATGCGAGACTGCAAACCGATACAGATCGACAGCTGGCAAAACAGTCACCCCGTTTGCATCGTTGAACCGAAGGGGAATCGAAATGCCCGCCGGATCGAGGTCACCGAAATATAGCGCCCCGTCTGCCCGGCATTCTCGGACCGCTTCCTGAAGAGCTGGGCCACTGGAACAGAATGCCTTCCCAGCCCCGTAGACAACCGCCGCATAGCGACGAATATGCATATTCCACTCTGCCAGGCTCCAGTATGTATGGTGATTCTCCACGACAAGGACCGACCGCCCTGGGGCGTTGGCCGCCCGATAAGGTAGCGGATGCGGAACAAGGAATGCTCCGATTGAAGCAAGAGGCAACCGGCCGGAAAAAAGAGCGTCCTGACGCACTCGGAGATCCAGATACTTTTCGTCACCAAAGATCTCAAGTGACCGCTCTCGTAGAGGAACCTGGAGGAACTTACTCCGCCTGCGCAACAGCCATTCGTTGATCGCTTTGGCGGTAACAAGCTCACTCGTTGTCAGGTCCGTCCAGAAGCCAAGCTCCGGAAGCCACGAGATGCGCGACCAATCTTCAGATGGCTGAACTTCACCCTGGTCCAGGAGGGTCACAAACTTCGGCATCGGTGGATTACCAAGCTGCTCGAAGCTGCCTCGGGCAGGCAATGCTAGACGTCCCTGTGCTTCCAACTCTCTCAAGGCAGCCAGTAACAGCGCATCCCGTTCGGGATGCTGAAGCTGTTCGGGGTGGGCATCCAACCAGTGCCGGCGCAGATCCGCCAAGAGGACGCGCTTTCGCCGACCGGTTCGGAGTGCCTGGAGAAAGCCGTCGGTCATGCCGCCACCATGCTGCGTTCCGCCAGGTCATCGAAGGCGGCTGACACCATCTCGATATGTGAGCGCCCCGTCTTGCTGTTTGCCCCGGATTTCCTCAGCCGGATGACACGACGGAATCCGGCCAGAACGTTGTAGTCAGCATTGGCCGTAAAGAAGATCAGTTGTACCCCGATCTCCCTGGCCAGCAGCCTCTGCGCGTCGACAAGTGCCCGGGTCTGGACCTTCGCGAAAGGGTTATCGAGGATGAGGGGTCCGCCGCCCCCACGCTTGGCACGCGCCCGGGTGTCGGCACGCAACTGGCTGATCAGCAGATAGAGGAACATGGCGATCACCGTACCCTGACCTCCCGAACTCTTGAGATCGCTGGCGAGGTGGTACTGGTGAGCTTCGTTCTGCTCCATCTTCAGCACCTGCAAGCCGAGCTCTTGGCGGCCGCTGACCGCAACTAGACATTGCGAAACAAGATCTGCGCCTTTCGCCGGAATCACCTTGCTGTCGATCACGGCGTTCAAATACTGACGGATCGCATCTTTCCGGGCATCCACAGAAACGCCCGTAAACGACGCCTTCATCTTGAGTATCTGTTTGCCACCGACATAGGGCGTCGTGATCGGCATGGTCTGTGCGCAAGCACGATTCAGCAGGGCGATGCCCTCGTAGGTCAAGTTGTAAAGCTCGCCAACGCAATTCTCGAAATCTGGCTTCATCCCTTCCAAGGTATCTCGGGTCGCGCAGATCCGATCTTCGATCAGGGCGGAAATCCGAGCCCGGTCAGAGCAAGCCGGCTCAAAATCGCCATCCGCAATATCGCGCGCCAGCTCGGGCTCGGCGTCCATCAGTTCCTTGGAATTTGCTGCTTTCGTGAGAACCCGGAAGGCCTCGCGTGCCTTGCCGCGTAGCTCGTCGAGTAGCGTATCTTGCTCGCGGAATTTCAAGATCAGCCCATTTACAAGGTCGGATGCGTCGCCATGGATGATGATCGGTTGGACATTCGACACGTCCTGGGGGACAGCTGCTGTCAAGGCACGATGAAGGGTGTCGACCCTCTTCGATTCGCTCTCGGCCTGAGTGGCTTCGCCGCGCGCCTTTGTTGCGTCCTGGCTTGCGCGTTCGGCTATAGCCTCGTGCCGATCAACTGAACTCCGCGCATCCTCGATGGCGAATGCCAGTTCTTCGTCGGACTTCGCTTGCATTTCAAGCGTCGCCGTCAACTTCTGCTTCTGCCCCCTCCAGAAGCTGATGCGTTCTGCCTCCACCACGGCGAGTGCCTGTCCAGCCGCACGGCTCGCCTCATCCAATCTATCAACGGCAGTTCTCTGATCGCGGAGCGCACTCTCAAAATCGAGGGTGCGAAGCGGTTCCAGCTCCGCCCTGTCTAGGTCGGCGAACTCGGATTCATATGCGGCGACCGCTTTCGTGTTCTCCTGACGCGCGCTTTCCAACTTTACGGCAAGGACGCCAAGGCGATCTCTCTCTTGTGTTTGGAGGGTCGTCACAGCGTCAGCATAGGTTTCACGCAAGGTCTCGATGCCACGCGGATGCGTCCGGAGCTGCTCCTCTGCGGGATAGGCAATATCTCGATGGGCAATTTGAGCGCGCTCTGCAGCCAAATCACGTGCTTCCCGCTCATGCCGCAGTCGATCCTCCATGGCATGGCTGCACTGTTCATCGGCCTCGCTGCGCTGGCGGTCAAATTCGTCGATTTGAGCTTGCTTTGCGTCGAGTAGTCCCTGCAGTTCTGCCAGGCGAGCAAGCTTGGCACCCAAGGGAGACTCCCAATCGCGCTGATAGTCTTGAATGCGCTTGAGACCGCCCTTTAGTTTTTCAATCTTTGCGGGCAACGGCGCCGCCTTGGTGGCGAGCTCCTTCCCAAGGCTTTGTGCCTGGTCTGCTTGGGCTGTGAATTCTTGCTGCCGGTTCACAGCGGCCTGTTCTTCATTCCCCAGGCGATCGATCTCCGCTTCTGCCTGTCGCAGGCGGGCTGCGCCAAACTCTGTCTGGTATCGGCGAAGTTTTTCACTTGCTGCAGCGCCAATATCTCGCCGTTCTTCGTAAGCGGTCAGCTGTTCCTCGACGTCCGCAATACGTGCGTCCAGCGCTGTCAAAGCCTGCTGCGCCGATTCCTTGTTGTAAGCCGAATCATCCTGGGGGGCGAGCACAAGGCGATCAGCAGAGCTCGCAGCCGCGTCTACAGACGCCACCGCGACCGTGACCGGGGCCGACAACTTGAGCTTCAGAGTTGGCATGAGCTGTTGCGCCTTGGCCCATTCTCCCTGTGCCACGTTGACGCCAAGGAATCGTGCCGGGTCCGACAAGACAAGTGCTCGTGCATCCTCAACCTCAGGACGCAGCTCAGCCACGTAGGTGTTGGCGGCCCGCGCAGATCGGATTCCCGACCCTTGAAGCTGGCGTACGACTACGTCAACGTCCGCGCTCCGGCCCGCCAGGCCAGTTTCTACAATCGAACCACGGTCCGCCTTGAGTTGTGCTAGACGGATATTCCGATCTGCTATCTCGCGATGCGCGTCGGCCAGCAAGCGGTCGAGCGCTTCCGACAGTATCGGTGAGTCCGGATCAGCCTCGTCGGCATCGGCTGCCGTACGGAGAACGGCCAGTTGCTTCAGCTCATCCCGCAGAGCCTCGCCATCCGCGAGGAACTTGCGGTGAGGCTCCTGCGCAGTCTTGGCCCTGCTGGCCTCTATCGCGGCGTTGCCGGCTTCCTGGCGCAAGCTGCGCTCCAGTTCCTCCTGAATAGCACGCTGCTCGTTGAGGGATTGCAGGATCGCCTCCTGCTCCTCGACCTGTTGTTCAAACCGCCCCATTGCAGTCCCGGAATCAGCATCGTCCGGCTCCAGCAGATGATCCTGGAGTAGGCGGTCCCGCTGGCGTCCGTAGGCGGATTGAAACTCGTCGAGTTGGCCCTTTTCCGCCGAGAGTTCGCGTATCACCTTCTCTGCGGCGGCCTTTTGCGCATTGATGGCCTCGATTAGCGCGCCAGCATTGGTTTCCGCGGCTTTTGCTTTCTCCGTTCGTCCAAGAGCGATCTTCTCAGCGGCGGACAGCGCACAGCTCAGGAGCGCCCCTTGAATTTCAGCTTGCTGCCGTGCTGGTTTCAGGCCCTCGCGTTCGCTCTCCAGCAAGGCATCCAACTCGCTCACGCGCGCCGCGGTCGCCTCGACATGCACCAACGCCTTGGCTCCCTCCATACACCTCAGGAGATGCTTGCCATCGTCGTACGCTTTCTTCGCCGCGTCGCAAGTATGCGTTGCCGCTGCGACCCTGCGGTCATGCTGCAGGCCCTGCATCGCCACGACGTCGGCCTGTAGCAAGGTGGCGGTATCCGTTGATGTCTTGGCGATGCCGTCCTGAACTTCGGCATATGCCAGCTTTTCTTGGGCACTCTGGTGAAGTTCACCATGGCGCAAGAACAATGCAGCCGCCAGGCCGGCGGCTTGCCGCTGCGTATCCTTCTGCGCTACGTCGGCGGCCTCATAGAGGGTGGCGGCTTCCGAAAATGGGACCATCACGGATTGCAGTCGCGTCAGCTGCTCCAAACGACGCTCGTACTTGGGCTTGGACTTCAACTTGTCGGCTGTTTGCGCGACGGCGTCTCTCACCGTCGCCGACTTCTCCGGATCAAGCGTCAACAGGAGGAATCGGCGGAGCAAGTCCGATTCCGTGTTAAAGGTCAGGAAGCCCTCTTCCATTCCCCCTTCGCTGCTGTTGAAGTCCACCTGCATGCGCAGCAGCTCGATGTCGAGAAGCCTGATGTTGCCAAGATGCTTGATCCAATCGTCCTGAATCTTGGTGTGGAAGAAGTCCCCCGCCCGCTTGCCTGCCTGGTGCATCCATTGCACGAATTCCTGCATGGTCCGAACAGGCGCCATCGATAGACCGGGAGCGGGGATGGCTTCCAACCCCATGCCATCGATTGCTTCAAAAGCGAAGAACCACCGCTCAACATCGGCACCGCGCTCGGCACTCTCCTTGAGCGCAACTGCCTGGCCGACGATGAGCTTGTAATCAGACATCGCTGCTGCACGGGCCGGCATCTCCCATTCCATCACGATGAATGAGGGGCGGCCATCCCGAGCAAAATACTCCGCGAACCGGTGATTCTTCTTCTGTAGATGCTGAAGCCAGCGCTCCTGCTTGGGTTCGAAACAACTAAAGACGTAGGACAGCAGCGACGTCTTTCCGCCTGCATTCTCCAGGTTGAAAATCACGTCGGTGGGCTGCTGAGTGTCTGGATCAGTGAGATCAAACAGGAGGTTCTCGTACCAGGCCGTAGGGCTGCCAAAGTGGCTGACGTAAAGGCGGGAGAGGCGTTCCATGCGGGCTCCTCAAATCGTGACTGATTCCCGGGTGAGCTCAAACAGGCGCGGCAGCGTCAATTCGCGCAAGTGGACCCGCAATCGATGTGTGGCGGTGTAGAGCGTCTGGGCTTCGTCTTCGCTCTCTCGCTCCAGTCGTACCAGCCCATACTCGGCCATTTGCTTGAGCGCCAGCTTGACGAAACCCTCGACCGAGTTCGTCGCGGCGCGTTCAGCTTTTGGATTGACCGGTGGAAGGCGCTTCAGCAGTGCCCAACCGGGCAGGAACTCTTCCGCGGACTCATCCGACAGTTCAGCATCTGCCAGCCGGTTCACCAAACTGAGCAGCGTGTCCCGGAAGCGAGCGACCGTTGCCGGCAACGGCGTCTTCGCATCGTCTTCCAGTCGATCAGTCGTAGGAAAGAAGACCGCGCTGATCGCCAGATGGGCCATCGCCAGTGCGACTTTCTGGTCGCCGCTGAGATGTTGGCGCAGATCGGTAAGGCGTAAAGAGAACCGACTTTCCCGACTTGATGGCGCGACGATCAAACCGCGCTCGCTTACGTCCAGAATCGTCAACTCCAAACCGCTAGCCGCTTCTTCCGCCGCTTCAGCAAAGGCCCCATCGGCACGGTACTTGGCCAGCAGTTCGCGGTACTCCAGATCATTCGCTGGCGTAAGGCCCAGGTGAAGAGCCTTGTACAGCAGGCGCGTCGCCTCAAGTTGTAGTCCCGCCATGCTGCCCCCTTGGATCGAAGCGCAGGTTGTCTCCCTGCGCAATGTTGGAAATGAATGCGCCGTCTGCAACCGCCCGCATCGTAGGGAACAGGGTTTCGCTGTCTGGAAAACTGCGATACAGCGCGTAGGCGACACACTGCTGCTCAAGTTCTGTGAAACCCTCGTCCGCCGCGGCGATAAGCAGCTCGTCGAGCTTCCAGCTACCGCCCAACGAGAACTTGCCCTTCAGCCAGAGATGCACGCGCTCGGTGACGTCTTCCGGGAATGGATCAACGTAAACCTTGAAAGGAACGACCTCTCCGGTCTCGTCATCGTCGTCAAAGTCATCTTCAATGGCCCGACGTTCCAGAAGCAGTGCCAAGAGGTTGGATAGATCTGGAGCCTTCGGTATGACAGCGGGATACAGGCTCAGCAGCAGTTCGTCGGCACTTCCTCCGAAACGTTCCGCAGGGCACCGCATCGCATCCGGCAGCAACCTGGCTTCGAGGTCCGGGAGACCCGAAGGTTTGCGGGCCCGAAACGCAGTGGCCTGGGCATCCATGAATTTGTCCCCAGCTCCTGTGACTTCCAGTTGGAGCTGTGCCCGCACCGTGCTTGCGCTCTTGAGCACGTCGTGGAGTCGAACTAGCTGTTCGCGGGTGCGGACGTCATCAACCTGAACGAGCTGCTCGCGCACGGACTCCTCCATGCGGCGATCTTCCTCTTGTCGCGCATGGATGTGCGAGCGGGCCTCTATGAGACGGGGGCCAATATCACGTGTCCAAACTACTGAGCCCGGCGCCCGCCAGGCTTGGTTGATGAAATCACGCAACTGCTGACGGTGCTCAATGGAGAGCATGCGAGCACGGCGGGCGAATTCATAAGCCTGATCGAACCGGCCCCGCTCGATCAATAGCTGGAGCATGCGCTCGACAAGAATCTGGTGATCCTCGACCTCCAGATCGAGCATCCCCATCAAGACCAAATATCCTTCAGCCGTGGGACGATAGCGATAGGTGTCTTCGAGATCCGGTTCATAGGTGGTGAGCCGGAATCGCACCATCCGGGTCTCTCCCGTGGGCGCGTGAAAGTACTCGTAGCTGTGCTCTTGATAGTTGTTTGACGCGTTGTCGAGCGAATCAAGAATGATCTCAGCGACGCGGTTGCGCTGCGCCGGTGTCAGCGCCGGCTTCATCTGTGCAACCACCTGAGCAAGATAATGCTGGACTTCAGCCAGTGTGTATCCGACCGCGACGGCAGTGCCTTCCATCATGTACGCCAGCGCCGCGAGGCTGAGGTAATGGGTATCGAGGCCATCGAGCAGCGTCCCGCCGCTGCCGTCCGAAAACTTGTTCTTCGTGAGCTCCAGCTGAAACAGGGGGCGCATCAACAGTAGATTGCGCTGTTGCTGGGTGAGGTCGATCAAGCCATCAGCCAACTGGCCGGATAGCTTGGGGTGATTGATCACTGCTTCTGGCGCGCCCATGGCTGATGTGGGTTCCTCAGAAACGGCTTGACCAACTGGCAGGACGAAGCTGGACCACGGTCATCTGCCTTCTCTTACTTTAATGGTAATCATCATGATTCTCATCATAGTCGCAAAAACATCCGATAGACACATTCTAGAGCACCTCATATACTTACCGCAATAATCTTGATAAGCATTCGTCAACCCCAATGAGTCAGCCAGGATGTCGTACGAACAGCTCGCGGACCTAACCCAGCCACAACGCGATCGGCTCGCCTTCGTGGAGCTGCGCGTGCGCTTCATCGGGGAGATACGCCGCCAGGACTTGGTCACCCGGTTTGGCATCCAGTCCGCCGCTGCATCCAGGGATCTGGCGCTGTACAAGGAGCTGGCCCCCGGCAACATCGACTACGACTCCAAGGGCAAGTCCTACGTCCTGGTGCCGAGCTTTCAGCCGGTCTTTGACTTCCCCCCGGAGCGGGTGCTGTCGTGGCTGACCCTGGGCTTTGGTGACGGCGAGCCGATGCGGCTCAAGGCGTGGGTGGCCAGCGAGAGCCCATCACGGATCACGCATCCGGACCTGGATGTGCTCGCGAGCGTAACCCGGGCGATTCATCAGGAATGCCCGCTGGGCATCGAGTACCACTCCGTTTCCAGTGGCCGCACCGAGAGGGAAATCGTCCCCTTCGCGCTGATCGACAACGGTCTACGCTGGCACGTCCGCGCCTTTGACCGGAAGTCGCAGGAGTTCCGTGATTTCGTCATCACCCGGATCAAACGCCCCGTGGTGCTCATGGGGCAGCCGGTGGCGTCCCACGAGACGAGCGATCAAGACATTCAGTGGACTCGGATCGTCGAGCTGGAACTGGTTCCCCACCCAGACCAACCCCGGCCGGAGATCACCGAAATGGACTATGGTATGTGCGAAGGCAGGTTGCAGATGAAGCTGCGTGCTGCCGTTGCTGGCTACATCCTGCGCAAGTGGAGCGTGGACTGCTCCCCGGACCATAGTCTGCGCGGCCATGAGTACCGACTTTGGTTGAAAGATCACCTTGCCATCTACGGTGTGCGTAATGCTGTGCTGGCCCCGGGATATGCGGCGCCAGAAACCTCTGGCGCAGGAGCGGCTTATGACTGAACAACGGATGCCTTTCCTCGCCCCGGTTGCGTCGGCAGAACCAACAAAAAAGAGAAATGAGATGAAGGAAGCTGCCCGGCCCGCTGGAAGGCAACTGGGCGGTGACGGCGGCGCAGGTCAATCTCTACTATCCGCCCGAGCCGGGCCGCACGCGTGCCAAGGTGGTCACCATTGAGGTGACCGGCAAGGGGCGTCTGAACCTGCACAAGTTCGACGCCAAGATGCAGGCGCAGCTGGAAGGCTATCTGGAATCGGTGGGCATCTTGCAGAAGGGCCAGACCCTGAGCGCGCAGGAACTTTCTGCCGGAGGCCGACGTGATTAGTTCCTCCTCGGCGTTCGAGGATTGATCGATGGCGGCGCACGATGCCGGGGCCTTGGTCTGCCGTCTGTTCGCGGGCGGCACGCCCGTGCTGCGCAACACGCTGTCGCCGCGCGACGCCGCCGCACTGTCCGTCCTCGGCAAGGCCGTCAAGCTGACGGTCGTCGATCAGTCGTTCGTCCTCTGTCCTCATTGTTAACAGCATCGGGCGCAGGTCTGGGGCGATGGTCGCGGCGGCCGCATGTGCCGTTGCCCGGAGTGCGGCCAGTCGCCGTCGAAGCGAACGATGGTGCCGCATTGGCCTTGGACGAGGACTCGTTGCGTCAGAAGATACGCCTTGCGCTCGGTATCGAAAGCCGTGACGGCATCGATGATCTGGGCGGCGGCGTGTGGCGGCTCGGCGATGCTCGATGCTCGCCCGTTCTGCTGGCCCGCGATCTGGCGCGGGTGCTGCACGAACCCGCGCTGCTGGATCGTGTGCGCGTGGCGGGCGGCGACATCCGCGTGATCACGCCGAGGCCACGCACGACACGCGGGTCGCCCTTCGCCCGGTGTGGAATGGCTGCCGCTGGAGGAACGCTTCATGTTCTACGGCGGCGGGATCGCACTCGTCGGCACATCATTACCGTCCGCGCAACCGACGGTCGCCGATCCGGCCACGCCGGTGAACGGCCCGTTCTCAGCGGACTTCAAATGGGCGACGCTGCCTGACATCAGCAGCACACCGATCCGATTCGCCGACGGTCAGGCCAAGGTGTTCGAGGCGCTATGGTCGTTCAAGGGCGAGGCCACGACGGCGGGACGCATCATGCAGCGCGCGGGTCTGGACAGCGCCAAGCCGAGTGAGCTGTTCAAGATCAAGGCGAAGGACAAGGGCAAGCCAGAGCCTGCGGCGCAACGCGCCGTCTACGGCGCGCTCGTGGTCACGCAGAGGCGCGCAGGGCTGTATTCGATCCCGTGCGCGGCGGGCGCGGTGGACTCCCTACGCCAAACATCGGGAAAAGAGGTCTCCATGACGTGATCTCACCATCCGATGCGCCGAGGCTCGCGCCGACTTCAAGAGCCTGACCTTTTCAATTTTTTGGAGTGCTTGAAATGAGCGGAAAAACCAATGGGTCGTACCCATCAACGGCGGCGATGGGTGGGGTGTGCGGGGAGAAGGCAATGACCGTCTCACCTCCATCCATGACACGCAACAACAGGCGATTGACCGTGCGCGGGACATCGCCATCAACCAGCAGAGCGAGATGTTCGTCCAAGGGCGTGACGGCCAGATCCGTGAGCGCAACAGCTACGGTGACGATCCGTTCCCGCCCAAGGGCTGAACTGGAGGCTGGCCTCGCGGGTTTGTCGTTCTGCTTTGCCCGTGCAAACCCGCGCACCAACCATTCCCGTCGACACACGCACAAGTGGTTGATGGACAACGCCGTCTGCGAGTGCCACGGCGAAGAAGTTGGCGCAGGTTTCGAGAGAAGATAGGGCGGAACAGGGGCGAACCGGGCGCGTCGTGCCCCCTTGTCCGACGACTGGCGGCACACGCAGAATGGCCCGGAACCCCGCGTCGTCTGCGGACCCCGGAAATGGAAACGCCCAACCGAGAACGGTTGGGCGCTGAATAGTGGTGGAGCGGAGGAGGATCGAACTCCCGACCTTCGCATTGCGAACGCGACGCTCTCCCAGCTGAGCTACCGCCCCAACAGTCAATCATCATACACACGCATTTCCGCGCTTGGCAATAGGGGTTACGTCACCCCCGACGCGTTACTTTGACGGCGCGCCAGCCAGCACCCATTCGACCACCGACCGGACGTCGGCGTCGCTCATGCGCGGATGCGCGGGCATCGGAATCGCGCCCCACACACCGGAGCCGCCGTCCTTCACCTTCTTCGACAGCTTCGCGACGGCCTGCGGATCGGGCTTGTAACGCGCGGCGATATCCTTGAACGACGGGCCGACGAGCTTGCGGTCCACCGCATGGCAGCCCATGCACGCGTTGCTGCGCGCGACCTTCAGGCCGTCGCCGACGTCCGCATGCGCGGCGCCCAGCGTGCCGACCACGAGCGCCGCGGCCGCGGCGCCCTGCACCATTCGGCG
Source organism: Burkholderia sp. 9777_1386 (assembly GCF_015712265.1). Taxonomy (NCBI): domain Bacteria; kingdom Pseudomonadati; phylum Pseudomonadota; class Betaproteobacteria; order Burkholderiales; family Burkholderiaceae; genus Burkholderia; species Burkholderia sp. 9777_1386. The sequence continues at coordinate 6,871 of NZ_JACCQB010000087.1, read as the reverse complement.
TTTCATCGATTTGATCTGCATGCCCGTCATTGCGCCTTCGCCTTTGGATTGCCCGGATGCACGCTCGACGAATTCGAGATCGGCGCGGGCGGCTGCAGCGGCGTGGACTGCACCGACGCGTCGGGCACCGCGCCGACCGTCGCGTTGTCCGCCGGTGCGGCAGCCGCCTGCGCGCCGGAGGCGCCGCTCGCGGGCGACGCGTCCTGCAGCGCCTGCGCGTCCTGCGGCTTCACGTACTGGAACACCTTCACGACCTTCTCGACGCCCGGCACCTGGCTCGCGGCTTCCGCGCCGCGATTGCCTTCGTCCACCGTCACGAGGCCCATCAGGTAAAGATTGCCGCGTTCGCTGACGACCTTGTAGTAGTTCGCCGAGATGCCCTTCGTCGCGATCAGCTCCGACTTCACGCGGCCTTCGAGGTACGAGTCGTTCGCGCGCGACGACAGCGACGACGCCGGCTCGACCGACAGCTCGTTGACGATGCCGTTCACGTTGTTGATGCCGCGCACGATTTCCTCGGCGCGCTGCTTCGACGCATCGTTCGGCACTTCGCCCGTCAGCAGCACGCGGCGGTTGAACACCGTCACGTTCACGTGCGACTGGTCCGGCAGCCCGTTGTTGATCTGCGTGAGCGACTTGACCTGGATCTCGCGATCCTCCGTCTGCGCGCCGAGCGTGCGGCGATCGGTCGCGATCAGCGCGCCGCCGCCGGCCGCGGCCCCCACGACCCCGAGCACACAGCCCTGCAGCGACACGGCGAGGCCCGCCGTCAGCGCGGCAAGCAGCGTGGTTCTGACGAGCGTCTGTTTGACGCGGCTTTGATTCATCGACGGCTCTCCTTCGTTCAATCCTCACCCAGCAGCATCGCGTCGATGCCGTCGCACAGGCTGTGGATGGTCAGCAGATGGACTTCGTGGATGCGCGCCGCGCGAACGGCGGGCACGCTGATCGGAATATCGGTGTCGGACAGCGCGGCCGCGACCGTGTGGTCGTTGCCGCCCGTCAATGCGACGACGGTCATCTCGCGCTCGTGCGCCTCGTCGATCGCCGCAAGCACGCGCGGCGATGCGCCGCCCGCATCGAGCACCAGCAGGATGTCGCCCGTCTGGCCCAGCACGCGCACCTGCTGCGCGAACAACTGCTCGGCGGCCGCCGCGCCGGCGAGGCCGGCCTGCGACGCGTCGGTGGCCAGCGCGATCGCGGGCAGGCCGGGACGCTCGCGCTCGAAACCGCCGACGAGCGACGCGGCGAGGTACTGCGCGGCGGCGGCCGACGGGCCATCACCGCACGCGACGATCTTGTTGCCGTTCGCCAGCGCGGCGAACATCGCATCGACCGCGGCTGCGATCGGCAGCGACAGCGCGTCGGCCGCTTCGGCATGAAGCGCGGCGCTGTCGCGGAATTGTTGCTGAATACGTTCGACTGACATCGATTCCTGGTGAACTGGGCGCGTGGCACCACTCGCGCGACATCGTGGGTGCGGCGAGTTTACCGTACTCCGGCGCCCTCTCCGGGGGTCCGGCAAGAACTCTTTACATCTCGTCACAGCTCGCCGCTACGCGTCGTCGGTACGAAATGCGTCACGCAGCCACGCAAGCCGGCCTCGAACGCGACGACGTCGAAACGGCACGCGGCACCGGCGCCGTGCCGCGACCAGAACTGCAACGCGGCCGCGACCAGACGCCGCCGCTTGCGCCAGCCGACGCTCGCGGCCGCGCCGCCATGCCGGGTGCTGCGCCGCGCGCGCACCTCGACGAACACGAGCATGCCGTCGGGCTCGCGCATCACGAGATCGAGCTCGCCGCCGCGCATCGTCACGTTCGCGGCGACGAACCCCAGACCGTGACGCTCGAGAAACTGCCGCGCGCGCTGCTCGAACGCGCGCCGACCGGTTTGGATCGCGCCGCGCCGGAAAAGTTGTCGCCCGAATGCGGCCGACCGCGCGCGCCTCCGGCCTCGCCGGCGCCGCGTGGCACAATGCCGTCCTTGTTCCGCTCGTGCCGCGATTGCGTGCATTGCCTGCCATGACTGCCCTCCTCGAACTCGCGCATACGCAGCACTACCCGGACGCCACGCTCTACGTGGTCGCCACGCCGATCGGCAATACGGCCGACATCACGCTGCGCGCGCTGCACGTGCTCGGCCTCGCCGACCGCATCGCGGCCGAAGACACCCGCAACACGGGCCAGCTGCTCGCCCGCTACGGGATCTCGAAACCGCTCGTCGCCGTGCACGAGCACAACGAACGCGAAGCCGCGCAGCGCGTGATCGAGCTGCTGCGCGGCGGCGAACGCGTGGCCTACGTGTCGGACGCGGGCACGCCCGGCATCTCGGACCCCGGCGCGCGGCTCGTCGACGCGGTGCGCGCGGCCGGCTTCGCGGTGGTTCCGCTGCCTGGCGCGAGCGCGGCCGTGACCGCGCTCAGCGTGGCCGGCGACTGGGCCGGCGCGTTCACGTTTGCGGGCTTCCTGCCGCCGAAGGCGAAACAGCGCGCGAGCGCGCTGCAGACGCTGGTGTCGCACCCGTACGCGCTGGTGTTCTACGAAGCGCCGCACCGGATCACCGAAACCGTCGCCGCGCTCGCCGATGCATTCGGCCCCGCGCGCCGGGTGCTGATCGCGCGCGAACTCACCAAGCTACACGAGCAGTTGTTCCAGGGCACCCTGGCCGAAGGACAGGGCTGGCTCGCCGGCGACGCGAACCGGCAGCGCGGCGAGTTCGTGCTGGTCGTCGAAGGTGCGCCGGCGGCAAGCGGCGAAGCCGACGACGCCGCGCACGACGCGCTGCTCAGGCTGCTGCTCGAAGAGGTGCCGGTGAAAAGCGCGGCAAAGCTCGCGGCCGCGTTGACGGGCGCATCGCGCAACGCGCTGTATGCGCGTGCGCTCGTGCTGAAGGAAGGCACGGAAGGCTGACGCGCACCGCCGCCGCGCGGAATCGGCATAGGGGACGGCCATGAGGCCGTACCCCTGCCACACCACCCGGCATGCGGGTCCGCACCGGGCGGTTCGGGAAGTTGAGGTTATGAGAGTCGGGGCACACCCAGCCGATCGAAGTACGCGAGGGTCAATACGCTATTCAGGAGCTTGCCGCTGTTACGCCACCAGTGACAGCTGTTCGCCGCCACCTGTTGCGCCACAGCGGACGGTGCGCCCAGCGCACGCAGTTCCCGGTAGATGGTCGGACCGCGGCGCCAGTGTTTGAGCTGGATGACACGCAGCCGGTGACGCATCCACTTGTCCAGATCCAGCCAGACTCGTGGCGTCTGCGCCATCCGGAAGTACGCCTTCCAGCCCAATACATAGGGCCGTAACCGTTCCACCACGTCCTTCATGCTGCGCCCGCCGCTACGGCCGGTCAGTTCACGAATGCGGCGTTTGAACGCCAGCAGCGCTCTGGCCGCCACCTTGCGCTTGATGACGCCGCCGGACGCTACCCATAGGCTGTAGCCCAGAAACTTGCGACCGAACACACTGGCGACTGCGCTTTTGGTCTCGTTGACCTTCAACCGCAGTTGCCCATACAGACGACGCAGCAGCGCCATCACCCGCTCGCCAGCACGGCGGCTACGAACATAGACATTCGCATCGTCGGCATAGCGCGCAAAGCAGTGGCCTCGCCGCTCCAGTTCCTTGTCCACCTCATCGAGCAACACGTTGGCCAGCAACGGCGATAGCGGCCCGCCCTGTGGCGTGCCCTGTTCGCGCTGCTGAACCACGCCGCCATCCATGATGCCGCTGTTCAGATACGCCCGGATCAGCCGGATCACGCTGGCGTCCCCAATACGTTTCTGCAGTCGGTCAATCAGGATGTCGTGGTTGACCCGGTCGAAGAACTTCTCCAGATCAACATCCACCACGATTCGCCGACCCGACTGCACGTACGACTGCGCGGCAAGCACCGCATCGTGCGCACGCCGTCCAGGCCGGAAGCCGTAGCTGTGTTCGCTGAAGCCAGGGTCCAGAACCGGTTGCAGCACCTGCAGCAGCGCCTGCTGGATCAGCCGGTCCGTCACCGTCGGGATGCCAAGCTCGCGCTCGCCTCCGTCCGGTTTCGGGATCGTCACCCGCCGTACCGGACTGGGCCGGTACGTCCCCTTCATCAACTGTTCACGGATCGCGGGCCACGCCGTCACCAGATGGCGCGACGTCTGGTCAATATCCAGACCGTCCACGCCAGCGGCTCCCTTGTTGGCCCGTACCCGTTTGAACGCCTGCTTCAGGTTCTCCCTCGTCAACGCCGCCATCAGCAGCGATGACCCCGTGTCCCCGGATTCATGGCGCGGGCAACAGCCTTCGTCGCTCACGGGCATAGACGCAGCTTCACCGCGTATGCTTCCCGCTCGCCCCGCTCGCACGGGCATCTGACGCATTGCCTGTCGCATCGACATGACGCTGGACACTCCTTCCCGTTCGGCCCTTCGTCACCAGCTTCAGCCTCATCGACCTGTCCTGTGACTACTACGACCTCTGCTAATGGAATGGACGCCCCCGCCCGGCACGGCATCGATGTGCCAAAGTGGAAGTGTCAGCCACCACTTAACCAGAGGGAACGCCCATCATGAAGGTTACGACCGTTGGTATCGATCTGGCAAAGAACGTCTTTCAAATCCACGGCGTCGACGCGCACGGCAAAGCCGTCCTCAAGAAGCAGATCCGGCGCGATCAATTAATGCTGTTCTTCACGAATCTGCCAGCGTGCTTGATCGGCATGGAGGCCTGTGCCAGCGCGCATTACTGGGCACGACGCGTTCAAGAATGCGGACACACCGTTCGACTAATGGCTCCGCAATTCGTTAAACCCTACGTCAAGACCAACAAGAACGATGCGGCCGATGCCGAAGCAATTTGCGAAGCCGTCGCTCGGCCCAACATGCGCTTCGTCCCCATCAAGACCGAATCGCAGCAGGCCGTCCTCGCCGTACATCGCGCACGTCAGAGTTTCGTCAAGGCGCGCACCGCGCAAGCTAATCAGATTCGTGGGCTCCTCGCCGAATTCGGCCTGGTGATTCCCCAAGGTATCGCCCACATCGCGCAACGCGTACCCGAACTGCTCGACTCCGACACTTGCGCCTTGCCAGGCCCGTTTCGTCTCCTTGTGCTGCGCCTGATGGAGCATCTCAAGCTGCTCGATCAGCACGTTCGAGAACTCGAGACGCAAATTCAGACCTGGCACCGCGACAATCCCGCCAGCCGCAAACTTGCCGAGATTCCCGGCGTCGGGCCAATCACGGCAAGCGCACTGGTCGCGTCGATCGGCGATGCCAAGAACTTCGAGAACGGCCGTCAACTGGCCGCTTGGCTTGGGCTGGTCCCTCGGCAACATTCCAGCGGCGGCAAATCGACCTTGCTGGGCATGAGCAAGCGAGGCGACTCCTACCTGCGTACGCTGCTCATCCACGGCGCGCGATCGGCCATCCTAGCCGCACAACGAAAGCCCGACACCGATAGCTGGCTGAGCCGCCTGCTAGGCCGACGCCATCCCAACATCGCTGCCGTAGCCCTGGCCAGCAAGAATGCACGCGTCATATGGGCGTTGCTGGCTCACAACCAGCAGTTCCGACCGGGTTATGCGACTGCCGCGGCAGTCGCATAACCCGGTCGGCTTGCAGTCGAACAAGACCGCTGCGACAAACTTTAGGAGCGACAAACCACCCGATTGCTCAGGCAAGCAATGCAGTGATGGCGAGACAGGTCAGACCGTGGCCGGCAAAACCCATAGAAGTCAGAGCACCTCAAGTGCGATCTGCTGATTGAGGAGCTGGCCAGCGTATTCCATCAGGGACAGCAGGCGTACGCCTGACATCAAAGTCCGGATGTATGGCTGCAATCGATGCCTTCGAACCGTCACTCACCGCGAACCTGGCAAAACGGGGGCGTCCATGTATGACTTCTCGCTCCGGCTCAACGCCGTCGCCCTTTCAAGCATAAGGCGAGATCTCCCCATACATGGACGCCCCCGGCTTGCCAAGCTCTCAGTACGTGACGACGCGAGGTAAAGATTGCACCCGTACATTCGGACTCTGATTGTGGCCTTCGGCCACGGTCCCTGATGGGATGTGCTGGTTGGCGCCGCAATCGGGTAATCGCACTCGAAGTGCCTGGGGAGACGCGGGCTTAGCCAACCACGGTCTAACCTGTTTGCCATCACTGCCTGATCGCTCGTGCAATCGGTGGAGTTCTGCCTGCTGCCATGAAGCCTTCTGTTGCTCTTCCTGCAAGCTGATCCGATCACGCTGCGGCGTGATCGGATCGGAATTCACTATCGCGTGCCAACAGCGCCCATACGATACGGGCGTTCTTGTTGGCCAGTGCAACGACTGCCACATTCTTGTTACGTCGGGCGATGAGTTTGTGCAGCCACTGGTGCGCCTGCAGCTTGTGCTCCGCATGTCGGATCACCGCCCGCGCTCCATGAATGAGCAACGTGCGCAAATACGTGTCCCCTCGCTTGCTAATGCCCTGCAGGTTCGTCTTGCCGCCGCTCGAGTGCTGTTTGGGCACCAGCCCGAGCCACGCTGCCAATTGCCTGCCGTTTGTAAAGTTCTTGGCATCACCGATCGATGCCACCAGCGCGCTCGCCGTAATCGGCCCAATGCCTGGAATGCGCTCCAACTTCCGCGACAGCGCATTGGCACGGTGCCATGCTTGAATCTGGGCCTCCAACTCGCCGACCTGCCGGTCCAACTCCTTCAGATGGTCGAGCAAGCGATGGATCAATTCGCGAAACGTGCCTGGCAACTGGTCCGTCTCCTTATATCTTCGATTTGCTTCAAACTTCAGTGGTGGCGCGCCGTTTGGCGCGCTGCTTTGCCGGTTGGCGGCTACGGCACAGCTTGTGTCTCCTGCGAGCCGTTAAGCTCGAATCACAGCTC
>NZ_JACCQB010000086.1:0-20481 GCF_015712265.1 Burkholderia sp. 9777_1386 | reverse complement strand
CACGACGGATCTCCAGGGCGATATGGTCGGCGATCGACAGGACGGCGCCGCTACCGCGGCGCCGTCAGACAAAAAACTGGGGAAAATTACTTCGACGAAAGTGGGGAGTATCTATCCGACGCTGACACCGCTGCGTTCCTGCTCGCCGCATGCGGCGGCGGCGACGATTTGGCGCGTGATCCCACGAAGTCAATCTCAGCGAAGGTCCAGGTGGTCGGCCACCGCGGTGCGAGCGCGCTGCGCCCCGAACACACCCTGGCGTCGTACCGTAAAGCGATCGAGGACGGCGCGGACGTGATCGAGCCCGATCTCGTCGCGACCCGCGACGGCATGCTCGTCGCACGCCACGAGAACGAGATCTCGGGCACGACGAACGTGTCGACGCTCCCGCAGTTCGCGAGTCGTAAAACCACCAAGACGATCGACGGCGCACAAGTCACCGGCTGGTTCACCGAGGATTTCACACTTGCCGAGTTGAAGACGCTGCGTGCGCGCGAACGGATTCCGGAGATCCGCCCCGCCAACACCGCGTACAACGACCAATTCGAGATTCCGACGTTCGACGAGATTGTCGCGCTCGCGAAGCAGATGTCCGCACAGACCGGCCGCACGATCCACCTGTATCCGGAAACCAAGCACCCGACCTACTTCCAGTCGATCGGCCTGCCGCTCGAGGACCGCCTCGTCGATGCACTGCTGAAGGATTCGTACACGGCCAGCACCGCGACCGTCTACATCCAGTCATTCGAGGTCGCGAACCTGAAGGCGATCCGCAACCGGATCAAGTCGAGCCAGCCAAACTGGAAGCTCGTGCAGTTGATGGACGATGCCGGCAAGCGCCCGTACGACTTCGTGAAGACGAACGACGCACGCACCTATGGCGACCTGTCGACGCGCGACGGCATGCGCGAGATCGCAACCTACGCGAATGCGGTCGGACCGACCAAGATTTCGATCATCGCGGTCGCCGCAGACGGCACGCTGCAGCAGCCGACGCCGTATGTGCGTTATGCGCACGAGGCCGGCCTCCTCGTGCATCCGTACACGTTCCGCCCGGAGAACAACTTCCTGCCAACTTCGCTGGAGGACGGCGCCACGCCGGCCACGCGCAACCCGGCTGGCTCGATACGCGAAATCCATGCCTACCTGCGCGCGGGCATCGACGGCTTCTTCACCGACGATCCGGCCGTCGGACGAGTGGCCGTCGACACCTTCGAGAAACCCTAGTGGCATTGCCACGTGGCGTAGGATGACACCATGAAAACGACCGGGCTCTACCGTGGGCACCGGTTTTTCGCCCCGTTATCAGCCGGGCCGTACGGTGGTGTTTTCGCTTCCAGCTCAACCTTCTAAACATTGAGGAACTGCTGTTCGAGCGCGGTGTGGTGGTGAGTTACGAAGCCATTCGACGCGGGTGCGACAAGTTCGGCGCGGGCTCCGCCTGCCGCCAACCCGGGAGCGTCCTGTCGTGTTTCGAACCAACTCGCCAACATGCCGCGCTCAAGCGGCACCTTCGACGTGCTTGCTCCGTCGCAAGCAACTCGCTTGGAGCTTCGACGTCTGGCGCGAGTTCACTGGCAAGACCCAGAAATCGTCTCCGACAAACTGAGATTGTCGTCCGTTGCAATTTCATCGACATTGGCAAGCAAGTTGGCAATACCCGTCGCTCACCCACAAGCCGGTCGCACAACTGAAGTCGAGCAGGACGCGCGAACGCTGGGCGGCCAACCCAATAATTGGTGAGCACTGGGATGAGAGTCGCATGAAGATCAGACGTGCCACGTTTATGAAAACAGGCGACGATTCGCAAAAACAATCTCTATTAGCAATACATGAATAGCCAGATAGATACAAATTGGATTCACCGATACATCGAGTTGTATTTCTATAGCATTTCGCAAATCATCGGTCGACACTCGAAGAAATTACGACTTTATGAATTTTACCTAGACCATACACTTAGGATGCCAATCTTTACATCCAGACTCGCAAGTACTACCGTCTATTAGCGACGCGTAGAGTTTCTGTCCGAAGCACTGTCCAGTGTCGCGACAATGTCCATCTACGAGGATTCGGCAGTGTCAGAAAGCCCGACACTCGGTGTCGGTCGATGTACCGACGTGCGGGTCTCGGATAGCGGGTTCATCGGAGAGAAAAAATGAAATATCGAAACTGGGCCGTGGGATTGACCGTGCTGACAGCGTTATCGTCGGCGCACGCTGTCGTTATCGACAAATCGACCTTCCAATACTACGGTGGCGATCCGGCGGATATAGCTACCAGTATCAAGACGCACAACGACACCCTACGCGCGTACAGCTACGAGAAGCCGTGGCTCGTGGTCGGAAATATCGGCGGCTGCACGGCGACGTGGCTTGGAGACGAGGACGGCTGGAGTTACATACTGACTGCCGCGCATTGCGCTGGCTATCAAGGTAGCGAAACACCGGTAAACAGGACTTTCTCCGTGACGGGCGGACGAGTAATCGCATCGGGCGCGGGCACTGCGTTCGTACCGCCGCAGCGAATCCATGGCACCCCGGGGATGGGCGGGGCATCGACAGACATCGCAATCCTGAAGTTGCCCAGACGCAATCCGATCCTTGACGCAGTCGGCAAACCGGTCGATCGGCCGATTCTGAACGATGCGCTGGACGAAAAAGGCCGCGATGTCATTTTCGTCGGTTATGGAAGCTGGGGCGTCGGCACGAACGGCAGCGGTGGGTACTGGCCAGCGAAGGGCGAGCGGCGACTGTATGGGCGCAGCCGGATCAACCAAATTTTCGAACTCGACTACGGAATCGGCGCGAGTTATCAGCCTGTCGGACCATCGCCGTTTTGGGCCCGCATAGCGCCCGGCGACAGCGGGTCAGCCTGGTGGCAAATCCGGGATGGAAAGCCGGTCATCATCGCGACGACCAACGGCGGCGCTGCGACTATCTCGACCGGCGCACGTGTGTCAAAGTACGCGGACTGGATCAAATCAGTCTATCCGGACGCGCGCTTCTTATCGAAGGAGCAGCCGCAGGGCTGCATCGTCAGCCTCAAGACGGGCGCGCGGTACTGCATGTCGGCTGGACAGCGCTGGGCCTATTCGCTCCCGTCGTGGATCTATGGGCAGGACGTCTTCGTGGATGCTGCACCGGGGACTGCAGTGGTACTGTCGGACTGGGACAACCTCTCCTACAACCGGATCGCCACATTTGCCGGGACCGTGGAAAACGACAGACTCAAGCACGTCAAGGCGGCCGACGGACAGTACCTCGATTTCTCGAAGCCGCTTTCGATGCGCGTCGTGCGCGACACGACGCCGGTCGGCTGCATTGTCAGCCTGAGATCCAGTGCTAAATATTGTTTGCCGGCGGGGCAGCAATCAGGCGATAAATTGCCGTCTTGGATCTATGGACATGAAGTACAGGTTGACGCCCCTCCTGGAATCGCAGTGACGCTGTCAGACTCGGATGGCCTCTCGTACAATCGGGTCGCGACGTTCCCGGGATTTGTCCAAAACTGGGAGCTGAAGAAGGTGAAAGCCTGGAACGGTGAAGATCTGGACTTCTCACGGCCGAAGTCGATGCGGGTCGTTCAGCAGTGAAGGAAAATTTCTGATTGTCCGGCGCGGCGTGGGTAGAAACCCCGCCGCGCAGCTCTCTTCTATTCATTGCTTCAGGTTGTTCGAACTCGATAGCCATCCTGCAAAACAACGTACCGAATTCCTGGACGTCGCTTGGTTCTGTTGCGGCAAGGCAGCCTGACAGACTAGCAGGGATATACACTGCGTGCCTATTCGTTCGTGGCTGTCGTTTATTGGATTTGTTCCTCGATATAACAGTACTGCCACGCGACGCCAAATCTTTTCAAGGCGTCGTATACGCCCAATGACCGGTCCCGAACAGCAGTGATCGCCCCTCGATTCGATGGGACGATTCGCGCTCAACCCAATACCTCCGCGAGGACTATACATCCGCCCATCGGCTGCCACGATCCCCGAGGCGTCGAACGCAGGCTTGCCTGGCCATCTCACGTCCGCCGTCCGCGCCTCCTTCGAGCGCCTCTTCGACATTCGCGGCGGCCGCCCCAAACGCGGCTACTGCCTGGCCTGCTTGAGTATCTTGCAGCGGCAGTTTCTGGAGAAACTGCTTCTTAGTCAAGGTTCCTATCGTTCATTAAAATCGAGAAATCGGCCTGCATGACGGAGAACAAAAACGCCGTAGACATGCCGAACAGAAATACACCGACCGACGCCTCGATTGCGCCGAGCAACCGCCAGTGATCGGTCAGATTGATGCCCGACGCGCCCCGCGTCGCCATCGTATCGATCGAGTACAACAGCGAGTCGCCGAAGGTGCTCACCGCGCCGATCCCGACATAAATCGCCCCCCACACCGCGGCCTCGACTACATGCAACAGCCCCAGTGCGACGCAGATGAACGTCAACAACGCGATGAACGCGCCCATCCCGTCCCGCACATTGCGTGAATGCAGTTCGAGCCTTATCCGTACCCGCCGCGCGAAGGTCGCCAGCAACACGAGCGACGACGCGTGGAGCAGAATGCTGCCCGTTCCAATCAGAATGCACAGGGTCCAGATTTCCATGAGATAAAAGCCCGGATGATGGCGACGACAGCGTGGCCGCCATCGTCGCCAACACGACAGGTCACTTCGCGCCCGCCCCCTGCGCAACCACGTCATCCGGCAGCGCATACGCGACGAGCGCGTCACTGACCGGCGTTCTCATGAAGTGATGGCCCCCGGCCATGATCACCAGATACTGCTTGCCGTTCGCCGAATAGGTCATCGGGGTTGCCTGACCTCCACCCGGCAGCAGATCGCTCCACACCATCTTGCCGGTTTTCTGATCGAATGCATGGATCAGGTTGTCCGTCGCCGCGCCCGCGAATATCAGGTTGCCGGCGGTAATGATCGGGCCGCCATTGTTCGGCGTGCCAACCTGGATCGGCATGTAGGTCGGCAGTCCGAACGGCCCGTTCGCGCGTGCGGTACCGAACGGATGTTGCCACGCGACTTTCCGGGTGCGCATGTCGATCGCCGTGATCATCCCGTACGGCGGCTCGTTGCACAGAACCTGCGTCAGCGGCATCAGGAACGGCTGAACGTCGACGCCATACGGCGTGTCGGCCATCGCACCCGGGCCTTCAGCGCCGGACTTGTTGGTGTGCCTCGGATCGTCGATCGCGTACAGCCCCATCTTGTCAGCCTGATCGCGCGACAACAGCCTGTCGTACATCGGCGTGTTGTTCCAGTTCGCGATCAGCACACCGCGCGCCGGGTCGTAGGCCACGCTGCCCCAGTCGACGCCGCCGTTGTAGCCCGGATACTCGAGCCACGGCCGGTCCACCATGGGCGGCGTGAATTCGCCGACATAATGCGCCTGCCTGAACTTGATCCGGCAATACAGCTGGTCGAACGGCGTCATGCCCCACATCGTCGTTTCCTGCAGGTCGGGGAAGCCCAGGCGAGGCATTCCGACCGACCACGGCTGCGTCGGCGTACGCGGATCGCCCGGCACGTTGCCCTGCGGCGCCGGGCGCTCCTCAACCGGCAGAAGCGGCTTGCCGTCGCGACGATCCACGACGAACAGCTGGCCGCGCTTGGTCGGAATCACCATCGCCGGAACAGGGCCCTTGTTCGACGGAAAATCGAACAGGGTCGGCTGCGAACCGATGTCGTAGTCCCAGACATCCTTGTGAACGGTCTGGAACACCCATCGCTCCTCACCGGTCGCCGCGTCGAGCGCGACGATGGACGACGCGACCCGGTTCTCGTTTTCCGTGCGCATCGCGCTGTAATAGTCCGCGGCCGAGTTGCCGGTCGGAATATAGACGAGCCCCAGGCTGTCGTCGCCGGCCATCGGCCCCCACGAATTGGGCGTACCGCGGCTGAATTCCTGCCCCGCGCCCGGTTCGCCGTGCTGTCCCGGCCGATTGACGTCCCATGCCCACTTGAATGCACCGGTGTCCGCGTCGTATCCGCGAATGACGCCCGAGGGCGCCCATCGGCGCTGACCGTCCTGCACCTGGTGGTTGGCGACGATCGTGCCGTTGACGATCACCGGCGGCGACGTCATCGCGACGAAACCCGGTACCGTCTTCCCGAGCCCAGTCAGCAGGCTGACCTGGCCACCCTCGCCGAACCCTTCGCACGATTTGCCCGTTGCTGTGTCGACAGCAATCAGGCGACCGTCGATCGTGCCTTCGATGATTTTTTCATGACATTGCTGTCCGGCCGGGATCGTCTTCGACACATGGTGCGCCAAACCTCGACAGGCAGCCGTATAGGGAACGCTCTCGTATTTCGTCCCGACATCGTGCGTCCAGATGGCCTTGCCCGTTACCGGATCGAGCTTCGCAAGATTGTTCGTCGCGGTACACAGATAAAGGCCGTCGCCTACCTTGATCGGCGTCGTTTCGGCGGCCCATTTGTTGACCTTGCCCTTCGGCGGCAGATCTCCCGTGCGATAGACCCACGCCACCTTGAGCTTGGTGACGTTGTCGCTGTTGATCTGGCTGAGCGGCGAATAGCGCGTGGCGTCCGCATCGCGCCCGTACTGTTGCCAATCCTCGTCCGGCTGACCTGCGCGCTGCGCCGCACGCTGCGTGCCGTCTGCGACGAGCGGGTCGCTGGATATCGGCGTGTCGGAGAGGAAACTCTGTTGCGGAACGAATGCCAGCGCAAAGGCGACGCCGGCGAACGCGACACATCCGCCCGCGAGAACCTTCGCCATTCTTCGACCGTGGCCGCTTTTGCCGTCCGAATCGACGAGCCGCGGCAACATCAGCGCGACAAATAACCCCAGGCCAGTCAGGAAACCCATTCTGGGCACCCAGCCCCACAGACGCGATGCCGTTTCATGCAACGTCCACACCAGCGTCATCGCGTACACGAAACCGAACAGCTTCGCGCCCAGCAGACGGCGGCGCCACAAAAGCCAGCCGGACCCCACCAGCATGACACCCGCGATCACATAGTACGGACTGCCACTCAGCACGACCAGCCAGATTCCGCCGAAGCCCATGCCCAATCCGCTGACCAGGATCGCGCCCGAAATGAGCCGATCCCAGAGTGACAAATAGTATTGTCTATTTCCGCTTTTTTTATCCATCAAAAAACTCCCGGTTCGCACAGCGTCGATCGCATCTACTCGATGGATTTATCGTGGAACGACGCTGGGGACAGCGACACTCCCGATGAACTCTTCATTGGAAGGCAGCACCCTCATGAAAATATTGCCTGTTGAAGCCCGCAGCTTTCCCGACGGGATACCGCGATACGAGCCCGCCCTGCCTGACATCGAAGGCGTTCGGTTCGTGTTCGACGCGATCGTCGGCTCGTAGCAGCATTTGCTTCGTGGAGAGGTTGAACCACATGGCGTCGGCGTGACTTGTTGTTGAGAAAACAATGCGACGAACGACAAGCGACGCTCGCGGATGCGCACCAGTTCGACGGTTGGCGTTCCCGTTCCCGAGTGATCGACGCTCGCCAACGCAACTGCGAACGTGGCGTGTTCGCTCCTTTTCTACTGCGACGAATCGGCGTCGCAATCCCAGCCGTTTGCGGCTACCCGATCGCTACGCAAGAGCGATCCCGAAACATCAGGGTGCCGAATGCTCCCCCATGGAATGTCTTCGACGTCGTTTACAGGCAAAGGCGAACGACGATGGAAAGCGGACCAATTACACTCGCGCAAATATCTCTATCAGACACGCATTGGTCATTAGTTTTTATTTTTCCCGCGCGAGCTCGGATGTCGCTCGGGGACGGGCAAGCTCCTGAAGCGCATCGGGTCTTGCGGCGGCGCCGGCCTTCTGCACGTAGACCATCGACGGAGTTGGCCGGTCCGACAGATCGACAGGTCAACTGGAAGCTGCACCACGAACATCATTCATGTTCTTGCATGAAAAAAATTCCATAAAACATATAAACATGATTATCGAAAAATCCGACAAAACACTTGCTATAAACAATTAAACTTTCGACCAACCAATTACCTTAAATATTCAACGATATCAGTTGAAATTTTCGTATTCCCCTGGATAAAACCTTGATCTTCGTCGGCATCCCCGCTTAGCATCACATCGTCGTCCCTGCCTTTTCAGGTGCAGATGTCTGGCGGGTCGCACTCCCCCCGGTGTCGATCCGTTTTGCCCGTCGGTGCCTCTCCGTCGCCGACGGGCCTTTTTATGCATCGATCTCGCGGGTCCCGCCTCGACAAGGCCACGACATGACGAATGGACAACGCGCCGTAGCAGGCTCAATGGACGCCATGGAAACACCTTCGCGCCGACGACGTTGGTTGCACGCCCTGGTTCGCGTACATCATCACCTGGCGCTACCAGGCCTGGGGCTGTTGTTGGCGCCGATCTACTGCGGCCCGCAAACAGGCGACTATCACTGGATTTGGGTTGCGGGGGCATTTCTTATCGCGACGGCGCTCTGCGTCGAACTGCTGATCGGCGTGGGCCGATTGCCAAGCGAAACCGATGACTTGCAATCGACGGTCGCTCACGACGGCGACGCCAACGATCGTCGCGCACGGCCTGAAGGGCGGAGCGATGTAGAACATTGAAGCCGTTCAACACGTGTTCGGAGGAAGAAAACGCGCACTCGCGGGGTAGATCGGCATCGGTGGCCACTTTTCCCGGACGCGTCGTTACCCCGTTCTTGCGCGCGAGTTTCGTACGTTGCGAAACACCAGCTCGGCAATCGGTTTCGGTGGCTCGAACGCCGCCTTGCGTGCGTTCAGAATCAGCCCATGGTCAGGCGATTTTCCGCATACCGGGTCCGCACGGCTTGCATCACCCGTCAGCATGTATGCCTGACAACGGCAGCCGCCGAAGTCCTTCTTCTTTTCATCGCACGACCGGCACGGCTCGGACATCCAGCCGTCGCCGCGATACCGGTTGAAACTCGACGACTCGTACCAGATGTGCGGCAGATCGTGATCGCGAACATTCGGAAATGCAATGGGCAACTGCCGCGCGCCGTGACACGGCAGTGCGGTGCCATCGGGCGTAATCGTCAGAAACAGGCTGCCCCATCCGCTCATACACGGTTTCGGACGCTCCTCGTAGTAGTCGGGCGTAACGAGAATCAGCTTGCACGGGTTGTGCGCCGCGGCCAGCTTCTCACGGTACTCGTTCACGATCCGCTCCGCCCGCTCGATCTGCGTGCAGGTCGGCAGCAGGGCATCACGGTTCAGGTAAGCCCAGCCGTAGTACTGGCAGGTGGCGAGTTCGACGTAATCGGCATCGAGCGCGATACAGAGATCGATGATCTCGTCGATGTTGTCGATGTTGTACCGATGGATGACAAAATTGAGCACCATCGGATAACCCTGCGCCTTCACCGCACGGGCCATCGCGAGCTTCTTTTCGAATGCGTGCGCCGATCCCGCCAGCATGTCGTTGACGCTCGCGTCGCTCGTCTGGAAGCTAATCTGGATGTGATCGAGCCCGGCATCGGCGAACTCGGCGATCTTCCGCTCCGTAAGGCCGATACCCGACGTGATCAGGTTCGAATAGAAGCCGAGCCGTCTCGCCTCGCCGATCAACACCGCGAGATCCTCTCGAACAAGCGGCTCGCCCCCCGAAAAACCGATCTGGACCGCTCCCATTCGGCGCGCGTCGGCCATCACCGTTAGCCACTCCGCGGTATCGAGCTCGTCGCGTTGCTGCGCGAAATCGAGCGGATTCGAACAATACGGGCATTGCAGCGGGCAACGGTAGGTCAGTTCTGCCAATAGCCACAGCGGCGGCCCGACGGAGTGCTGCGAGCCTGCGGACGGGGCCGGCTCACGCAAGTTCGATCCAGTGTTCGGCATGCGCTTTCTCCAGGAAACCTTCGACATCCTCGCCCAGCTCCGGTACGCCTGGAAACTGCCGCTCAAGACGCGCCACGATCGTGCCGACGGTTCGCGAGCCGTCGATCAGCACGCCGATTTCGGCTGCACTGTCGTTGAATTTGACCATACCTTCCGGATACAGCAACACGTACGTATCCTGAGCCGGCTCGAACTGCAGACGATAGCCTCGCCGCCAGCGCGGCACGCGACTTCGATCGAAACTCATGGAGTGATTCCTTTGTGCCAGACCGGCTGGTCCGTGACGCTGTGATAAGGCGGCCGATTCAATTCGTACGCCATCGACATGGCGTCGAGCATCGTCCACAGAACATCGAGCTTGAACTGGAGAATCTCCAGCATCCTTTGCTGGCCCTCGGCCGTGGTGAAGTGCTGCAACGCGATGGCCAGCCCGTGCTCGACGTCGCGGCTGGCCTGGCCGAGACGCGTGCGGAAATAGGCGTAGCCGTCGGGTTCGATCCACGGATAGTGTTGCGGCCAGGTGTCGAGGCGCGACCGATGAATCTGCGGCGCGAACAATTCGGTTAGCGAACTGCATGCCGCTTCCTGCCAGCTGGCACGCCGCGCGAAGTTGACATACGCGTCGACGGCAAAACGCACGCCGGGCAGCACGAGCGCCTGCGAACGCAGTTGCGCGGCCGTCAGCCCGACGGCCTCGCCAAGTCGCAGCCACGCGTCGATACCGCCCGTTTCGCCGACCGCCCCATCGTGATCGAGCAGCCGCCGGATCCACTGCCTGCGCACGTCCCGATCCGGACAATTCGCGAGGATCGCCGCGTCCTTCATCGGAATGTTGACCTGGTAGTAAAAGCGATTCGCCACCCAGCCCTGGATTTGATGCGGCGTCGCCCGGCCCTCCGCCATCGCCACCTGATACGGATGGTGGATGTGATAGAACGCGCCCTTCGCACGCAGTGCTCGTTCGAATTGATCGGGTGTCAGAACCGGCTGGCTCATCGGCATTCCATCGCGTCAAGGCCGACCCGTCGCGCCGGCGGAGTGTGCCGGCCGAGGCCGGTGTGTCGTTTCATGTTTCGACCGCATGTATCGCCTGCTGGCGGCCTACAGGACGATGTCCATCCCGTCGAACGCGACCTCGATGCCGCGACGCTGCAACTCCGCGCGTTGCGCGGAGCGTTCGTCCAGGATCGGATTGGTGTTGTTGACGTGGGTCAGTATCTTGCGCGGCACGGACAACCGGGCCAGGACGTCGAGCATGCCGCCCTTGCCGCTCAACGCGAGGTGGCCCATTTCCCGACCGGTACGCGTGCCAACGCCTCGCCGGCTCATCTCGTCGTCGTCCCATAGCGTGCCGTCCACCAACACGCAATCGGCGCAGTCCATCCACGCGAGCAGCGAATCGTCCACCACGCCGATCCCGGGGGCGTAGAACAGCGTGCCGCCCGAGCGCGCGTCTTCGACGAACAGGCCGATGTTGTCGCCGGGGCGTGGATCGAAACGGTGCGGCGAGTACGGCGGCGCCGCGCTCCGTAGGGATAGCGGCGTGAAGCGCAGGTGCGGACACGCGAGCACGACAAAACTTTCGGCCGGTTCGATGCGATTCCAGATCAGGCCGCCGGTCCAGTGCCGCAGCATGTCGAACAACGGAAAGCCCGTCGTCAAGTCGCGGTGGACGGGCTCCGTGCACCAGACCGCGAGCGGGCATCCTTCGCGCAGGCTGAGGAGGCCCGTCACGTGATCGATCTGGCTGTCCATCAGAATGATGGCGTCGATGCCGGTGTCGCGAAGCGTCCGTCCGGGCTGCATGGGCGCGAACGCTGCCAGTTGCGCGCGGATATCCGGTGACGCGTTGCACAGTATCCAGTGCTCGCCGTCATCGGACAGCGCGATCGAAGACTGGGTCCGCGCATGCGCTTCGATCGTCCTGTTTCGAAAGCCGGCACAGTTGGGGCAATTGCAGTTCCACTGCGGAAAGCCGCCCCCCGCAGCCGATCCCAGAATATGAATGTGCATGATGGCTCGTCAGCAACGGGGCATTCGTCACCACGAACGCCCCGGCAGACCGTGGCGCCTGCTGCCACGGTATTGCAGGTCGATCAGCGATTCGATACGTACATCGTAATTTCGAAGCCGAGACGCAGGTCGGTGTAAGCAGGTTTGATCCACATGACAGACTCTCCTTGACGCTTGATGCCAATAAAAAAACACGCCCCGTCGGCGACATCGATCGATCATCGCATTCCGGAAGTCGTGACTCCCACGTCGATCGCGTTGAAGTCTCCCTCCATCAGCGATCGAATCATGTGGACGGTGTACATCGAAGAATAAAAAGGCGCAGGTGTTCTGGTTCTGCGCAAAAGCACTCGACCCGAGGAAGTCGAATGCGGCCAAATCGATTCATGACGCCGCCGTGGAAAAATCGCGATGTGTTTCGCGACTTCGATTCAGCTCCGTCATGCATTGAAGGCGATTGGAAACGAAAAACGGACCAGTTCATCTCCGCAAAACATTTCTATCGGAAACGTGAACCGATACCCCCGATGCATTGCGTTCGCCAACGCCAATCTCGCAGCCGGGCGTCCTAATTTCGCCCACGGTCCTTCGTGCAAATGTCGTACAACGACCGCAACGATCGTGCATATTCGGCGTCATACGCCGGTTGCGCGGCGAGCGGCCGCGGGATGCGCGATGTCGCTTGCATGGGCTCGGCCTGCGTCTGCGCGTCGGGTTCGGTTCCCGCGATGTAGTACAAATCATGCCGGCGGTGGGTTCCGCCCACGGTCCGCTTGACGACTTGCCCCTCTTTGACCAGCAAGGCCAGGAACGTCGTCGCCCGATGCAGCGGCAGCACGTGCTGCGCCGCGACTTCCCGTACGCGATAACCCACACCCGGCTTCATCGCATCGAACACGCCCTTGACATCGACCGGGATGATGCGCCGCGCTTCATCGTGTGTACACAATGCGGCATCGCGCGAGTGCACGAAAAAACACGATCGACGGCTGCCGCCGGCGTTCAGGAACATCCCTTGTTCGAGCTTGCCCGCGGCGACCCAATGCTCGAGCCACGCCCGAACCGAAGAAGCCCGCATTCCGAGCTGACTGGCCAACGTGGCCGGTTCGTAAGCCTTGCCGGGCTCCATGATCTCGAGAACGCGTTGCCCGTCCGACATGAGCGACGCCGATTTGTGACGCGTGTTAGCCAAGTGTTTTCTCCACCATTTCGTCGACGATCGAATCCGCACCGACGCGCGTTGCAACCGCGTAAACCGGATACGAACGTCTGCCTGCAGGTACGCGAGTGTCGTTACGATAATCGACGCACTTATTCGCTCGGACTCCCAATCTTTTATTCATCCTTTCGCAATCGATAAAATGCGACTGCGTTTTCCGCGAAGACGGCTGATCGCTCCCGCTCGGCCAGTGTCGCCAGCAGATCTTTCGCAATCGAATGCCATCGGATGTAGTCCCCGTTCAGGTTCAGTCGAGGCCAATCGCTGCCCCACATGAGTCGTTCCGGACCAAAGGTGGCCAGCAAATGATCGACGTACGGCCGCAACGTCTCGGCGTTCCACCCCGGTTCCGAGTCGTTTGCCAGCCCCGACAACTTGCAATGCACCTGGGGCATGCGAGCCAGTCGTTCGATGGCCCTCGCCCACGGTTGCCAGCCCGCCGCTCCGCGGCGAATGGATGGCGTCGCACCGTGATCCACGACGATGCGCAGCCGCGGGAAACGCCGCGCCACGCTTTCAAGCAATGGCTGGCGCCGCGGCGAAACGTCTGCCTCGAATGCCAGGTCGTGTTCGATCAATGCTTCGATCGACGCAACGCGCCCGGCTTCGTCAACCCAGCGATCGTCGGCAGGTTCATCCGGCAATGTCGGACGAACGCCCTTGAATTTCGAATCGCGTGCGAGCGCCGCGACGACATTCGGGGTATGGCCGTCCGACAACGACACCCAGCCAACAATTCCTGCGATCGACGGCTCGAATCCGGCGAGACCAAGGAGATAGCGCGTTTCGTCGAGCGTCTGCGCCGCCTGCACGACAATCGTGCGCGCCACGCCCGTCCGTGCCCGCAATGGCGCAAGCTCCGCGGGGCCGAATACGCGATTGAGCGTTCGGTATCCCGCCGCGGGCCAATCGTAGTCGCCACGCGTCGGGTCCCAATACTGCTGATGGGCATCAACACACACCATCATGTCGGCCTTCTCCACGAGTACGCGTTGTGCGTCGGTTCCGTTCGACACGACGTGTGGATGCCGGGTGTCGCCCGCTCGATCCGCGGCCCGAGCCAGGCTGCGAAGCAATCGGCCCTGACACGTCATCCGGGAATCGCCAACAGGACCTGCTGCCTTCCTTCGGGTGTCATGAGCTCCATTCGTTATCCGAGCGGTCACATGGCGTCGGCCCTTCTCCACTGGTTTCCATGCGTTGCCGATCCGCGATGGAAATCCGCGCGGCCAGCGTGGCAACGTCGAGTTTCGCGATGACTTTCTCGGCAACTTCATGGTCGATCCTGAATCCACCGATCTCTTCGTTCAGCGCTCGCTGCAACGCCCGAATCCTTTCTTCTCGAAATCTGATCATCGTCGTTTCCTCAACGATGTCCGTAGGCGATCTCAGGCGTTTTCCATGAACGCGACCATGAGGTCTTCGTAAAATCACCCGGCGCGCGGACCATTAACACGAGCAACGTCCTTGACGGATACTCAATGCAAACCATTCGAAATTGACGAGTCGCCAACCAAGGGCCCGTCGATGCCGTCATCGGAAACGATACGACACGACTATTCCCGATTTCTCTCGACTTCCCGCTCCGTCTCGGGTGTATCCAGCTCGAAATCCTGACGGTTCTTGCCTCTGAGCCACAGCGGCTCGCGGCCCCGTCCACTCCACACTGCGCCACTCTGGGGATCGAAGTATTTCGGCTTGATTTTCCGTCTCCGGTCTGCAGGAAACAGATCTTCCGTATCGAAATGAAACTCTTCGATCGCAAGGAGGATCTCAATGAGAACCTCGTCACGGACGAGATCACGATCCCGCGCAATCTGCGCTTCCAGCTCTGATTTTCTCTGTATGTATCTGGTGAATTTGTCCATCACGCACCCGACGATATGCTCAGCTCGCAACTGCGGCGTTTCACGAACGATAGACACCACTTGCGAAATGACACCGCCAAGAGACAGTCGGTGCTTCCCCGCGATTGTCCCGAAGCGAACACCTGAATCACCACGCGTTGAAAAACAATCCCACCGGTTCGGCACGACAATCGCGTTTCGCTCATGATGGCCCGGCTCCGCTTTCGCGAAATCCGGGCAATCATGACGAGACGGAAGCTTACCAATCAGCAAGATTGTTTCAGTGTCTCTATGTCTTAGGGCGGACGACGCAGAAAAATGGACCGATCAGAATGGTGAAATTGTTTCTATCGAAATTCAACGACTAATAGCGCGCCATCCTCTGCATCTGTCGGACGTATCGTCGCAGCGATTCATGTGTCGTGCCGTGCGCGTGGCGACGTAGCAGCATCGTGACGACGGAAAATCATGGTTCCCACCTCACGGTCGGATTCGTCGTGCACGATCCTGAACTCCGTGGCCAGCATTTGCTTGATGGCGGCCGCATCGTGCTTGCTGTGATGCTCGAGCAGGATGACCTGCGTCTTGCTGATGTCCAGGTTTTGCAGTATCTCGACCTCGCTCCCCTCGGTGTCGATCTTGACTAGTTCGCTGGACGGAAGATCGGCGGCGGCGACACATGTCACACGAATCGAGTTGCCGGTCTGACGCGCGCCTTTCACGAATCCCCCGGTCACGAAGCTGTCGCCGACATAGATGTGGTCGTCGCCGGCTTGCGCACGAACGGCGCAGGGCACCACTTCGCACCACTCGGTATTCACGTTGTGATTGAGCTGCTCGATGTTGAACGGCATCGGTTCATAGCAGAGCAGGCGCGCAGCGGGCCATTCCCGATGAGCGCGAAGCGCAAAGGCGCCAATATTGGCCCCGATGTCCAGGATGGTTGCCGGCGTCACGTCCAGCCGCTCCGCGAAATAATCGTCGACTTCGCGTTGCAGCCACTCCGGAATGGGCAGGGCTTCGGGCTTCGGGGCTTTCGCACGCTTCGCACGCGACTGCGGCGCCTTCTTGTCGTCCGCGCCCAGCTTCTTCCAGATGCCCTTCAGTTTCTCGGCGAGAATCTCCGGCCTGCCTTCGAACACGAGCTTTTCGACCGCGGCCGGGCCGGTCAGGCGTGCGGCCAGCTCCGCACGCTCGTCGCCGTTTTCGACGAGACGCTTGACGGCTGCAAAATAGTCGTCCTCCGTCTTCGCGATCATCCACTCGGGAAAACCGAGCCGGCGGAACATGCCTTCGTCGATGTGCTCGTGTACCTCCGGACCGGTTTTGCACACGCCGACCAATCCTGCCCATACCGTGTCGACGATACCGTTCGTATTACCGAACGGATAGGGATTCATGAAAAGGTCGCAACCGGCAATGACATTCATGTACTCGTCGTATTTTTGCTGGCCGTGCGTGACCGCATGGTTGCCCAGAATCCGATGAATCGAATGCCGCACCTGGTGGCTCACCACCCCGATCGCCTGACCGACCAGGAAATGGAATTCCACCGGCACCGATACTTCTTTCACGATACGCGCGCACATCTCGAGGAAGCGAGGATTCAGCTTCATTGCAGCCGACGCCACGGCGATTCGAACCACCGGGCCCGATCCCGAGCGTGCCATCGGTTTCAGTTCCAGCTCCCGCATCGCCTGCGGCGGGCGATACGGCATGCCGTCCGCTGGCAGTTTCAGAAGTTTCTCGCTGAAGCAACGCTCGTCGCCGACGTAGTCCTCCTCCACAACGACATAGTCGATCGTCTCGCTATGCGTGGTTGCCGGGTGGCCGAGCGCCATCACCTGCAGCGGCGCAACGCGCAAGCACGCCATGACCATCGTGATCGGAAACATGCCGACGCTCGGCATATACGCGATTTGCGCATCGTTCGCCTCGCAGATGTCGCGAATATGGCGTGCGTGGTCCCACACGTCGCCGGCGCCAATGCTGATGAATTCGTCGAAAACAGCACGCCCGAAATCGTCGACGGCCTGCTCATAGCCGACGCCGATCACGTGAAAGTGATCGCGCAGCCTGGTCATCGTGAGGGAATGCGTGCGATAGATCGAATGGTTCTTGGAAAACCATTCGAGAATGACCACCGCAACCGGCTTTTTGCCGCGTGCCGGCGTGCTCGCCGGCCGTTCGATATCGAGCAGGTCGAGACGCTTCAGCTTCCGCCGGATCAGGTCGTTGATCGGCTTCTTGATCGCATGCTTTTGCGGAAGATCGGCATAGCTGCAATACATGTAGACGTCGTGCAACACGCCGACCGGCAGATCGTCGAGCGTGTCCAGTTGAGCCAGTCGCTCGGGCAGCCATCTCAGCAACAGTTCACGTTTCTGATGGGCAGCCTGCGTTCCCAAAAAGCGCGGCGACATGAGCATGAAAGCCAGTCTCGCTGCTGTCTTCTTGTCAAAATTCCACAGAATGTCCCAGTCCACGCTGACTTCCGAGTCCGGAAAGTAGAACAGACTGAATTTCGCCATCGTGTCGTACGGAACGTTCAGATCCGTGCGAGCCGTTTCATCGACGCCGAACGAGCGCAGGATGTGGTCTGCATTGCGAAATGGGCTGGCCGCAAAAAGTGCGGCCAGCCAGCGCTGCATTTGCGCGAGCTGCGCGAAGCCATCGTCCGATAACCTGAAGTCAGGGTCCGTAACAAGGCTGCTGATCGCGGACGTAAGGCGCACGTTCAGATGATCTTCGAGGATCGGAAATGCTTCCACCGATTGCGACCACGAATCGAGGCCGCGCAGGAAGCCGTAGTTCTCGTCGATGATTCGAAGCAGGCGGTGCAGTTCCGCCGCGGCCTTTTCATGCTCCCGCCGGTAGCAAAAGTACTCCAGCGCGTTCAGATTGAATTCCATATTGGCGTGTATTTGGTATCCGTTCTTCTGCAGATGTTCGAAGCAAAAAAAGCCGCGCTCCCCGGCCAAACAACACCGGGGAGCGCGGCTGTCCTCCTTAGAAGCTGTACTTGAGGTTGCCCTTCACGCTATGGGCATTCGTCTTCGCGCCCACCTGGCCTTCATACGTGACGCCCACCGTCGTGGCCGTGCCGACCGCGAAGTCGATACCCGCCTCGACCACCGCGGCATCCCGCGCCACACGCACGCCCGACACCGAGAAGTCCGGCGAGCCGACGAAGCTCTGTGTCGTCGACGGCTTGACGTTCCCGTACGCATGACGCCAGCCGACCATGCCGCGCACCTTCGCCGCGGTCGACCCGAAGACCAGATCGGTCGACGCGCGTGCCCCCAGCGTGCTGAACACCAGATTGTTCGTGGCGCTCTTGACGTTCAGCCCCGCGACACCGCCCGCTTCGCTGAACCCGTTGGTATGGACGTTCACGTACGACACGTTCGCATACGGCTCGAGCGTGAAGTTGCCCGCGCTCATCGCGTAGCCGAGTTCGGTGAACGCCTGAACCGTGTTGGCGTGATACGTCGCCGTCACGCTGTTGGCGAAGCCCGGGAACGCGATGCTGCGATCCGACTGGATGTGGCTCCACGTATAGGCCAGGCCCGAGCGCAGTGCCAGCGGACCCCACTTCTTGCCGCCGTACACGCCGAGGTGCAGGTTGTCGCTCGATGCCGACGAGTTACGATCGTCCACATGGAAGCTCGAGTGGCTGTAGCCGGTCATCACGCCCAACGTGACGTCGCCCGCCACCACACCGTCGACACCTGCCAGCACACCGCCCGTCGAACGGGACAGGTTAGCCGCGCCGTCCTCGCCGCTCATATGCCCCCAGGAGCCGAAGGTCGTGGCCCAGCCGCCTCGGGTATCCGCGGACGAATACAGGCGGTTGGTGACCTGGCGGTTGACCAGCTGGCTGTCCTCCAGCAGCGCCGAGCGCACGGAGCTGTACATCTCGCCCGACAGCGAGTCGAACGCAGCGCGAGCCTGATCGGCGCTCAGTCCGGCAATGGCCTGCACCAGCGGGCTGGACGTTGCCATGCCGTTGATGGCCGAGCCCACCGCGATCTGGTTCGGCGTCACGCCGACCGCGCCGAACTTGACGTCGTTACGCGTCATCGTCAGGTACACGTTGTTCGGATCGTAGCTGAGCGTCGGCGTCAGGAACGCGAGGCTGGACGTCACGCCCGCGAAGGTTCCGTTGACGCCGCCGTCCGCGGTCAGGATGGTGTACTTGGTCTTCTGACCGTAGTCGCCTTCCGCCGCAATCACTTCGACCGTGGCGCCGTTGATATTGCCCTCGCTGTCGACAGCGCGCTGGGCCTGCGCGCTTGCCGCCGCGCCGCTCGACTCGCTGCCGATATTGGCCTTGCCCGACACCTGCAGATGATCGGAGTTACCTGCCGCATCGACGTGGACCGTAAAGATCGAGCCCTTGCCGAAGTTCACCCCGCCGACCTTGCTGCCCTGAGCCGCGGACAGCCGGCCGCCGTTGAGCGACACCGTGCTCAACAGGCTCGCATTGGGTCCCAGCGCCAGCGTACCCGCATTGACGAGCGTCAGGCCGGTATAGGTGCTGTTGCCGGTGAACGTCGTCGTTCCGGATCCGACCTTCGTGACTCCGCCGTTGCCGCTGATCGAGCCGCCGAAGATCTGATCCGTGCTGTCGCCGAAGGTGAGGTTGTTGTTACCCAGATTGACCTTGCCGCCACCTGCGCCAGACAGCGCACCGATCGTCTGGTTGCCGGAGCCGTGACTGATGTCGAGCGTACCGTTACCGCCGACTGCAACACTGCCACCGGAGAACGTGCCGTTCGAGCCGAGCGTCAGCGTGCCGTTGCTAACGTTCATGCTCACGCCGGAACCCACGGTGCCCGTGACCGTCGTCGTACCCGTGCCGTTCTGGTTCAGTGCGCCCGTGCCCGACACGTTGCCCAGCGATGCGTTGCCGTTGCTGATCGACGCGATCGTGCCGTTGTTCAGCGACGTATTGCCTGTCACGTTGCCGTTGTTCAGCGCCAGCGTGCCGTTCGGGTTCACGCCGTGTTGCCCGACACCGTCCCGTTCGGACCTGCCGTGAACGTACCGTTGTTCACCGTGGTATTGCCCGCGACGTTGCCGCCATTGGCCACCACCAGGTTGCCCGCGTTCACGGTCGCGTTCACGTCCTTGCCCACGTTGCCCGTGACCGTCGTCGTACCCGTGCCGTTCTGGTTCAGTGCACCGTTGCCGGTCACGTTACCCAGCGAGGCGTTACCCGAGCCGATCGACGCGACCGTCCCGTTGTTCAGCGCCGTGTTGCCCGTCACGTTGCCGTTGTTCAATGCCAGCGTGCCGTTCGGGTTCACCGCCGTGTTGCCCGCCATCGTGCCGTTGTTCAGCGCCAGCGTGCCGTTGTTCACGGTCGCGGCCACGCCTGCGTCGACGTTACCCGTGACCGTCGTCGTACCCGTGCCGTTCTGGTTCAGTGCACCGTTGCCGGTCACGTTACCCAGCGAGGCGTTACCCGAGCTGATCGACGCGACCGTCCCGTTGTTCAGCGCCGTGTTGCCCGTCACGTTGCCGTTGTTCAACGCCAGCGTGCCGTTCGGGTTCAC
>NZ_JACCQB010000085.1:0-21557 GCF_015712265.1 Burkholderia sp. 9777_1386 | reverse complement strand
CCTGCAATTTCCGCTTCCGCGAAGCCGATCTGCCTCTTCATCGTCGTGGGTCCGTTCCGTGAGCTGTCTTCTAAACGTCCTCGGCTACGTCTGCGATGACCGCCGAGCCGAATAAATCAGCGTTTCCCTTGGCTGGCGGAGGCGATCGAGTCCATCCGCGGACAACTTTATCCGCATTGGGAACTCTGCATTGCCGACGACGTGTCGACGAATCCGGCCATCCGCCCGCTGCTCGAACGTTACGCCGCCCAGGACCCGCGGATCAAGGTCGCGTTCCGGCAGAAGAACGGCCATATTTCTGCCGCATCGAATACTGCGCTCGAACTCGTGACGGGCACGTGGGTCGCGCTGTTCGATCACGACGACCTGTTGCCGGAGCAGGCGCTTTATTGTGTCGCGGATGTGATCGAGCGCGATCCGTCGATTCGAATGATCTATTCTGATGAAGACAAGATCGATGGCTCGGGCAAGCGCCGTGAACCGTACTTCAAGTGCGACTGGAACCCCGATCTGTTCCTTTCACAGAACATGTTCAGTCATCTGGGTGTGTTTCAAAAGGCGCTGCTCGACGAAGTCGGCGGTTTCCGCGAGGGGTATGAGGGGTCTCAGGACTATGATCTGGCCCTTCGCTGTGTCGAGCGTGCGGGCGCGGCTGCAATTCATCACATTCCACGGGTGCTGTATCACTGGCGGGTTCATGCTGAAAGCACCTCGTCGGGGACCGACGCCAAGCCCTACGCGGTAGTGGCCGGTGAGCGGGCGCTCAACGACCACTTCGAGCGAACGGGTGTCCGCGGTGTGGCGGAGTACGCAGGAAACGGCTACCGTGCGCGGTATGCGTTGCCGGATCCGGCGCCGCTCGTCAGCCTGATCATTCCGACCCGAAACGGGCTGAACCTGATTCGGCAGTGCATCACGAGCATTGTTGGCAAGACGACGTACACACGCTACGAAATCGTCATCGTCGACAACGGCTCGGATGATCCAGACACACTGAATTACCTCGCGTCGCTCGAGAACGACGTGCGTTTCCGGATATTGCGCGACGATCGGCCGTTCAATTTCGCGGCGTTGTGCAATGCGGCCGTCGAGGTGGCGAGCGGCGAGGTCGTCGGACTGGTCAACAACGATATCGAGGTGATTTCTCCCGATTGGTTGACGGAAATGGTCAGTATTGCATTGCAACCGGGCGTCGGCGCGGTGGGCGCGAAACTGCTCTATCCGAACGACACCGTTCAGCATGCCGGCGTGGTGCTGGGGCTTGGCGGCGTGGCGGGACATGTACACAAACACATTCCTCGCGGATCGTTCGGGTACTTCGGTCGCGCCAGCCTGATCGGCGCCTTCTCCGCAGTGACCGCTGCATGCATGATCGTGCGCAAGGCTGCCTATCGCGAAGTGGCTGGAATGAACGAACGGGATCTGGGTGTCGCGTTCAACGATATCGATTTCTGTCTTCGCTTGCTGAAGGCCGGCTATCGCAATGTCTGGACGCCGTATGCGGAGCTGTATCACCATGAGTCGGCGACGCGTGGTTACGAGGACGATCCTGTCAAACAGGCTCGATTCGACGGCGAGACCGAGTACATGCAAAAGCACTGGGGAGAGCTGCTGCGGAATGATTCCTCATACAGTCCAAATCTGACGTTGAACGAAGAGGATATCGGTCTGGCCTGGCCGTCACGGGTGGGCGCGCTCGTCTGAGCGCGTACCCGGCGATGCAGGCCGGATGCCGCCGGAATTAATGAGTGGTACTGATCCGGCGGTTGGAAAAATAGAAGGTATATCGTAACGGAGTTGACGTGAACATCTTCCCTGTAGTTCTGTGCGGCGGTAGCGGCACCCGTCTTTGGCCGTTGTCCCGGGGCGGTTATCCCAAGCAGTACCTCAAGCTGGCCGGAGAACACACGCTGGTTCAGCAGACCGTGCTGCGTCTGCAGGGCGTGCCCGGCGTCGAAGCGCCGATCATGATCACGAATGCGGAACAACGCTTCATCGTGGCCGATCAGTTGCGCAGCATCGACGTGACAGCGTCGGCGGTCGTTCTGGAGCCGGTAGGGCGCAATACGGCGCCCGCGGTCGCGGCTGCGGCGTTGCTTGCGATGGAGCAGTCGCCGGACGCGTTGCTGCTCGTGTTGCCGTCCGACCACGTGATCCTGAGCGATGCGATTTTCGCGAAGCTGGCGGACACGGCGCGCGATATCGCAAACGACGGGCATCTCGTCACGTTCGGTATCGAGCCGACCAAGCCGCACACCGGCTACGGCTACATCCGCAGCGGGAACGCATTGGCGTCGCATGACGACGCGTTCCGTGTCGATGCATTCGTCGAGAAACCGGATGCGGAAACGGCGGCGCGCTTCGTGTCGGAAGGCGGTTATTACTGGAACAGCGGCATGTTCATGCTGAAGGCGTCGGTGTATCTCGACGAACTCAAGCGATTCGAGCCAGCCGTGCTCGAGCAGGTCACGCTGTCGGTCAAGCAGGCAAAGCGCGACGAGGATTTCGTCCGACTTGACGCCGATGCATTCCAGGAATGCCCGAACATCTCGATCGACTATGCGGTGATGGAGAAAACCGACCATGCGGTGATGGTCGCGGCCGCAGGTCTGAACTGGAGCGATATCGGCTCATGGGCCGCGCTCGCGGATATTTCGGATACCGACGATACGGGCAATACGCTGTCGGGCGACGTCCTGACTGACGATGTTTCCGATAGTTATATCCGGGCCGATCATCGAATGGTCACGGCCATCGGCGTCAAGGATCTGATCATCGTCGAAACGGCGGACGCGGTCCTCGTCACGCATCGCGATCAGTCCGAGCGTGTGAAGAAGATCGTCGAGCGTCTCAGCGCGTCGGGTCGACACGAGTCGGTGACGCACCGGAAGGTCATCCGGCCGTGGGGTTCGTACGAGAGTATCGATCAGGGTGAACGCTTTCAGGTCAAGCGCATCATCGTCAACCCGGGCTCGTCGCTCAGCCTTCAGATGCACCATCATCGGGCTGAACACTGGGTCGTTGTCCGCGGTACCGCGCGCGTTTTCAACGGTGACCAGGTCATTTTGCTGAGCGAGAATCAGTCGACCTATATTCCGCTGGGCGTGACGCATCGCTTGCAGAACCCGGGGAAGATTCCGCTCGAACTGATCGAGGTTCAATCGGGCTCGTATCTCGGTGAAGACGACATCGTGCGCCTCGACGACAACTACGGGCGCGATGTCGTCGCGGCGAAGGGCAATTAACCACGATTGGAATCCGGCCTGGATTCATGTCGCATCGGCCGCTCTCATGGCGTGACCACGATCGACGATTCTGGCCGGAGCTTCAACATGCTGAACAAACTGGAAAGAACATGACTGTTGCAATCATCACTGGCATTACCGGGCAAGACGGCGCGTATCTTGCGGAGCTGCTTCTCGAGAAGGGCTACACCGTCTACGGCACCTATCGGCGCACCAGCTCGGTGAACTTCTGGCGAATCGACGAGCTCGGCGTCAGCAATCATCCTAATCTTCACCTCGTCGAATACGATCTGACCGATCTTGGCGCAAGCATTCGCCTGCTTCAGACGACGCAAGCGACCGAGGTCTACAACCTGGCGGCCCAAAGTTTCGTCGGCGTGTCGTTCGATCAGCCGGCAACCACCGCCGAGATTACCGGTATCGGCGCGCTCAACCTGCTCGAGGCGATTCGCACGGTCAATCCTGCGATCCGCTTTTACCAGGCCAGCACGTCGGAAATGTTCGGCAAGGTACAGGCCGTACCGCAGGTTGAAAGCACGCCGTTCTATCCGCGCAGTCCGTACGGCGTCGCAAAGCTTTACGCGCACTGGATGACGATCAACTATCGCGAGAGCTACAACATCTTCGGCTGCAGCGGCATCCTGTTCAACCACGAATCGCCGCTGCGCGGGCGCGAATTCGTGACGCGGAAGATTACGGACAGCCTGGCGAAGATCCGTCTCGGCAAGCTCGACGTGCTGGAACTCGGCAACCTCGACGCCAAGCGTGACTGGGGCTATGCGAAGGAGTACGTCGAAGGCATGTGGCGCATGCTGCAGGCGGAACGCCCCGATACCTACGTGCTCGCGACGAACCGGACCGAGACGGTGCGGGATTTCGTGTCGATGGCAGCCCAGGCGGCAGGCATCGAACTCGCGTGGCAAGGTGCGGGCGAAAACGAGACGGGCGTCGATACCCGAACCGGCAAGGCCGTGGTCAAGGTCAGCCCGAAATTTTACCGGCCCGCCGAAGTCGATCTGCTCATCGGCAACCCCGAGAAGGCGAGCAAGGAACTCGGCTGGGTGCCGAAGACGACGCTCGAGCAGCTTTGCCAGATGATGGTCGAGGCGGACATTCGTCGCAACGAAGCAGGCTTCTCGTTCTAAGGCCATGGCAAAAGTTTTCGTCACGGGCCTGGACGGATTTACCGGCCGCTATATGGCGGAGGAGTTGATCCGCTCGGGGCACGAAGTTTGCGGGATCGTTCACAAGCCGGTTGCCGCTGCGCCGTGGCGAACGCACGTGTGCGATCTGCTTGATACCGACGCGCTGGTTCGCGTGCTGTCCGACGAAAAGCCGGATGCTGTCGTGCATCTGGCGGCCATTGCGTTCGTTCAGCACGGCGATGTCGGCGCGATCTATCAGACCAACGTGGTCGGGACGCGCAATCTGCTTGATGCGCTGACGCGCGCTGCGTGTCAGCCGCGAGCCGTGTTGTTGGCAAGCAGTGCGAACGTCTATGGCAATTCCGAGCGCGAAATCATCGACGAATCCACTGCGCCGGCGCCCGCAAACGATTACGCAATCAGCAAGCTGGCGATGGAAATGATCGCGCGCATGTGGCAGGACAAACTTCCGATCGTCATCGTGCGGCCGTTCAATTACACGGGCGTCGGTCAGGACGAGCGATTCCTGCTGCCCAAGATCGTTCGGCATTTCAGCGCGCGCGCGGAGCGCATCGAGTTGGGCAATCTGAATGTCGTGCGAGATTTCTCGGATGTGCGCATGGTGGTCGCCGCGTATCGGAAGTTGATCGAAGCCGACTTCGCAGGACGCACGTTCAACGTCTGCTCAGGTATCGGGTATTCGCTGCAGGACGTCTTGGCGACGGTGCAGGAACTATCCGGGCATGAACTCGAGGTGGCGGTGAATCCGCAATTCGTGCGCGCGAACGAGGTCCACAAGCTCGTCGGAAATTGCCGGGCGCTTGAACACGCGATCGGTTCGACTCACGCGATTCCGCTTCGCAATACGCTTGCATGGATGCTCGAACGTCCATGAGCGAACTGATCGTTGACGGCGTGTTCGGCGCGGCCGGCATGCACGGCACGGTCATGGCCAGAAATGCAGGAAATCGGGGCGGCGCCGATGTTTTCGTCGATGCCGACTCGAATTTTCATAGCTCAGGTAAGTGAAAATTTATGCCTCTTGTTTCCTACGCGCAAAATCTCGAAGACGTCATGCTGCATCGCGCGCTGCAGCATGTGATGGCCGGCTTTTACATCGATGTCGGCGCATGGTCTCCCGACGAGCATTCGGTGACTCGGGCATTCAGTGAGATGGGGTGGAGCGGCATCAATGTCGAACCCAATCCGGTCTATTTTGCCGAGCTCGAAAACCGGCGTCCTCGCGACATCAATCTCCGGGTCGCGGTGGGTGAAAGCACGGGTACGAGCCGTATCCATTTGTTTCAAGACACCGGCTTGTCCACGCTTGACGGCAAGATCGCCGACGGACATGTCGCGGCCGGGTGGAGCGAGAACGTTCAGGATGTTGTCCTGACGACCCTCGACAACATCTGGCGAGAGCACGTCAGTGCAGGGCGAGAGGTGCATTTTCTGAAAGTCGATGTCGAAGGAGCCGAGCGCGCGGTGCTGGCCGGCAACGACTGGAAACGCAACCGACCGTGGATTGTTGTGGTGGAGGCAACGCTGCCGCTGACGCAGAAGGAATCCCATCACGAGTGGGAGAGCATCCTTCTGGACGCGAACTACGTCCATGTCTATTCGGATGGCCTCAACCGCTTCTATGTCGCCGGCGAGCGATCCGAGCTCATCGATGCGTTCAAGTATCCGCCCAACGTTTTTGACGATTTCGTGTCCGCGAGGACGGCTGAGTTGGCTGCGCAGGTCGAGAGCTTGTCCGCTCGGCTGGCGGACGCGGAGCAACGGGAGCGCGATGCCGTAGAGCTCGTGCGGCGGACGGAGGTGCAAAAAGTACTTGAAGAGCACGAGGCAAAGCACCAGGAGCTTGAACGCCTGAACAAGGAGTTGATGCGCCAGGTAGAGGTGATGGAAAGCCGGCGGGCGGAGGTGGAGCATGACCACAAGCGTCGCCACAAGGACGCGGAGAACCAGATCGCTGAATTGCGTTCGGCGCTGTCTGGCCGGGACGTGATGGCACAGCAAGCCAGTCACCGTGCCGAATTGGTCGAGCAGCAGTATCAGGCCGTTACGCAATCGATGTTCTGGCGCGCGACATCACCGGCACGCCGGATCGGGGCGATGATGCCTCCCGCCGCGCGGGGGCGCGCACGTCAGGTAGCCAAGGCTGCATGGTGGCTGGCTACGCCGTGGCGGATGCCGGCGCGGCTCGAGTTCCTGCGGCAGCGGCGCGCAACCTTGCTTCGCGAGCAGCAAGCCGCGAGCGCTCAGGTCGAGGTCCTGCAAGACGTCGGCGTTCCCGGTGCAGGGTCGTCGGGTCGGTATGCGGACTGGATTCGCACGGTCGAAACCCGGTTGAGCCCTGATGTCCGGATCAAGGTCGACGGGCCGCTCGTGAGCTTTTTGCTTGCCGATGTCGAATCGATCGAGAGCGTCTCGAGAACGGTCGGTTCGATTCGCGCGCAATCGTATCGAAACTGGGAAGCCATCGTTGTTCACTCTGGCTCCGATGCGGCGATACTGAAACTCGTCGAAGAGTGGACGAGCGCTGATTCGCGCGTGATTGCTGTTACCGCGCCTGGCGTGGCGACAGGGCGGCCGGCGAACCTTGCCATGGGCATCGATCACGCCAAGGGCAAGTTCGTCGCGGTTCTCGATAGTGGGGATATTCTGGCGCCTGGTGCGCTGAGCGACGTTGTTTCCGTACTCGCGAAGTCGCCGCGGGCAGACATCGTCTACGGCGACGAGGACGTGCAGTCGGCGTCGCAAACCCGCGAGCGGCCGTATTTCAAACCATCCTGGTCACCTGATCTTCTCTACGCGTTCAACTATTTCGGACGGTTGACGTTGCTTCGCCGCGCGTTGGTGACGCTGGCGGGAGGGGTGGACATCACTGCCGCGACGGCCGTCGAATGGGATCTCAACCTGCGCGTCAGCGATCATGCGCAGAACATCATTCGTGTCCCGAAGGTACTATGCCATCGCAAGCCGGGGGCGAGCCAAGAGCGGCCTGCACCCGGCACGAATGAGGCCGGTGATCATCGCGCGGTCATTCAGCGATATTGGGAGCGTCACGGCGTCAGCAGCGCGGTGACCGTTGAAACCCAACCGAACGGCACCCAGCATGCCACCTGGCAGATCGAGCGGGCGCCGCTGGTTTCGATCGTCATTCCCACCAAGAACAAGCCGGAGCTGCTCCGGATGTGCCTGGAGGGGCTGCTGCATGCAACAGACTATCCGAACAAGGAAGTCGTCATCGTCGATACGGGATCGGATGATCCCGAGACGCTCGCATACTACGAGCAGCTGAAATCCGAACCGCAGGTTCGAATCGTTCATTTCCGGAACAAGTTCAATTATTCGGCCGCGTGCAACTTCGGTGCGGTGAGAGCGCGCGGCGAGTTTCTGCTGTTCCTGAACAACGACATCGAGATCATCAAGAGCGACTGGCTGCAGGAACTCGTCCGATTTGCGATGCGTCCAGGCGTAGGTGTCGTGGGTACGAAGCTGATCTATCCGTCGCTGGAGTTGCAGCATGCAGGCGTGTCGATCGGCATCCATCTCGCCGCATTGATGTACCGGAGCGGCGGTGGTATCGAATGGGATGTATTCGGCTCGCCGGATCATCCGCGAAACTGGCTTGCGATCATGGGCGCCTGCCAGATGGTGCGCAGGGATGCCTTCGAAGAGGTTGGCGGGTTTGACGAATCGTATCTGATCGCGATGAGCGACGTAGCGCTGTGCATGCGGATCTGGCGTGCCGGCTATCGTACGGCCTATACGCCGTATGCCTGTCTCGTGCATCACGAAGGGGCGACGAGAGGGAATAGCAATCCGGTCGAGGATATCCGGCGCCTGGCCGACGACATCCGTCATTTGGGCATTGACGAGGACCCATATCTTCACCCCGAACTGGACGGGCAGTGCGCCATTCCGGCCCTGCGTTTGCAGGGAGGCGTCGGCGTTCGTGCGGAACTCGACCGACAGCTTCGAGAAACCGGTTCGCTTCCGTTGTCGGCGAGGGAGCTTCGTCTCGACGACGAAGGTATTTGCATGGAAGTCGCAGGATTGGCGCGAGACGAAGTTGTGTGGCCCCCGCAGCCGGTCCACAAGGTCTCCGATATCTGGAGCGCCGCGCGCTGGTGTCTGGATCTGTTGCGACGCCGGGCCGATCTTCGCGTGCGGTTTCCGCAGGCACTTTCGGCTGGACGTAACGGTGCGTTTGCACAGTGGCTGCTCACAGGCGGCGGGCGCGACCTCGGCCTGACGGAAGCCGGCGTCGCGGCGATCGGCCAATTGTTCGAACAGGATTTTGGTG
Source organism: Burkholderia sp. 9777_1386 (assembly GCF_015712265.1). Taxonomy (NCBI): domain Bacteria; kingdom Pseudomonadati; phylum Pseudomonadota; class Betaproteobacteria; order Burkholderiales; family Burkholderiaceae; genus Burkholderia; species Burkholderia sp. 9777_1386. The sequence continues at coordinate 12,852 of NZ_JACCQB010000085.1, read as the reverse complement.
CACCGGCACGGCAGATCTTCATGTTCCGCCAGGATGTCCGCGCACTCATGCCGCACGGGTTGACGCCAGCCGGGCAAGCGGATCTGTTCGAATGGTTCATCCAGCATGGGCGTGTCGAAGCGGACCTGCAACTCGAGCAAATCTGGTGGCTCTTCTGGCAAGCATCGGAAGCGCCGGCTCGTGAGCTCGTGGAAGCCTATCGCTTTACACCGGCATGGCAACGACTCCATCCGGACGGGTTGACGATTTTCGGACGTGCTGCATTTGCCGCCTGGTTTGCCGCAACATACCGGGTCCACGAGTCGTGGGGCGTGCCGGAAACCTGGCCGATCGACTTGTCGCCTGCCGAGCAGATTCGAACGGCATACAACGCCCGTGAAGACTGGCGTGATCGTTTCCCGTCGGTGTTGCGTAACGCGGCCGAGGCGCGTGCGCTGGTCGAATGGTTGCGAACGGACGAAGCCGCGTTGCCGCACGACGTCCGTTCGTGGTGCGAATCGCTGGAGATCGATACGGTGGCCGCTTCGCTGGCGAAGCCCGGCGTCAACGTGATCGCGCACTTCTGTTATCCGTCGGGTCTGCGCGTCTCGGCGGAGGCGTTGGTGAAGGGGATGCGCGAGATCGAGATGCAGACATCCTTGCGCGACATTCGTACCGATCAGAGAGATGATCCGCATCACGTCGATTTCTCCGGTACGGAAGATTTCGACGTTACGATCATTCACACGCAGCCGGAACCGTTCTTTGACGATGTATACGGGCGATCCGATTTGCTCGAGCGTGCGCAGCGAACCTACCGGATCGCATACTGGTACTGGGAATTCGATTCGATACCGGACAGCTGGCTCGAGCAAGCCGCACGTGTCGATGAGGTCTGGACTGCGACCGAGTTTGTTGCCAAGGGGTTGCGCGAACGGTTGACCATTCCGGTGAGGACGATTTTCCCGGGGGTGCAGCTTGGCCAGTATCAGCGTCGGGATCGAGCCTACTTCGGACTGGACGACGGCGAATATACGTTCCTGTTTACGTTCCACATGATGAGCATCATGGAGCGCAAAAACCCGATGGGGTTGATTCGGGCATTCAGCAAGGCATTCGGGCCGGACGACCCGGTCTGTCTGGTGCTGAAGACTTCATTCGGTGATCGTCATCCGGCCCAGATCAAGGAATTGCGGCTTGCGGCCGAGATGTCGGGGGTGAAGATCAAGATCATCGATCAGGTGTATTCGCCGGACGAGGTACTGTCGCTCATGGATGCTTGCGACGCGTACGTGTCTTTGCATCGAAGCGAGGGATTGGGTCTCACGATGGCGGAAGCCATGCTGATGGGAAAGCCCGTCATTGCGACGAACTACTCGGGCAACGTGGACTTCATGGACGACAGCAACAGCCTTCTCGTACCTTACGATCTCGTGAAACTGGGGCGGCCAATTCCGCCATACGACGCGAATCTCCACTGGGCGGAACCGTCGGTGGATGAGGCGGCGAAAGCGATGCGCAAGGTGTTCGAGAATCAGGAATGGGCGCGTGAGCTCGGTGCACGTGCGCGCGAGAGCGCGCGCGTCAATCTGTCGCTGACCACGGCCGGTCACCATGCGGCGGATCGTATCAATGAAATCCTCGGCGTAATGCCCGGGAAGCCCGGCAGTCGGTGACCGGTTGCCGCATAGTGGGGCGTCGATCCCGGTCGGGCATCGACGCCGTAACCTGATCCGAAGTTACGCGACGGCACGTCCGGACGGCGGCGCGTCCGGCAGTACTTCCGGTGAGCCGTCGTTTGAGGGTTCGCAACGACGCCGTGATCCGCTAACTCGTCGACGACAGCATTTCCGCGTTCAACGTACGCATGCCGACGACGTCCGATTCCCGCGCAGCAATCGCCGAGCGGGTTGCAGACGACCGGTTTCGGTTTCATCCGGCCGGCTGTGGGCGTCGGTACGATCGACGTTTGCCGTGTGCTGCCCGTCGGACAATACATCCCGCTTGTGTTCCGATACGCGGACTGAAGCGTTGAGCGTAGCGACTGCCGAGTTCACCGGGTTCGAACGGCAGTCGAGTTGGCATTCGTTTCTCAACAGGGGCGAGACGTCGGTGAGATAGGGACGCGCGCGCCGGACCGCATGGTCGAGCGTCGCGTTATCGGACGGAAGCCTGTTCCGGATGGTCTCATCGAGCGCAGAGAACAGTTCTCGGACTTGCCGACGAGAGGCGCGAAGCGAGTCGAGATCCCGACGGGTAAACCTCGTATGGCGAAGACCGCAGCGAGGGTGGTATGGCGTGCTCCACAAGGCGGCGTGTGTCGAGTGGTGCTCCCGACGACATCAAATGGCGTGCCGGAATTATCGGACAGCTTTTTATGCCGGCGACGACCGTGCTGACGTTAGAATTGCGCCGTTGGCACCGTGAAATGCATCGCAAGTTCGCCGGCCTGTCGAGCGAGGCTGCGGCGGCACCTGCGTTGCCGCAACCTGCCGGACTGTCTAACCTGCGCTTCATCTTGCAAGCGCATAGCCGAACTACGGATGAATGTAACAAGCCTGCAACCCAGTGATACCGAAGGATTGTCGGTTTCCATCGTCGTTTATCAGCCGGATATTGCTCAACTCGGCGAGACGCTGACTAGCTTGGGCGCAGCGTGCACGCGTCTGTGCACTGCCTCGTTGCCCGCTCCGGTCGAACTGTTCCTGGTTGACAACGGCGGGCTGGGCGACGTTGCTGCATTGATTGATGATCTCGATACGAAAGGTATTACCACCCGGATTCTGTCGGGCCACGGCAACGTTGGCTACGGACGGGGGCACAATCTCGCGATCGAATCGTCGACACGCCCGTTTCACCTGATCTTGAATCCTGACATCGATCTCGACGCAGACGCGCTCGTTGCCGCCCGTGCGTTTCTCGGTTCGCGTCCCGACGTCGGCGCGCTCACACCATGGATCGGCGACGACACAGGCGGGCAGCAGTATCTCTGCCGCCGTTACCCGGCGGTGCTCGATCTGCTCGTGCGCGGCTTCCTGCCGGCGCGGTTTCGGGCAGCTTTTGCGAAGCGCCTCGCCCGCTACGAAATGCGCGACGTCATCAACGACCGCGAGGTCGTCTGGGATCCCCCCATCGTCAGCGGCTGCTTCATGCTGTTCCGCACCGAAGTCCTGAAGAAACTCGGCGGCTTCGATCCACGCTATTTCCTGTACTTCGAGGACTACGACCTGAGCCTGCGCACGCACGAGATCGCCCGCGTCGCGTACGTCCCGTCGGTGCGCGTCATCCATCACGGTGGGGGGGGCGTCGCGCAAGGGCTTCGCGCACATCCGCATGTTCGTCGCGTCGGCCTTCAAGTTCTACAACCGCTTTGGCTGGAGGCTCTGGTGAGTCACCTCGTCGTCACCGGCGCGAACGGCTTCGTCGGCCGCGCGGTCTGTCGTCGTGCGCTGGATGCCGGACATACGGTGACCGCGTTGGTACGGCGTCCGGGCGGCTGCATCGAGGGCGTGCGCGAATGGGTGCACGACACCGCCGATTTCGCGGGTCTGGATGAAGCGTGGCCAACCGACCTGACCGCCGATTGCGTGATCCATCTCGCCGCGCGCGTGCACGTGATGCGCGACGAGTCCCCCGATCCCGACGCTGCGTTCGATGCCACCAACGTCGCCGGCACGCTGCGTCTCGCCGACGCCGCGCGCCATCACGGCGTGCGCCGCATCGTGTTCGCGAGCAGCATCAAGGCGGTCGGAGAGGGCGACGGCGGAGTACCGCTGTCGGAAACGTTCGAACCCCACCCGCAGGATGCATACGGCCGTTCGAAGCTGCGGGCGGAACGGCAGCTCGCGCAGTTCGGCGCATCCGTGGGGCTCGATGTCGTCGTCGTTCGTCCGCCGCTCGTCTATGGCCCCGCCGTCCGTGCCAACTTCCTGCGGATGATGGACGCGGTCGCGCGCGGGATGCCGTTGCCGCTCGGCGCGGTTTCGGCGCGCCGCAGCATCGTCTACGTCGACAATCTCGCCGACGCGCTGCTGCGTTGCGCAATCGACCCGCGCGCAGCCGGCGAATGCTTTCATGTAGCCGACGACGGCGCCCCGACGGTCGCGGGCCTGCTGCGCCTCGTCGGCAACGCGCTCGGCAAGCCGGCGAGGCTGATCGCGGTGCCGCCGGCGCTGTTGCGTGTGCTCGGAAAGCTGACCGGACGCAGTGCGGCTATCGACCGCCTGACGGGCAGTCTGCAACTCGATACCGGTCGGATCAGGCGTGTGCTCGACTGGCAGCCGCCCTATACGACCCGCCAGGGCCTCGAAGCGACCGCCGCATGGTATCGTTCGCGCGATACACGAAAATAAAAGCCACATGCTTCTCGCGAATCCCACCTGGCTCACCACGGCCGCGGTGGCCCTGGCCGCCGCATTCGCCTCGACGACGATTCTCCGCGTACTGCTCGCCACTGGGTGGGCCTGGCGCTTGGCCACTGACATTCCGAACGACCGTTCGCTCCATACGCTGCCGACACCGCGCGTCGGCGGCTGGGGCATCGTGCCCGTCTGTGTCGTTGCGCTGCTGACGCTGGCGCCGCGGCTTTGGTTGATCGCGATCGCCGCCGCGGGACTCGCCGCGATGTCGCAGATCGACGACCGGCGCGGGCTGCCGGCCCGCGTGCGATTCTCCGCGCACCTCGCGGCAGTCGTCGCGCTGATCGTCGTCTTCCCGGCCGACGCACCGTGGTGGCTGCTCGCCGGCGTGGGTTTCGCGATGGTCTGGCTGACGAACCTGTACAACTTCATGGACGGCGCCGACGGTCTCGCGGGCGGCATGGCACTGCTTGGCTTCGGCGGATACGCGGTCGCGGCGCTCGGCGGCCCGCATACGTCGCCCGATCTCGCCGTGGCGGGCGCGGCAGTGGCGGGCGCGGCGCTCGGCTTTCTTCTGCTCAATTTCCATCCGGCACGACTGTTTCTCGGCGACGCCGGCTCGATTCCGCTCGGCTTCCTGGCCGGCGCACTGGGCTATTGGGGCTGGCGTACCGATGTCTGGCCGATCTGGTTCCCCGCAATGGTATTCGCGCCCTTTATTGCAGATGCATCTGTAACACTTTTGAGACGTCTGTTACGCGGAGAAAAATTCTGGCAGGCGCACCGCGAGCATTATTATCAAAGGATGGTCCGGTCGGGCGTCAGTCACGGCCGGACTGCCCTTTATTGGTACCTCATCATGCTCGCAGGCATAATTCTGGCCACGTGGGCAAAGGGCCGCCCCGAACTGCAGCAATGGCTGTCGTTTCTTGCGTGGTATGGCGTCCTGGCATGGTTCGGATGGTTGATCGACATGCGCTGGCACCGGTTTCAAGCGGCCGCCGAAAACAATTCTTGAGGTTTCCCGCCGATGTTGCGATCCAGAGCATCTTGGCTGTCCCTGAGTGCTTTCCTGTTCGACCTGACGGCGGTTGTCGCCGCATGGCTGTTCGCTTATCTCGTTCGTTTCAACGGCAGCATTCCGCATGATTTCCTGAGCGGCGCGCTGATGGCGCTGACGTGGGCACTGCCCGTCTATGCGCTGATGTTCCGCGGCTTCGGCCTGTATCGCGGGCTGTGGGTGTTCGCCAGCCTGCCCGACCTGATGCGCATCGCGAAGGCGGTGGCCGGCGGCGGCGTGATCGTGATGATCGGTGCCGTGATGTTCCAGCCGCAGCCGATCATTCCGCGCTCGGTGCTGCTCGTGTCGCCGTTGATGCTGTTCCTGGCAATGGGCGGCGCCCGCGCGCTGTATCGCGCGACGAAGGAGTACTACCTGTACGGCGGGCTCGTCGGCAAGGGCAAGCCGGTGCTGGTGCTCGGCGCCGGCACGGCCGGCGCGAGCCTCGCGCGCGAACTGTCGCGCTCCGGTGAATGGCGCTTGGTCGGCCTGCTCGACGACGACGTCACGAAGCAGGGCCGCGAAATCTACGGCTACAAGGTGCTGGGCTCGTTCAACGACCTCAAGCACTGGACCGATGCGATGAAGGTCGAATACGCGATCATCGCGATTCCGTCGGCGTCGGTCGAAACACAGCGTCGCGTCGCGACCCTGTGCGTGCGGGCCGGCGTGAAGGCGATGGTGCTGCCGTCGCTGACCGCGCTGATGCCGGGGCAGGGCTTCCTGTCGCAGGTACGGAACATCGATCTCGAGGATCTGCTCGGCCGCGACGCGGTGACGATCGATACGCCGCACGTCGAAGCGCTGCTGCGCGGCCGCGTCGTGATGGTGACCGGCGCGGGCGGCTCGATCGGCTCCGAGTTGTGCCGGCAGATCCTGCGCTTCGCCCCTGCGCAGCTCGTTGCATTCGATCTCTCGGAATACGCGATGTACCGGCTGACCGAGGAATTGCGTGAGCGTTTTCCGGATCTGCCCGTGGTGCCGATCATCGGCGATGCGAAGGATTCGCTGCTGCTCGACCAGGTGATGTCGCGTCACGCGCCGCACATCGTGTTCCATGCGGCCGCCTACAAGCACGTGCCGTTGATGGAAGAGCACAACGCATGGCAGGCGCTGCGCAACAACGTGCTCGGCACCTATCGCGTGGCGCGGGCGGCGATCCGCCACGACGTGCGTCACTTCGTGCTGATCTCGACCGACAAGGCCGTCAATCCGACCAACGTGATGGGCGCGAGCAAGCGTCTCGCCGAAATGGCCTGCCAGGCGTTGCAGCAGACGAGCGGGCGCACGCAGTTCGAGACGGTGCGCTTCGGCAACGTGCTCGGCAGCGCGGGCAGCGTGATTCCGAAGTTTCAGCAGCAGATCGCGAAGGGCGGCCCGGTGACGGTCACGCACCCGGAAATCACGCGTTTCTTCATGACGATCCCGGAGGCGTCGCAGCTCGTGCTGCAGGCATCGAGCATGGGGCATGGCGGCGAAATCTTCATTCTCGACATGGGCGAGCCGGTGAAGATCGTCGATCTCGCGTGCGACCTGATCCGCCTGTACGGTTTTTCGGAAGAACAGATCCGCATCGAGTTCACCGGGCTGCGGCCGGGCGAGAAGCTCTACGAGGAGTTGCTCGCTGACGACGAAGCGACGACGCGCACGCCGCACCCGAAGCTGCGGATCGCACGTGCGCGCGAAGTGCCGGACAATTTCCTCGACGAATTGCTGCCGTGGCTGATGCAGCATCGCGTGCTGTCCGACGACGAGGTACGGCGCGATCTGCGGCGCTGGGTGCCGGAATACCAGACGGCCGTTGCCCCCGTGTTGCAGAGCGTGCCGTCGGTGCGCGTCGTATCGAACGGGTGATGCGGTCCCCGGCCGTGAACTGAGCGGCAAGAAGAGAAAAAGCGCCCGGCAGGGCGCTTTTTTTCGTCCAGAAACCGGTTACGCGGTTCAGCGGCCGGGCCGATGCTTCCTCACCACCATCCACCGCGGCGCCCTGAACCGCACGATGCTGAGATAAAGCCACACATAGGTCAGCGCGAACAGCACGACGAACACGAACAGGTGCACGGTATGCCGCCAGAACAGCGTCGCCGGAATCACCGCGACGAGGCACAGCAGCCACAAATACGGCGACGTCAGCGAATTCCGCCGCGTCAGATCGTGCGCATGCTTCGTCCCGACGGCCCAGCGCATCAGCCGCTTGTACACGAGCATGTGCAGGTGCACGCCGTCCGGAATCCCCGGCGACATCCCACGGATGAACTTCTTCCGGTAGATCGAGAAGCAGGTCTCGAAGATCGGATACATGAACAGCAGCACCGGGTACCACGCGGATACTTCGCGGTTGCGCATCACGAGCATGATCGCGAGTTCCGCGAGCATGAAGCCGATGAAATACGCACCGCCGTCGCCGAGGAAGATCAGCCCGGCGGGGAAATTCCACAGGAAGAAGCCGAGCACCGCGCCCATCATGATGATCGACGCGGACATCACGACCGGGTCGTTGACGTGGAACGCGACGTACGCGAGCGACGCGAACATCATGAAGCTGACCATCGACGCGAGCCCGTTGAAGCCGTCGATGATGTTGATCGCATTCGCGAGCGCCGCGACCGCGAGCACCGTGATGAACGCCGAGATGGCGACATACCCGAGCAGGAAATCGAGCGGCGGCACGCTGATGCGCTTGACCGCGATGCCCAGCAGCCAGAACGCCAGCGCGGCCGCGCCCATCGTGCAGAGCAGCCGTGCGCGCGGCGACACGCGCTTGGTCAGGTCTTCGACGAGGCCCGACAGGAACGCCGGCATCCCGCAGGCGACGATCCCCAGAATGCTGCCGGCGATCGTCGGATAGCGCCGCGATACGAGCAGCCCGGCAACGACGACCCCGGCGAGGATCCCGATGCCGCCCACCCGCGGCACCGGCCGCACATGGAATTTCTGCACGCCGGCCAGGTCGCTGTCGATCGAGAATTTCTCGTGAAGGTGCGCGTAGCGCACGATGAACAGCGTGACGAGCAAGGAGACGATGAAGCCGGACGCGAAGCTGAGCATGGGGTCGCTCGGAAAATGGACAGCGGATTATACAAAACCGCGCGGGTTCCCCTCCTGCCATCGCCAGTGGTCGGCACACATTTCTTCGATACCGAGCGTCGCACGCCAGCCGATGATGTCGGCCGCGGCCTGCGGGTTCGCATAGCACTCCGCGATGTCGCCCGGGCGGCGCGCGACGAGTTCGTACGGCACCGGGCGGCCCGACGCCTTCTCGAACGCGCGCACGACTTCCAGCACGCTGTAGCCTTGGCCGGTGCCGAGGTTCACGACGAAGCTCGCGTCGCGCTTCGCGAGCGCGTCGAGCGCGGCGATGTGCCCCTTCGCGAGATCGACGACGTGGATATAGTCGCGCACGCCGGTGCCGTCTGGCGTCGGGTAGTCCGAGCCGAACACGCGCAGCTTTTCCAGCTTGCCGACCGCGACCTGCGCGACGTACGGCATCAGGTTGTTCGGGATGCCGGCCGGGTCCTCGCCGATCAGCCCGCTCGCGTGCGCGCCGACCGGGTTGAAGTAGCGCAGCGTCGCGATCCGCCACGACGGGTCCGAGACTTCGAGATCGCGCAGGATCTGCTCGGCGATCAGCTTCGACTGGCCGTACGGGTTCGTCGCGGACAGCGGGAACGATTCGTCGATCGGCGAGCGTTCGGGCACGCCGTACACGGTCGCGGACGAGCTGAACACGAATTGCCTGACGTTGCGCTCGCGCATGACCTTCAGCACGGCGAGCAGCCCGCCGATGTTGTTCTGGTAGTACTCGAGCGGCTTCTCGACCGATTCGCCGACAGCCTTGAGCGCCGCGAAATGAATCGTGCCGGTGATCGGATGCGCGTCGAACACTTTCGCGAGCGCGGCTTCGTCGCACACGTCGACCTGGTGGAACGCAGGCGTCTTGCCCGTGATCCGCTCGATCCGGCGCACCGATTCGGCCTTGCTGTTGACGAGGTTGTCGACGATCACGACGTCGTAGCCGTTGTCGAGCAGCTCGACGGTCGTGTGCGAGCCGATATAGCCGGCTCCGCCGGTGACGAGGATGGTGCCTTTAGCGGTCATTGCTGATGCGCTCCTTCAGAGGGTGATACCGGTTAACGAGTGGATGGTACGCCGGTAGCGTTCGACGACCTGCTGTTCGTCGAATTCCGCCGTGACCTTCTGCCGGCCGCGCGCGCCCATCGCTTCGCGTCCGGCCGTTCCGAGTTCGATCATGCGATTCAATTGCTCCGCGAGGCTCGCGCTGTCGCGTACGCGGCAAAGGTAACCCGTGTCGCCGTCGGCGACGACGTCGCGGCAGCCCGGCACGTCGGTCGCGACGATCGGGCGGCCCATCGCCGATGCTTCCATCAGCGTGCGCGGCACGCCTTCGCGGTACGACGGCAGCACGACGCAGTCGGCCGCCGCGATGTGCGGTCGCACGTCGTGCGCTTCGCCGAGATATTCGACGATGCCTTCGTCGACCCACGCGTCGACATCCGCGCGGCCGATCGCGCTCGGATTGTCGACGCCGAGCGGCCCGAGCAACTGGAAGCGCGCGTTCGGGAAGCGCTCGCGCACGAGACGCGCGGCCTCCACGTATTCGCGCACGCCCTTGTCCCACAGCAGCCGGCCGATCAGGATGAACACGGGCGCGTCGCCGGCGGGCAGCGGCACGGGCGCGAACTGTTCGAGATCGACGCCTTCGCCGTGCAGCAGCCGTGCGCGATCGGGGTGCGCGAGCAAGCGCTCGTCGGTGAAGGTCGCGAGATCGTCGCGGTTCAGGAACCACACTTCACGCGGGAAGCGGAACGCGAACCGGTACAGGCGCTTCGCGACGCTCGCCGCGCGGCTCTTCTGGATGAAGACGTAGCCGAGGCCCGTCGTCACCGCGATCGACGGCACGCGCGCGAGCCACGCGGCCACCGAGCCGTAGATGTTCGGCTTGATCGTGTAATGGAACACGAGGTCGGGCCGCAGCGCGCGATAGTGGCGCACCAGCGCGGCGAGCGTGCCGAGATCCTCGCGCGGGCTCGTGCCTTTCGACGCGACCGCGAGCGCCACGTAGCGGCAGCCCATCCGCTCGAGCAACGGCACGGTGCGGTCGTGCGGCGCGATCACGACGACCTCGGCGCCGCGCGCGACGAGCGCACGGATCAGCCCGTGGCGATACGTATGGATCGCCCAGGCCGTGTTGCAGACGAGCGCGATGCGCAGCGGGGAGGTGGCGGACATGAAAAAAAGAAAAAATAAAGCGTCGAAATTGCCGAACGGGCCGGATGCACGTCAGGCGGACGGCCGCGCGGCGAACAGCGTCTGCTTGATGCGCTGCAGCGTACGGTACGGCGTCACGAAATGCAGCAGGTTCTTGGCGAGGCCGGCCCAGTCGTACGGGTTCAGCACGTTGAAGTGGCGCAGCAGCAGCGTGAGCGTCGACACCAGCTGGCGCCGGCGTTTGGTCGCGCTGATCCCGCCCTCGTTAAGCTCGTAATACAGGCCGAGTTCCGGCAGGTTCGCGCAATCGTAGCGTTGCATTAACCGTAAAAAAAGATCGAGATCCTCGGCCGCGCGGTACTTTGCCCGATAGTTGCCCACTTCGCGCACGGCGTCGATGCGCAACATCACAGATGGATGCACGAGCGGCGAGCGCAGGAAGCGCGTGCGGCGCAGCGTGCGCGGATCGGCGGCCGGCGTCAGCATGAAGCGCGGCTCGCCGGCGCGCGACACGACCTGCGTCCACATGCCGACGCAGGCTACGCGCGGATGGGTGCCGAGATAGGCGCGCTCCTTCGCGAGGCGCTGCGGCGCGGCGAGATCGCCGGCGTCGATACGGGCCGCGTAGCGGAAGCCGCGCGCCGCGAGCGCGTCGATGCCGGCCGCCAGCGCGCGTTCGATGCCGCCGTTCCGGGGCATGCGCAGCACGTCGATCGACAGGCCCGGCAGATCGGGCGCGACGATCGGCGGCGTGCTGCCGTCGTCGACGATCAGCACGTGCACGGGCGCGTCCTCGCGAAACGACGCGAGGGTCCGGACGACGTCGTCGTGCCCGTTGTAGGCCGGCATCAGCACGGCCACGTCGTCGAGCGGGGTCGGGCAAGCAGGGGACGTCATGTTCGCAGCTTGAAACGGATGTAATAAAAGTTGACGGCGGCCGCGGCCAGGTAGCCGGCCGCCAGCCCGACGAGCGCGCCGTACAGGCCGAGCCGCGGGATCGCGAACAGGTTGACGATCGCGGCGATGGCCAGCGCGAGCAGCCATTTCGACAGCAACACGAATTTTGCTTGATATTTGAGAACGATAAGATTGCCTATCGCCTCGATGCCGGCCGGCACGGACAGCCAGACGGCCCAGCGGAAGATGTCGACCGACGCCTCGTAGCCGCGGCCGAACACCTTGCCGACGATCAGCGGGGCGGCGGCGTCGAGCACGAGCGCGCCGGCCGTCATCAGGCCGGCCGTCATCGCGATCAGCCGGACGATGTTGCGGCGCAGCCGCGCGACGTCCTGCACGCGGTAGACGAAGGCGGGCGCGATCGTCTGCGCGAGCATCAGCGCGAGCGTGATCCAGTTCTCGTTGAGCTGCTGCGCGGCCGAATAGCGGCCGAGATCGGCGAACGACACGTGGCGCTCGAGCATCAGGCGGTCGAGCTTCAGGAACAGGTACATGCAGATGAGGCCGAGCCAGAACACGGTGCCGGCCGTTGCAAAGTGCCGGAACAGCGGCTTGTCGAACGTCCAGCCGAGCGCACCGCCGTTACGATGGCGGTAGTACAGCAGCAGCGCGAAGCCGATCGCGGCGGCTTCCAGCGCCCACAGCCACGCGAAGCGGGCGGGGCCGGCGGCCGCGCGGACCAGCAGCCAGACGAGCAGCGCCTTGGCGAGCGCGGTGACCATGCTGGTGACGAGCTGCGGCTTGCTGTAGGTCATGCTCTGCAGCCACGCGTTGATCACGCCGACGAACGGCTCGCGGAACACCATCGTGACCGCGAGGCCCGCGAGCATCGCGCCGACCAGCGGGTCGAAGGCGCCCGCGGCGATCGCGATCCAGGTCGCGGCGAGCGCGGCGGCCGACACGGCGATGCGCAGCACGAACGCGCTGCCGAGCACCGCGCCGAGCTGCGCGGGCGGGCGCTGGACGATGGTCGGGACGAGGATTTCCGCGCCGCACACCCAGGTGAGCGGCGCCAGTACCAGGAGAAGCGTATTCGCATACTGCCATTTGCCGAACACATCTGGCCCGAAATAACGGGCCAGCAGGCCGCTGATCGCGATCGCGACGCCGATCTGGGTGAGCCGTTCGAGCCCCAGCCAGACGAGGTTCGCGACGGCCTTCGCGACGTCCGGGTTGCCGAAGCGCTTCAGCATGCGCGGCAGCGGCGGCGCGCGCGAGGGGCGGCCGGAGGCGGCAGGTGGGCGGCGGCGGGGCGGCTAGGCATTAAAA
>NZ_JACCQB010000084.1:0-22960 GCF_015712265.1 Burkholderia sp. 9777_1386 | reverse complement strand
ACCCCCTTTGCCTGATGAACATAGCGCGTAGGTCCCACCCCTTCCCATCCCGAACAGGACCGTGAAACGACTCTACGCCGATGATAGTGCGGATTCCCGTGTGAAAGTAGGTAATCGTCAGGCTCCCTAAGCCAGAAACCCCCGCCCGAAAGGCGGGGGTTTTTGCATTGGCGCGCCAAAAAAGCATGCGGCGAAGCGCGAAACGGTATGCGCGCCAGATCAGATCCTCCGGCTCCCGCCACCAAGCCGTCCCCCGAACAAAGTCCCGCGATTTGATACGATCGAACTGTCGTCGACGATGGCATCCGCCGACGTTCGTGTTCGAAACCAGGTTTTGAGGGCAGAGGGCGAGGAATGAATATCGGCGACGCGTCGCGCGAATCCGGGGTCAGCGCAAAAATGATCCGGTACTACGAACAAGTCGGCCTTCTTGCGCCGAGCAAGCGCACCGATGCCGGCTACCGGATCTACGGTGCGGACGAAGTCCATACCCTGCGGTTCATCCGTCAGGCGCGACGGCTCGGCTTTCTCGTCGAGGACATTCGCAAGCTGCTGATGCTCTGGCAGGATCGCTCACGCGCCAGCGCCGAAGTGAAATCGATCGCTCTCGAGCATGTGGCCGAACTCGACAAACGCATCGCGGAGCTAAGCGACATGCGCGACACACTGGCCGACCTCGCCGCGCACTGCCATGGTGACGGACGACCTGAATGCCCGATTTTGGCGCGCCTCGCCGACCCGGTCGATGAACCAAATTAGTGCGTGTTCTCGAGCCTAAAAACAAGCCCTGGAGCAATATCCATCAAAATCAATGGGTTATGTGATGTTTGCCTCAGTCCATTCCAAATGGGAATGGTTGCCATGCAAGTATTTCACTAGCATCTTGGTGCGGCGTCGCTATAATTCGGGATAACCCTATACGGGAAATCCCTGAATCTCGATTCACCAGGGGTCCCTCTTCCTTGGAGAACGTCATGATCGCCTACATCGTCGAAAAGCTGAGCAACTGGTTCGAATCCGCAGAACGTGAGCGCCGTGAGGCCTACCTCGCCACGTCGTCGGACATCGTCCAGCTCGAGAGCCGCATCCGCTCGCTCGAAACCAACGGCTACTCGCTGTAATCGCAGTCCCCGTCAGGTGCCGAGCGGCGCCGAACGATAAGCAAGCCCCGTATTGACGGGGCTTTGTTTTTTTGTGCGTCGGATCTGGCGAAATCGTCGGTGCAGCGCTATGGTATGGACCTGCTTTTCATCCTGAAGGACACGATCATGCGTTTGGGTGTCGATGTGCGTCGCAGTGCCCGCGCGCGTCTCGTTTTGGGCGCGGCTGTGCTCGTCCATGGCCTCGCGGCTGGTGCCGCGACATCGTCCAAACCGCTGGTGCTCGATACGCAGCGCGGTATCCAGGACGGCAAGGGCGGATGGGTGCTGCAGACGGCACCGCTGTCGTCGCAGCCGATCGTCGAGCCGGCAGGCATGCGCGCTCCGGCCGGGCAGGCGCCGAACACGTCGGTTCCATTGTTCGTCGCCCCGTATATCAATGTTCCCGCGTGGGACGGGCAACCCGCCTATCAGCCGAGGCTCGCGCCGCGACCGCAGCCGTAACGGCCGGTCGCCGGATCAGTTGCCGCGGTGCTCGATCTGGCAGCGAGCGCCGCTATCCTGTCCCAGCATCTCGACCAGGTAGGGCAGAACCTCGTTCATGCTCTGGGCGAGCGTATACGGCGGATTGAGGATGAACATCCCGCTGCCGTAGAGGCCCAGCCCGTCGGTCGGCGGATTCGACACCGTCAGCGTCAGGTGCAGCCAGTTGTTCGGCTGCAGGCGCTTCAACTGCTCGGGAAAGCGCTGCGATTCCGTCCGCGTGACCTGCGGATACCAGATGGCATAGCAGCCGGTCGCGAAACGCTTCAGGCATTCCGTCACGCAGCTCACCGTGCGCGCGTAGTCCTTCTTGTCCTCGTAGGACGGATCGATCAGCACGAGTGCACGTCGCGGCGGCGGCGGCAGCAGCGCCTTGATACCTTCGAAGCCGTCACCGGCGAAGATCATCGCGCGTCGCCCCGCATCGCGGAAATTGTGGCGCAGCACATCGATTTCCGTCGTGTGCATTTCGAACAGGCGCATACGATCCTGCTCGCGCATCGATCGCCATGCGATGTACGGTGAACCCGGGTAGAAGTGCAGTTCGCCATCGTCGTTCAGCGCGCGGACTTCATCCACATAGTCGCCGAGCGCCTCCGGCAGGTTCTTTTCGTTCCACAGTTGGCCGATGCCGGTATCGAATTCCGACGTCTTCGCTGCATAACCGTCGCGCAGCGAGTACACGCCGGCGCCCGCGTGCGTATCGATGTACCAGTACGATTTGTCTTTCTTGTTCAGGTAGCGCAGCAGTTGGACGACGACGGCGTGCTTGAGCACGTCCGCGTGGTTGCCTGCGTGAAAACCGTGACGATAACTGAGCATGGCTGGCTGCCTGAAACGAAGGGTGAATCGATGAAAGCGGGCGATCGTGCGCGGCCGTGAGGCCGCGCGCCGATGCGGCCGCGTATTGTACGCGAGTCGCCTCACTCGTATGCGTCGCCGACCACCGCCTCGATGCGTTGCTTCACATCCGGCGTCAGCTTCGCGGCAACCTCGAGCGCGCGCATGTTGTCGCCGATCTGGTCGATCCGCGATGCACCCGTGATGACCGAACTCACGCGCGGATTCGACAGTACCCACGCGATCGCCAGCTGGCCGGTGCTGCAGCCGAGTTCGGCGGCGATCTCGCCGAGCCGCTCGACGATGTCGTTGGCGGCCCGATCGGTCAGCCGTTCGCGCATCCAGTCGTAGCCCTGCAACTGCGCGCGGCTGCCGGCCGGCACGCCGTTGCGGTACTTGCCGGTGAGCAGCCCCGACGCCAGCGGGCTCCAGGTCGTGAGGCCGAGGCCGTAATCGTCGTAGAGCCGCGCATATTCCTGCTCGACCCGGGTGCGGTGGAACAGGTTGTACTGCGGCTGTTCGACGACCGGCTTGTGCAGATGATGCCGCTCGGCGATCTCGCATGCCGCGCGGATCTCGTCGGCGCTCCATTCCGACGTGCCCCAGTACAGCGCCTTGCCGCGCACGATCATGTCGCTCATCGCCCAGACGGTTTCCTCGATCGGCGTATGGGGATCGGGACGATGGCAATAGACGAGGTCCACATAGTCGAGCTGCAGCCGGCGCAGCGAGCCGTCGATCGCATTCAGCAGGTATTTTCGGTTCAGCGTGTGATACTGGTTCGGGGCTTCCGCGAGCCCCCAGAAGAACTTCGTGGACACGATATAGCTGACGCGCGGCCAGTCGAGCGACTTGAGCGCGTGGCCCATGATTTCCTCGGATTTGCCACCGGCGTAGACCTCGGCGTTATCGAAGAAATTGACGCCCGCATCGCGTGCCGCGGCGAGGCATTCGCGCGCGACCCGCTGATCGACCTGGTTGCCGTATGTCACCCACGACCCGAGGGAAAGCTCGCTGATTTGCAGGCCGGAGCGGCCTAGCCGTCGATAGTGCATGAGAATCTCCTGCTGAACGGAACCGACCTTAAGCTTAGACGTTTTGCACGCGAACGGCGGGGCCGATCGTGCACAATGACGCCTGGCACGCCGCCACGATTTCGCGATGAGCGCGGATGCGGGCGGGCGCGTGTTTTATTCGATCCGATAACGGGAGGAGACGGATATGGCAGCAGATCTGAGCGGCAAGACCGCAGTCGTCACGGGCGCCGCGAGCGGCATCGGCAAGGAAATCGCACTGGAGCTCGCCAAGGCAGGCGCGGCCGTCGCGATCGCCGACCTGAACCAGGACGGCGCGAACGCGGTCGCCGACGAGATCAACAAGGCAGGCGGCAAGGCGATCGGCGTCGCGATGGACGTGACCAACGAGGAAGCCGTAAACACCGGCATCGACAAGGTGGCCGAAGCGTTCGGCTCGGTCGACATCCTCGTGTCGAACGCGGGCATCCAGATCGTCAACCCGATCGAGAACTACTCGTTCGCCGACTGGAAGAAGATGCAGGCGATCCACGTGGACGGCGCGTTCCTGACGACGAAGGCCGCGCTCAAGCACATGTACAAGGACGATCGCGGCGGCGTCGTGATCTACATGGGTTCGGTGCACTCGCACGAAGCGTCGCCGCTGAAGTCGGCGTACGTGACGGCCAAGCACGGTCTGCTCGGCCTGGCGCGCGTGCTGGCGAAGGAAGGCGCGAAGCACAACGTGCGCTCGCACGTCGTGTGTCCGGGCTTCGTGCGCACGCCGCTGGTCGACAAGCAGATTCCGGAACAGGCGAAGGAGCTCGGCATCAGCGAAGAGGAAGTGATCAAGAAGGTGATGCTCGGCAACACGGTCGACGGCGTGTTCACGACGGTGCAGGACGTCGCGCAGACGGTGCTGTTCCTGTCGGCGTTTCCGAGCGCCGCGCTCACGGGCCAGTCGGTGGTCGTCAGCCACGGCTGGTTCATGCAGTAGCGCGGGGCGGGCGGCATAGCCGCCCACCGCGCTGAACGGTACAAAAAAACGCGCTCCGTGGAGCGCGTTTTTCATGTCGGCAGGGCGGGCCTGGTGACGGTTGCCGCCCGACGCGGCTTTACTTCAGGACTGCTGCGACCGCATTGGCGACCGCGTCGAGGTTGCGCGTGTTCAGCGCGGCGACGCAAATCCGGCCCGTGCCGACCGCATAGATGCCGAACTCGTCGCGCAGGCGATCGACTTGCGCCGAGGTCAGGCCCGAATACGAGAACATCCCGCGCTGTGCGTTGATGAAGCTGAAATCGCGATCGACGCCGCTTGCCTTCAGGCGCTCGACGAGACCATTGCGCATCGCGCGGATGCGATCGCGCATTTCGCCGAGTTCCTGCACCCACGAAGCGTGCAGTTCCGGCGACGCGAGCACCGCTGCGACCACCGCGCCGCCGTGGGTCGGCGGGTTCGAGTAGTTCGTGCGGATCACGCGCTTCAGTTGCGACAGCACGCGCGTGGCTTCTTCCTTGCTCGACGTGATGATCGACAGCGCGCCGACGCGCTCGCCGTACAGCGAGAACGACTTCGAGAACGACGACGACACGAATGCGTTCAGGTCGGCCGCGGCAAACAGGCGCACGGCAGCGGCATCGGCGTCGATGTTCTCGCCGAAGCCCTGGTAGGCCATGTCGAGGAACGGCACGAGGTTGCGCGCCTTCACGACGTCGACGATCTGTTGCCATTGCGCTTCGGTCAGGTCCACGCCGGTCGGGTTGTGGCAGCACGCGTGCAGCACGACGACCGTGCCTGCCGCGTAGCCGTTCAGCGCCGACAGCATGCCTTCGAAGTTCACGCCGTTGGTGGCCGCGTCGTAATACGGGTAGGCGACGACTTCGAAGCCGGCCGCTTCGAACAGCGCGCGGTGGTTTTCCCAGCTCGGATCGCTGATCGCGACCTTCACGTTCGGATTCACGGTGCGCAGGAAATCGGCGCCGATCTTCAGCGCGCCCGTGCCGCCCAGTGCCTGGGCCGTGACCACGCGGCCCGCCGCGATCAGCGGCGAATCGTTGCCGAGCAGCAGCTTCTGCACGGCCGCATCGTAGGCGGCGATCCCGTCGATCGGCAGGTAGCCGCGCGGCAGGCCGGCCTCGACACGTGCCTTCTCCGCTTCGCGCACCGCGCGCAGCAGCGGAATCTTGCCGTCTTCGTTCGTGTACACGCCAACGCCGAGGTTGACCTTGGTCGGACGCGCATCGGCGTTGAAGGCTTCGTTCAGGCCCAGGATCGGGTCGCGGGGAGCAAGCTGGACAGCGGAGAAGAGCGACATGATGATTCGGCAGTAGTGAAAAGAGGGTCAGGCTTTCAGCCGGCGGGACGGGCGCAGCGGACCGCGCACCCACGGCGCGACGCCGGAAAGCGCAGCAGCCTGATATTGTAGCGAATTCGCGCTGGCGGGGGCGGTGATTCCGTCGCGTTTCGGCGGCGAATCGCGATTTCGGGCGGCCGTCGTGCGGCAGGAGCCGACAGCAGTTCGCGCGGCCGCGAAGCGCTAGAATGCTTTCTTTGCCCTTGCTCCGGCCGCATTCCATGTCCGAACATCATGCCGAAGTCGGCGACGCGCTCGACGAATCCAAATTCGTCACTTTCGAAGGGTCGCCGTTCCAGCTTTACCAGCCGTATCCGCCCGCGGGCGACCAGCCGACCGCGATCGACACGCTCGTCGAAGGCGTCGGCGACGGCCTTGCCTTCCAGACGCTGCTCGGCGTGACGGGTTCGGGCAAGACCTTCACGATGGCCAACACGATCGCGCGGCTCGGCCGCCCGGCGATCGTGTTCGCGCCGAACAAGACGCTCGCGGCCCAGCTTTACGCGGAGTTCCGCGAGTTCTTCCCGCGCAACGCGGTCGAGTACTTCGTGTCGTACTACGACTACTACCAGCCTGAGGCCTACGTGCCGCAGCGCGACCTGTTCATCGAGAAGGATTCGTCGATCAACGAGCACATCGAACAGATGCGGCTGTCGGCGACGAAGAGCCTGATGGAGCGTCGCGACGTGGTGATCGTCGCGACCGTGTCGGCGATCTACGGTATCGGCAACCCGTCCGAATACCACCAGATGATCCTGACGCTGCGCACGGGCGACAAGCTCGGCCAGCGCGACGTGATCGCGCGGCTGATCGCGATGCAGTACACGCGCAACGAGCAGGATTTCCAGCGCGGCACGTTCCGCGTGCGCGGCGACACGATCGACATCTTCCCGGCCGAACATGCGGAAATGGCCGTGCGCGTCGAACTGTTCGACGACGAAGTCGAGACGCTGCAGCTGTTCGATCCGCTGACCGGGCGCGTGCGGCAGAAGATTCCGCGCTTCACCGTGTATCCGTCGTCGCACTACGTGACGCCGCGCGACACCGTGATGCGCGCGGTCGAGACGATCAAGGACGAACTGCGCGAACGGCTCGAGTTCTTCCATCGCGAGGGCAAGCTCGTCGAGGCGCAGCGCCTCGAGCAGCGCACGCGCTTCGATCTCGAAATGCTGCAGGAGCTCGGCTTCTGCAAGGGCATCGAGAACTATTCGCGGCATTTCTCGGGCGCGGCGCCCGGCGATCCGCCGCCGACGCTCGTCGACTACCTGCCGCCCGATGCGCTGATGCTGCTCGACGAATCGCACGTGCTGATCGGCCAGCTCAACGGGATGTACAACGGCGACCGCGCGCGCAAGGAAAACCTCGTCAATTACGGCTTCCGCCTGCCGTCGGCGCTCGACAACCGGCCGCTGAAGTTCCACGAGTTCGAACGCAAGATGCGCCAGGTCGTGTTCGTGTCGGCCACGCCGGCCGATTACGAGAAGCGCGTGACGGGGCAGATCGCCGAGCAGGTCGTGCGACCCACGGGCCTCGTCGATCCGGAAATCGAAGTGCGCCCGGCGAGCTCGCAGGTCGACGACGTGCTGACCGAGATCAACGCCCGCGTGAAGGCCGGCGAGCGCGTGCTGATCACCGTGCTGACGAAGCGCATGGCCGAACAGTTGACCGAGTTCCTGGCCGACCATGGCGTCAAGGTGCGTTACCTGCACAGCGACATCGACACGGTCGAGCGCGTCGAGATCATCCGCGACCTCCGGCTCGGCACGTTCGACGTGCTGGTCGGGATCAACCTGCTGCGCGAGGGTCTGGACATTCCCGAAGTGTCGCTCGTCGCGATCCTCGACGCGGACAAGGAAGGCTTCCTGCGCGCCGAGCGCTCGCTGATCCAGACGATCGGCCGCGCCGCGCGGAACGTGAACGGCAAGGCGATCCTCTACGCGGACAACATGACCGAGTCGATGAAGCGCGCGATCGGCGAAACCGAGCGGCGCCGCGCGAAGCAGATCGCCTACAACGAAAAGATGGGCATCACGCCGCGCGGCGTCGTGAAGCGCATCAAGGACATCATCGACGGCGTCTACAACGCCGACGACGCGCGTGCGGAGTTGAAGGAAGCACAGCAGCGCGCGAAATTCGAGGACATGTCGGAAAAGCAACTCGCGAAGGAAATCAAGCGTCTCGAGAAGCAGATGGCCGACTACGCGAAGAACCTCGAATTCGAGAAAGCCGCCGCCACCCGCGACCAGCTTGCCGTGCTGCGCGAACGCGTGTTCGGCGCGAACGTCGGCGACCACATCAGCGGCGGTCGGTAAATCTTTCCAAGCGTCACTGAATCCTTTTGGTAAAGCGCCTGTAAGCCTTGTCGGATCAGGGGTTTACAGCGCTCTCCGTTTGTTCCGAAACGGGTTCGGTGCTAAACTCCACATGTATTGAGAATAGTTCGCATTAACGTTCTTCGTCGCGTTAGTGTTTCCAGCGGGTGGCCCCGGCGGTCGCTCGCATGTCGTCAAGATAGTCAGACAAATAACAAGGAGTGTCCATGTTGGGTTCTTCGTTCATCCGCACGACGGTTGCGGTAGCGGCGGCGCTTGCCGCGATGTCGGCCTCGGCGGCCGAGTATCCGATCGGCAAGCAGCAGATCCAGGGCGGCATGGAAATCGGCGCGGTGTACCTGCAGCCGATCACGATGGACCCGGAAGGCATGATGCGCAAGGCGTCGGATTCCGACATTCACCTCGAGGCCGACATCCATGCGGTCAAGAACAACCCGACCGGTTTCGCGGAAGGCGACTGGATGCCGTACCTGCAGGTCACGTACAAGCTGACGAAGCAGGGCGACACGAAGTGGAAGGCCGAAGGCGACCTGATGGGCATGGTCGCGAGCGACGGCCCGCACTACGGCGACAACGTGAAGCTCGCCGGCCCCGGCAAGTATCACCTGACGATGGTCGTCAAGCCGCCGATGCAGTCGGGCCACATGGCGTTCGGTCGCCACGTCGACAAGGAAACGGGCGTGGGCCCGTGGTTCAAGCCCATCACGCTCGAGTACGATTTCCCGTTCGCCGGTATCGGCAAGAAGGGCGGTTACTGATCGGTGGCATCACGAACGGCGCGCTTCGGCGCGCCGTCGGCGTAGAGAACCCAGAATGAAAATTCCCCAGAAAATCGTTACCGCAGCCGCTGCGCTGTGGCTTGCCGGCGCGGCGCATGCGGCCGATCTGCCGACGTTCAAGCTCGAGATGACGGATGGCAAGCTGACGCCCGCCCGCATCGAAGTGCCGGCCGGCCAGCGTTTCAAGATCGAGATCAGGAACACCGGCAAGGGCGCCGCCGAATTCGAGAGCGTGCAGTTGCGCAAGGAGAAGGTGCTCGCGCCGGGCGCCGATTCATTCGTGGTCGTCGCCCCGCTGTCGCCGGGCGAATACAAGTTTTTCGACGATTTCCACCAGCAGGCTCAGGGCGTGATCGTCGCGAAGTAACGCGTTTTATCTGCGCGCGGGCGCGCCAGTCCCTTGCCCCGCGCGTCAGGAGGTATCGATGGGTCAGATCTTGTTCATCGTCTGGCGGGAGAGCGTCGAAGCGCTGCTCGTCGTCGGCATTCTCTATGCATGGCTGAAAAACGGCGACGACGACGCGCGCCGCGGCCTGCCTTTCCTCTGGGCCGGCGTCGCTGTCGGCCTGCTGATGGCCGTCGGCCTCGGCGCCGCGCTGGTCGGGTTCACCGAAGTGTTGTCCGGCGACGCGCAGGACTATTTCCAGACGGCGATGGTGCTGATCGCGTGCGTGCTGATCGTGCAGATGGTGCTGTGGATGCGCCGGCACGGGCGCACGCTGAAGCGCGACATGGAGCAATCGCTGCAGCAAAGCACGCGCGATTCGAACTGGTGGGGCGTCGCCGTGCTGGTCGCGCTCGCGATCGCGCGTGAAGGCAGCGAGACGGTGATCTTCCTGTACGGCCTCGGTTTCGGCCAGTCGGGCCACGTCGACGGCAGCCAGATGCTCGCGGTCGTGATCGGTCTCGGTCTCGCGTTCCTCACGTTCTACCTGCTGCAGCTCGGCGGCAAGTACTTCTCGTGGCGGCATTTCTTCCGCGTCACCGAAGTGATGCTGCTGTTCCTCGGTGCGGGCCTGTTCCAGACCGGCGTCGACAAGCTGATCGACAAGGAAATCCTGCCGCTCGGCATTTCGCAGGTGTGGGATACGTCCGCGATCCTCGATGATTCGGGCACGTTCGGCTCGCTCGTCGCGACGCTGACCGGCTATCGCGCACACCCGGCGCTGACCAACCTGGTGGCCTATGCGGTCTACTGGGCGGTCGTCTGGCTGCTGATGAAGCGCGCGAGCCGCCGTCCGGCCGTTGCTGCGGGTCGCGCGGCATGAGCGTTGTCGCCGCCGTCAAGCCGGGCTGGCTCGCGCAGGCCGGCCAGTGGATGCAGCGCCACGGTGCGCTGATCCGCGGTATCCAGTGGATCGTCGTCGCCGTCTACGCGTTCCTGATCATCGTGCCGGCCGTGTTGCCGCTGCCGGACGATTCCGCGCATCTGTGGAACAACCTCACGCTCATCGCGCAATTCGCGTTCTGGGGCATCTGGTGGCCGTTCGTGCTGCTGTCGATGGTGATGCTCGGACGCGTCTGGTGCGGCGTGCTGTGTCCGGAGGGCGCGCTCACCGAATACGCGAGCAAGTTCGGCCGCGGCGGCCCGATTCCGCGCTGGATCCGGTGGGGCGGCTGGCCGTTCGTCGCGTTCGGCATCACGACGATCTACGGACAGATGGTGAGCGTGTACCAGTACCCGCTCGCGGTGCTGTTCGTGCTCGGCGGCTCGACCGTCGGCGCGATCGTGATCGGCGTGCTGTACGGTCGCGAGAAACGCGTGTGGTGCAAGTACCTGTGCCCGGTCAACGGCGTGTTCGGGCTGCTCGCGCGGCTCGCGCCGATGCGCTACAAGGTCGACGAGGATGCGTGGCGCCGTTCGTACAAGAACGGCGAGCACGGCCATCGCGTGATTCCGATCAATTGCGCACCGCTCGTGCCGTTGCGCAACATGAAGGGTGCGGCGGCCTGCCATATGTGCGGTCGTTGCAGCGGGCATCGCGACGCGATTTCGCTGTCGCTGCGCTCGCCGTCCGACGAGGTCGTGAACCTCGGTGCGGAGCAGGCCAACCCGTGGGACACCGCACTGATTCTCTACGGCCT
This sequence comes from Burkholderia sp. 9777_1386, assembly GCF_015712265.1. Taxonomy (NCBI): domain Bacteria; kingdom Pseudomonadati; phylum Pseudomonadota; class Betaproteobacteria; order Burkholderiales; family Burkholderiaceae; genus Burkholderia; species Burkholderia sp. 9777_1386. Next base: position 11,913 of record NZ_JACCQB010000084.1, on the reverse strand, counting down.
GCTCGGCGTGGCGATCGGCGCGTTCCACTGGACCGTCAGCCCGTGGTTCGTGCAGATCAAGCAATGGCTCGCGGGCTGGCTGATCGACCACGACATCACGTGGCCGCTCGAGACCAATGCGCCGTGGTTCCTGCTCACGCACTACCCGGATCGCAACGACGTGTTCTCCTGGCTCGATGGCGGGCTGGTCGTCAGCTATATCGTCGGTACCGGACTCGTGTACGGCACGGCGTTGCTGGTGTTGCTGGCCGGCGCAACGCTGATGCTCGGCCGCTTCGATCGCGTGCGTTTGCATCACCTCGCCCAGGCGCTGATCCCGATCGCGGGTGCGGGCGTGTTCCTCGGACTGTCGGCCACGACGCTGTCGTTGCTGCGCGCCGAGCATGTGCCGCTCGGCTGGGCAACCGATGTGCGCATCGCGATTCTGGTCGGTGCCAACGTGTGGAGCGCGTGGCTCGCGTGGAAGGTGACGGGGCGCTATGCGGCATGGCCGCGCCGGCTCGCGGCATTCGCGTGGTTCGCCGTCGGGCTGGCCGTCGTCGACAGCGCATGGTGGTTGATGTTCTGGGGATTCTGAAGCGGCTTGCATGCCACTTTCTTCGGCCGTCGTGCGTTGTGCGGCCACATACACGCGAGCCGCATGCCTGGCCCATTCGCGGCTCGAACAAAAAAGCGACACGTCGTTGGACGTGTCGCTTTTTTCTTCCTTGTGCGAGAACCAAAAAAGTGGCTTGGCTTGCTGCAACGGCTGCTTGAGTGTGTTTGCACGAAGGGGTCTAGATCTCGCGTGCAAGCCGTTACGCTGGCTACTGCCCAACACCTCTCAGGGAGGTGGTCCCCACAATACTCGGTCGTTACTTCGTCAGGATCAGTTTGCCGAGCCGCGTGGCGCGCAACTGATAAGTCTCTCCGTTATGCGCGATGCTGATGTGGCTCTGGCCTTGCAGCAGCGTATCGCTGTTGACGACCCGCGTGCCTGCATCGCGGTTGCCGGCGGGTTTCGCCGGCGTGGTGACCGCTGCCGTCTTCTGACGGCTGCTGGCTGCGGTGCCGGTCGTGCGGCGCAGGGTCAGCGTGGTCGGGCGCATGGTGTCGGTCATTCGGTTTGATCGGTGACTGTCGATACGATGGAATGAATTCTAAATGATAACTATTCCCATTTACAAAAACTCTTTATCGATCGAAATGCCGAGACTGATAGCTTGAATCAAAAGCGGCGGCCCGCAGGCCGCCGCCGGGTTCAGTGCAGCGGATCAGGGTCCTTGCGCCCCTGCGCGTATTCGCGGATCAGGCGAACGGTGTCGATGTCCGACGTGCGGTATGCCTCCTTGACGATCCCGTGCGTCTGCCGCGCTTCTTCGCTGTCGTCCGTGACCGTCAGCGTCGTGCGGTACTCGAAACGCAGGAACAGTTCGCGGTCGTCGCGCTCTTCGATCGTCATCGTCAGCGAGCCGCCGATCTCGCCGTCGGCCGCGCGGATGTCGTAGCGGACCTGCTGATTCGGCGTGAACGTCACGTGGTCGCGCACGGTCGCGTGACCGTAATGCAGTTCGCGTTCGAGCGTCGTGTCGGTGCGTTCGTGAATGACGCAGCTGTCGAGGCCGATCACGAACAGTTGCGGCTGCTCCGCACGCAGCACGAGGCCTTCCCAGAGCTGGTCGCGGGTGAGGGTCGGCACGCCCGGATCGTCGGAGTTGATCTGGATCAGATGTTCGAAGTTCAAGGGGACGGGTTCCTTCTGGTGGCGGGTGGCCACATGGTTCAAGAACTTATTGTGACGCAAAACCACCGGCTTCGCGGCACCTGCGACCCCGATCCGGTTCACGCTTCGATGCGACCCATGCGACCGGTCTGGTAGTCGACGACGGCCTGTCGGATCTCCTCCTCGGTATTCATCACGAACGGGCCGTAACGGACGATCGGTTCGTTGAGCGGCACGCCGCCGATCAGCAACAGGTCGAGCGACGTGTCGCCGGCAGCGAACGTGACGGTGTCGCCGTCGTCGCCGTAGACGACCATGTGCCGTGCGTCCACAGCCTGCCTGTCGGGCCCGTAGCGGCCCGTTCCGTCGATCGGATAGGCGAACACGCGATAACCGGCCGGCACGGGCTGCGTGACCGTTGCGCCGGGCTCCAGTGTGAAATGCTGGTAGAGGATCGGTGTGCGCGTCTCGATCGCGGCCTGGACGCCGAATGCTTCGCCGGCGATGACGCGCACGCGTGCGCGCCCGTCCGGCGACGTCGCGGTCGGAATGCGGGCGGCCGGGATCTCCTGGTAGCGCGGTGCGATCATCTTGTCGCGCCGCGGCAGGTTGACCCACAGCTGGAAGCCGTGGGAACGTCCGCCTGCCTGCGCGAACGACGGGTCCGGCATCTCGCTGTGCACGACGCCGGCGCCGGCCGTCATCCATTGCACGTCGCCGGGGCCGAGCGTGCCGGCATGGCCGGACGAATCGCGATGGCGGAAGCGTCCGTCCAGCGCGTAGGTCACGGTCTCGAAGCCGCGATGCGGATGGTCGGGCGCGCCCACGGCTTCGCCGGGCGCGTAGTCGACCGGGCCCATTTCATCGAGCAGCAGGAACGGATCGAAGTCCATCAGCAGCCGTGTCGGGAACGGACGGTGAACCACGAAACCGCCGCCTTCGGTGGTGCGAAGCGCGGGGTAGGTACGATCAAGCGAGCGAGCGGTGGTCATGGGAAGCCCTCGAAATCATCGGAATAGCGTTATTTTTGAAACATAGCGCTATTATATTGGGCGTTTTACCGTCCGATTTGCGGCCGTTCGCAATGGATTGTTCTGAAATTGGAACGATGAGATGAATATCGATGCACATAACCTGAACGACCTGATGTACTTCTCGCAGGTCGTCGAACATGGCGGCTTCTCGGCCGCCGAGCGCGTGCTGGGCATCTCGAAATCGCGTCTGTCGCGGCGCCTGACCGAGCTGGAGGCCGCGCTCGGCGTGCGCCTGCTGCAGCGTTCGACGCGCAAGCTCGCGCTGACCGAGGCGGGGGAGCTGTTCTACCAGCACTGCCAGGCGATGCTCGCCGAAGCGCAGGCCGCGATGAACGCGGTGCAGCAGCTGCGCGCGTCGCCGCGCGGCTCGGTGCGCGTCAGCGTGCCGGTGACGCTGTCGCAGACGATGCTGTCGCGCATCCTGCCCGAATTCCTGCGCCGCTATCCCGAGGTCAAGGTGCATGTCCGCGTGACGAATCGCGTGATCGACCTGTTCGAGGATTCGATCGACGTCGCGTTGCGCGTGCGCTCGGAGCCGCCGCAGAACGCCAACATCGTCGTGCGGCCGCTGTGGCGCACCGAGCAGATGCTGGTCGGTGCGCCGAGCCTGCTGAGCCAGAATGCGCCGCCGCTGGCGCCGGACGATCTGACCGGCTTCGAGACGCTCGATACGCCGAGCGTCGACGGCCGGCACGTATTCAACCTGATCGCGCCGGACGGGACGCGCCACGTGCACGAGCATGATCCGCGGCTCGTGACGGCCGACCTGATGACGATCCGCGAGGCCGTGCTCGACGGCCTCGGCATCGCCGCGCTGCCGGAGATGATGTACGGCAACGCGCTGCGCGCGGGGCAACTGTCGCCCGTGATGCCGGGCTGGACGCTGCCGGTGCCGCAGTTGTATGCGGTGTTCGTGTCGCGCCAAGGGATGCCGCCCGCGGTACGTGCGTTCGTCGATTACCTGGTCGAGAAGCTCGACCACGGCGCGTACAAGGAGCCCGGCTGCCCTGAGCGCGCGAAGAAGGAAGCGGCGGTCGATGTTTCGGCGACCTGAACACGGCGTGTACGACGACGCAAATTTGTTTTGTCATTGAAGCGTCGCCTGCAATCGCAAGTTTCAATCGCCGGAACCTTGAATGCGTGCGCGGGCGGGCCTATATTGAAATCCCATTTCGTGAAGGAAGTTCTGAGCGAAATCAGGTGGCCGCATATATTGCGAGCCAGATAGGGCAGAACGCGCAGTCCGTGCAGACCACGGCAGAGTCGCATTTGCGTTGCTCGAGGCGCAACCGATACCGCCAAAGAGCCCGCCGCCCGAAGGCGCCCGCGTGCGCATGAAAAAAGGCCTTCATCTGGCGATGAAGGCCTTTTACTTTGTGCGCGACCGGCCAGGTGCGCCGTTGCCGCTGGCAACGGCGGGGCGTGCGCGCGTTACTTCGCTTTTGCGCCCGGCTCCGTCACGAAGCCGAGCTTCGTCAAGCCGCCTGCCTGCGCATCCGACATCACTTCCGCGACGTGCTCGTACGCGACCTTGCGGTCGGCGCGCAGGTGCAACTCGGGCTGCGGCGTGCGTTTCGCGGCTTCCGCGATCCGTGCCTGCAGTTGTTCGCGCGTGACCGTGTGGTCATCCCACAGGATTGTGCCGTCGCCCTGGATCGCGACGTCGACGGTCTGCGGCTTTTCGTCGACGGGCTGGCTGCTGGCGTGCGGCAGGTCAATCTTCACCGCATGCTGCATCGCCGGGATCGTCACGAGGAAAATGATCAGGAGTACGAGCATGACGTCGACGAGCGGCGTCATGTTGATCTCGCTCATCACGGCATCGTCGTCATCGTCGCTGAAACCGGTGTTCATGGCCATGGTTCACCTCGTCTCAGCTGGCGGCGCGCGAGGCGAGACGCAGGCCGTCGCGCGTCGACGACGACGCGAGGCTCGCGCCCGTCACGAAGTACGCGTGCAGACCGTGCGCGAAGCGGCGCAGCTTGCTGACCACACCCTTGTTCGCACGGGTCAGCGCGTTGTAGCCGAGCACCGCGGGAATCGCGACGAACAGGCCGAAGGCCGTCATGATCAGCGATTCGCCGACCGGGCCCGCGACCTGGTCGATCGACGTCTGGCCGGTGGCGCCGATCGCGAGCAGCGCGTGATAGATGCCCCACACCGTGCCGAACAGGCCGACGAACGGCGCGGTGCTGCCGACCGATGCGAGGATCGCGAGGCCGCTCTGCATGCGCGAGATGCCTTCGTCCATCGTGTCCTTCAGGCAGCGCGTGACCCAGTCCGACACGTCCATGCGATCGTGCAGGTGCGGTTGCGTCTGGTGGTAATGGTCGGCGGCTTCCTTGCCCGACAGCGCGAGCGCGAGGAACGGGTTGTCGTTCGGCGTCGATGCGGCGAGGCCGAGCTTCTTGATGCCGTCGTCGAAATTGTCGGAATGCCAGAAAGCCTGTTCGGCGTTCTTCGTGAGGCGGTTCAGGCGGATCACGTTCCAGCCCTTGATGACGATCACGATCCACGACAGGACCGACATCACGAGCAGCGTGATCGCAATGGCGCGCGTGACGAAATCACCTTGCGCCCAGACGTGCGCGATACCGTAGCTTTGCATTTTTTGTTTCCTTTGAATCTTCCGGATGAGGCAGGTTAGTCGGTGAGCCCGAAGCTGTAGGGCTGTGTGCGGGCGGCGCGGATCGCCTGGCCGTTCTCGATGTACGGACGGCAGGTGGTCGAGCGCATCGCGTCGAGTGCGGCTTCGTCGAGGCGCGGATAGCCGCTGCTCTTCTGCAGATCGATGCTTTCGATCTTGCCGGTCACGCCGACGACGAAGTGAACATAGGCGGTGCCCGATTCGCCGCGACGGCGCGACATCGACGGATAGTCGGGCTTCACGAAGTTGCATTGGAGCGTCGGCACGTTCTTCGGCGCGCTGACCTGCATCGTTTCGCGCGCCGGGCCCGGCGTGGCGGCCGGTGCGGCGGGAGCGGGCGCGGCGGGCGCCGGTGTCGGATCGGCGGCGGGAGCGGGTGTAGGCGACGGGGCGGGCGAGGGCGCAACCGGCTGCGGGGTCGGCTTCGCCGCCTTCTGCACCGGCTTCGGTTCGACCTTCGGCTTCACGCGCGGCACCGGCTTCGGCGGCGCGGGCTGCGGGATCGACTCGGCCGCGACCTGCTGCGCGATCGGCGCGGGCGTGATGAGCTGTGCGGTGATCGTCTGGACCTCGACCGATTTCGGCGGCGGCGCGTTGCGATGGAGCCACGCGGCCGTCAGCATGATCGCGTGTGCGGCAAGCACACCGACCGCGACGACGATCACTCGGGGATTCATACGTGGTGCAGCCGGCATGGCGCCGGCAGGAGCGAGATGCGAAGCCTGCATGTTAGCTTGAAAGAACGACGTCGCACCCGGGGCGCGGCGGGTGAATCGGCATCACTTGCGAAAGATCAGCAGCGAGATGCAAACGGTGGTTACGAATCCGATCAGCAATTCCATCACAGGCTCCTTGGCAGGTAAGCCGTTGGCTCGCGCGGACGGTGGCTTGCTGACGGTCAAAACAAAAAATGCGGCCTGGGCCGCATGCGCACGCTCGGCGCCGCTCAGGCCGCCTTGCGGTCGTAGAACGTGACCGGGATCGGATGCGCATGATGCTCGACGCCGCACCGGCTCGCGCAGACGCCTTGCTCGGCCATGAGGTCGCGTACGGACTCCTCGCACTTGCCGCAGCACGTGGCCACGCCGAGCTCGAACTGGAGTTCATCGAAAGAATTCACGCCCTCGGCGAGGGACGCGCGAATCTTGCGATCGGAAACAGACTTGCACACGCAGACGATCATGATGAGTTGCGATAGCTAACGTTAATGCGAATTATTATCATTAATTTTGCGGGCGTTGACAAGCCTGGGTCGGGCTTTTTTTAAGATCATCGGACCCTTGAAACGGCGGGGCGGTCAGGCCGCCGAGAGCGTCCGGCGTGCCGGCCCCCGCGTCAGGCGGTCGCGCAGGCGCGCGCGTTCGGCGAGGAAATGGTGACGGATTCGACCGGCGCGTCGAGGCCGAGCAGCGTCGAGGCGAGCGCGCGTAGCTGCAGACCGTCGCTGGTCGAGCAGAAACGCGGCGGCGCGGCGTGCGTGCCGGCCGGGGCGCGCAGCCCGCGTTCGTCGAGGACCCGCGCAAGCTGGCGGGCGATGGCGTCGCTCGTGTCGACGATCGTCAGGCGCTCGCCAACAAGGTCACGAATCGTTTCTGTGAAGAACGGGTAGTGCGTGCAGCCGAGTACCAGCGTATCGGCGCCGTCGTCGAGCATCGGCTGGATGTAACGCTCGAGCAGCGCGCGCAACGCGGGCGAGTTCGTGTCGCCGCGTTCGATCGCTTCGACGAGCCCGTGGCCGGGTTGGCAGATGAAGCGGCGGCCGGCGCCGTAGCGGTCGAGCAGCGCCTGGAAGCGCGGGCTGTTCAACGTCGATTGCGTGGCGAGGACGCCCGCGACGCCGGTCGCGGACAGCGCGGCGGCCGGCTTGATGCCCGGCTCGACACCGACGAGCGGGATCGACAGGCGTTCGCGGATGGCCGCGATCGCCCGGGCCGTTGCCGTGTTGCATGCGATGACGAGCGCTTTCGCGCCTTCGCGGGCGAGCCACTCGCCGATGGCCAGCGTGCGTTCCGTAATGAAGGCTTCGTCGCGCGGGCCGTACGGCGCGTGGTGCGAGTCGGCGACGTAGACGAACGATTCGTCGGGCAGGTGCGCGCGCGCGGCGCGCAGCACCGACAGGCCGCCGAGCCCCGAGTCGAAGATGCCGACAGGGGCGGCGGCGCGCAGCGCGGTAGCGTTGGACGGGTTCGTCATCGTCAGGCGGGCGGCAGGCTGGCAGGCGGCGCGATTACTCGGGCGAACCCATCATCGTTTGCTGATAGTTCTGCAGGCCGACCTTGCCGATCAGGTCGATCTGCGTTTCGAGCCAGTCGATGTGCTCTTCGGTGTCGTCGAGGATCTTTTCGAAGATCTCGCGCGACACGTAGTCGCGCACCGATTCGCAGTAGGCGATCGCTTCCTTGCAGGTGGACTGCGAGATCTGCTCGAGCTTCAGGTCGCACTTCAGGATCTCTTCGGTTTCCTCGCCGACGAGCAGCTTGTGCAGGTCCTGCAGGTTCGGCAGGCCGTCGAGCATGAACACGCGCTCGATCAGCCAGTCGGCGTGCTTCATTTCGCCGATCGACTCGTCGTATTCGTGCTTGCCGAGCTTGTCGAGGCCCCAGTGCTTGTACATGCGCGCATGCAGGAAGTACTGGTTGATCGCCGTGAGTTCATTCTTCAGTTGGGCGTTCAGATATTCGATGACTTTCTTGTCGCCTTGCATGGCTGTTTCCTTGTTCAGTGGGGCTTCAGAAACCGAACGATAATCGCTCGAACGAGAAAAGCCAAGCCTCGAAGCCTTGTCGGGCCTGCCTTTTGCGTGTAATGAGAATCAGCCTCGAATAACCGGCCGAACACAATAATGAGAATGAGAAGTAAAAAGGCCGGACTCCCGTCCGGCCTTTCGTTCGATCGCGCTTAAGCGGTGGCGACCGGGATCTTGCCGATCTTCGCCTGCCATTCCTTCGGACCCGTCTGGTGCACCGACGTACCCGACGAATCGACGGCGACCGTCACCGGCATGTCCTGCACGTCGAACTCGTAGATCGCTTCCATGCCGAGGTCTTCGAACGCGAGCACCTTCGCGCCGCGGATCGCCTTCGACACGAGGTAGGCCGCGCCGCCGACCGCCATCAGGTAGGCCGCCTTGTGCTTCTTGATCGCGTCGATCGCGACCGGGCCGCGTTCGGCCTTGCCGACCATCGAGATCAGACCCGTCTGCGCGAGCATCGTCTCGGTGAACTTGTCCATGCGCGTGGCCGTCGTCGGGCCGGCCGGGCCGACCACTTCGTCACGCACCGGATCGACCGGGCCGACGTAGTAGATCACGCGGTTCGTGAAGTCGACCGGCAGCTTTTCGCCCTTCGCGAGCATGTCGGCGATGCGCTTGTGCGCGGCGTCGCGGCCGGTGAGCATCTTGCCCGACAGCAGCAGCGTCTGGCCTGGCGTCCAGCTCGCGACTTCTTCCGGCGTCAGCGTGTTCAGGTCGACGCGCTTGCTGGTTTCCGTGTTCGGTTCCCACTGCACCTTCGGCCAAGCGTCGAGCGACGGCGCTTCCAGCTTGGCCGGGCCCGAGCCGTCGAGCACGAAGTGCGCGTGGCGCGTGGCCGCGCAATTCGGGATCAGTGCGACCGGCTTCGAGGCCGCGTGCGTCGGCGCCGCCATGATCTTCACGTCGAGCACGGTCGCGAGGCCGCCGAGGCCCTGCGCGCCAATGCCGAGCGCGTTGACCTTCTCGTGCAGTTCGACACGCAGTTCCTCGATCCAGTCCTTCGGGCCGCGCGCGATGATTTCCTGGATGTCGATCGGCTCCATCAGCGATTCCTTCGCCATCAGCATCGCCTTCTCGGCGGTGCCGCCGATGCCGATCCCGAGCATGCCCGGCGGGCACCAGCCGGCGCCCATCGTCGGGACCGTCTTCAGCACCCAGTCGACGATCGAATCGGACGGGTTCAGCATCACGAACTTCGACTTGTTCTCCGAGCCGCCGCCCTTCGCGGCGACCTGCACGTCGACCTTGTCGCCCGGCACGATCTCGTAGTGGATCACGGCCGGCGTGTTGTCCTTGGTGTTCTTGCGGGCGCCTTCCGGCGGATTGACGATCGACGCGCGCAGCACGTTGTCCGGGTGCGTGTAGCCGCGGCGCACACCTTCGTTGATCATGTCGGTGAGGCCCATCGTCGCGCCGTCCCAGCGCACGTCCATGCCGACCTTCACGAAGATCGTGACGATGCCGGTGTCCTGGCAGATCGGGCGGCGGCCTTCCGCGCACATGCGGCTGTTCGTGAGGATCTGCGCGATTGCGTCCTTCGCCGCCGGACTCTCTTCCAGCTCGTACGCGCGGCCGAGGGCCTGGATGTAGTCGAGCGGGTGGTAGTAGCTGATGTACTGCAGCGAATCCGCGATGCTCTGGATCAGGTCTTCCTGTTTGATGACGGTCATGGCTGAGACTCTGTGGGGACAGTGGGGAATATGTTGCCGACGGTTCAGGCCGCCGGTCGGGACGCCGCGGGTGCGTGCGCCTCGTGGAAATGGGCCGGGTGCGTGTGCGTCGTCAGGCGATCGACCCACGCCATCACGAGCGCCGACACGAGGAACGACACGTGGATGATCACCTGCCACATGATCGCGTGCGTCGTGTGCTGGTCGGGGTTGATGAAGGTCTTCAGCAGATGGATCGACGAAATGCTGATCAGCGCCATCGACAGCTTGACCTTCAGCACGCCCGCGTTCACGTGGTCGAGCCATTCGGGCTCGTCTGGATGGCCCTCGATGCCGAGCCGCGACACGAACGTTTCATACCCGCCGACGATCACCATGATCAGCAGGTTCGAGATCATCACCACGTCGATCAGGCCGAGCACGGCGAGCATCACGCTGATTTCGTCGAGGCCCGTCGCATGCGACAGCAGGTGCCACACTTCTTTCAGGAACAGGAACACGTAGACGGCCTGCGCGACGATCAGGCCCAGATAGAGCGGAACCTGGAGCCAGCGGCTCATGAAAATCAGCGCGGGGAGGGGGCGAAGCGGGCGACGGCCGGGATGGCCGGGCGAGTGCGGGGCGGACATGTCGGGGTACGGGCGCGGTGCGCAGGTATCGGGGGTAATCTTGAAAAGGCGCGCTATTGTAACGCGTCGGCCGGCGCGACTGCAGCGACGCGCCGGCACGCCCGGGGACGGATCAGGAGGCCGCGGCCGGCACGCGTTTCACGCGCAGGCTCGCGAGCACGATGCCGGCGACGACGCACGCGAGCGCGACGCCGTGCGCGAGCGTCGGGCGCTCCCCGAGGAACGCGATGCCGTACGCGGCCGCGGCGATCGGCAGCACCGCGCTGAACACGCCGGCGAGGCTGCCCGGCACGTGCCGGATGCCCTTCATCCACAGCCAGAACGAGAAGATGCTGGCCGATAGTCCGTACCAGACGACGAGCGCCCAGGTGCCGGCCGGCACGCTCGCGTAATCGAAGTGCCACAGCGCGGTCGCGCCGAGCGGCAGCATCAGGAACAGGCCGAACAGGTGCGTGTACGCGCAGATGTCGATCGGTGCGAGCGTCTGCGTGAGCCGGCGCGACAGGATCACGTAGATCGATTCGCAGCACACCGCGCCGAGGATCAGCAGGTTGCCGGTGAGCGAGCCGGACGCGTCGCCTGGCGTGCCGTGACCGGATGCGCTGCCGTTGGCGAGATTGATCGTCACGACGCCGACGATCGCGAGCGCGATCGACACGAGCGCACGGCCGTTCGGTTTTTCACGCAGGATCAGCCATGCGAACAGCGCGACGATCGCCGGGATCGTGCTCGTGATGACGCCCGCGGCCACCGCGCTCGTGCGCTGCACGCCGTTGAGCATCAGCAGCGTGAACATGAAGGTGCCGAAGAAGGCCTGCAGGAACAGGTTCAGCCATTCGCCGCGCTTGACCGCACGCATCTTCACGGGGCTGAACAGCGGCCACAGCACGGCGATCGCGATCACGAAGCGCAGCGTGGCGAGGATGGCGACGGGAACGAATGCAACGATGGATTTACCGATACCGACGTTGCTGCCGACGAAGAGCATCGACAGGATGAGGAAGAGGGCGTAGCGATTCAAGCTGGAATCCGGAAGGCGAGTTCAGTTAGGATTGTAGGGTCGCGGTTGTAACAGCGTAAAGCTGACCTCGATGCGCGCCGCCCGGTGCACGAAACGGCCATGCCGCGTAAGTGACGGGTAAGTTGGAGCGCTTATCGTGGAAACCGCCGGGCCGCGGGTCACGTTCGCGTGATGTGGTGCGGTGCAGCATCGTGCGCAGGCCTTCGCGGTCGCGTGCGGGTGGTGGGAGACAGCGGCGCGCAGGCGCCGGCCAAGACGACGCGCGGCGCGCACGATCGCGCCGCCATGCAGAGGATTCATGTTCACCAAGGGGTAGTCGATGTCTGCGATTGAATCGGTTCTTCACGAAACCCGTCAGTTCGCGCCGCCCGCGGCGCTCGAGAAGACGGCGGCCATTTCCGGCATGCCGGCCTATCGCGCGCTCGTCGCCGAGGCCGAGCAGGATTACGAAGGCTTCT